>DATCXZ010000339.1:0-46022 GCA_036570545.1 Kiloniellaceae bacterium
GCGTCCAGCCGCAGCGTCACCGTCACCGCTTCGCTTGTCGGCATCGGCTGCGGCTCGGCGCTGCCGTCGCGATGTGCGAGGTTCAGGACGCCGAAGCTGATGCGCGTCGCCGTGCCGTCGGGATGCACGTCCACCAGCCGCGCCGCGAGCAGCGCCGTGGCCGCCGCGCAGCCGAGGGAGACCTGCAGCACCGGCCGGCCCAAGAGTTCCACCGCCTCCACCAGAGGGGCCGTCTCGAAGACCACGCTGCCGCCGTCGTCGAGCCGCTGGTCGGCCGCCATCTCGGCACCGGGCTTCAGGGTGAAGTATTCGCCGCCCATGACGCCGGTATCGGGCGGCGAGGCGATGACGATCTCCGCCGCTTCCGGCGCTGCCTCGCCCGCCGCCGCCACCAGGCGGCGGTCGCCGGTCAGGCGGTAGGCCAGCGTCGGCGGGCCATCCCAGGTGTCGAGGGCGACCCAGCGGCCGGGATCGTGCTCGCGACGCGGCGCCGGGCGCGGCGCGTCGAGGATGTAGGCCGTCACCTGGGGATCGTCCTCGGCGCCGTTGGCGAGACCCTTCAGCCAACGGTCCCAGAACCTCAACGCCACCGCGTGGAAGTCCATGCGCGGCTTCGGCCAGGCGAAGTGCGGATACTTGTGAACCCACGGCCCGAGGATCGCTTTCGCGCTGGCGCCGAGGCCTGCGACCGCTTCAAGCGGCGTGTTGCGGTAGCCGTCCGCCCAGCCGGCCAGCACCAGCGCCGGGACGGCGACCGCGGCGAAGTCCTCGCAGATCGAGCCGTGCCGCCAGAAGGCGTCGCGCCGCTGGTGGGCGAGCCAGTTTTCCAGCATGAAGGGTTCGCCCTCCAGCCGCTCGAGCCAGATGTCGCGCCAGCGCTCGCCGACCAGGGCCGGATCGGGCGGGCGCGACTGGTAGGCGAGCATGGTGGCGGCCCAGGAGAGGTTGGCCGAGAGCTGCGCGCCGCCCTTGAAGTGAATGTCGTCGGCGAAGCGGTCGACCGTCGAGGCCAGCGAGATCGCCGCCTTCAGCGCCGGCGGCGCGAGCGCCGCGACCTGCAGGCTGTTGAAGCCGCCCCAGGAGATGCCCATCATGCCGACCGCGCCGGAGCACCAGGACTGCGCGGCGATCCAGGCGATCACCGCGCAGGCATCGGCCAGCTCGCGCGGCGAGTACTCGTCGTCGAGCACCCCTTCGGACTCGCCGGAGCCGCGCATGTCGACACGCACACCGGCATAGCCGGCGGCGGCGAAGACCGGATAGGTGCTCTCGTCCCGGGGTGCGGTGCCGTCGCGCTTGCGGTACGGCAGAAACTCCAGCACTGCCGGTACCCGCTCCGCCGTCTCCGGCAGCCAGAGGCGCGCGGCAAGGCGCGTGCCGTCGGGCAGCGCGATCCACTCGTTCTCCCGGACCTTCACAGCCGGGACCCCAACGGCATGCCCGCTCAAGTCAATGACCCGCGCTTGCCATCCGCCGGGTGGTGAGCACCTCCTCCAGCCAGCCGAGCCGCATCTCCGGCACCGACTTCAGCAGGAGGTCGGTGTAATCGTCGAAGGGCGGCGACAGCACCCCCGACTTCGGCCCGAAGCGCACCACGCGGCCGCGGTACATGACCGCGATCGAGTCGGCGATGGCCCGAACCGTGGCGATGTCGTGGGTGATGAAGAGGTAGGAGACCTGAGTTTCCGCCTGCAGGCGCATGAGCAGCTTCAGGATGCCGGCGGCCACCAGCGGGTCGAGCGCCGAGGTCGGCTCGTCGCAGAGGATCAGCTCCGGCTTCGCCGCCAGGGCGCGGGCAATGCAGACGCGCTGCTTCTGCCCGCCCGACAGCTCCGCGGGATAGCGGTCGATGAAGCCCTTGCCCATCTCGATCTGCTCGAGCAGCTCGGCGACGCGCCGGGTCTTCTCCTGGCCGTGCAGGCCGAAGTAGAAGGTGAGCGGCCGTCCGACGATGTCCCGCACCGTCTGGCGCGGGTTCATCGCGGTGTCCGCCATCTGGTAGAGCATCTGGATCTGGCGGAGATGCAGCTTGCTGCGGTCGCCGAACTTCGGCGGCAGCGCGTCGCCCTTGAAAATGACCTTGCCCTTGCTCTGCGGCAGAAGGCCGGTGATGACCCGGGCCAGCGTAGACTTGCCCGAGCCGGACTCGCCGACCACCGCCACCGTCTGGCCGCGGGGCACATGCAAGCTGACGTCGTGCAGGACCTTGAAGTGGTTCGAGTAGGCGGCGTCGACCCGGTCGATGCGCAGCAGCGCGTCGGACTGCTCGGGAGCTTCCTGCTTCTGGATCTGGCGCACCGACACGAGCTGGCGGGTGTAGTCCTCGCGCGGTGCCTCGATGATCTGCTTGACGGGGCCGTACTCCACCATGCGACCGTGGCGCAGCACCATGATGTCGTCCGAGATCTGCGCCACCACCGCAAGGTCGTGGGTGATGTAGAGCGCCGCCGTTTCCGTCTCCTCGATCGCCCGCTTGATGGCCGCGAGCACGTCGATCTGCGTGGTCACGTCCAGCGCCGTCGTCGGCTCGTCAAAGACGATCAACGCCGGACCCGGGCAGAGCGCCATGGCGGTCATCGCGCGCTGCAACTGGCCGCCCGAGACCTGGTGCGGATAGCGCTTGCCGAAGTTGTCCGGGTCGGGCAGCCCGAGCACGCCGAAGAGGTAGCGCGCCCGCTCCAGGGCCTTGGCCCGGGTGAGCTTGCCGTGGCGCACCGCCGCCTCGACAACCTGGTCGCCGAGCCGGTGCGCCGGATTGAAGGCGGCGGCCGCCGACTGCGCCACGTAGCAAACGCGGTTGCCGCGGATCGACCGGATGCCGGAACCAAGAGCGAGGATATCCTCGCCGTCGAGCAGCACCTCACCGCCGGTGATGCGCACGCCGCCGCGCCCGTAGGCAAGGGCAGCGAGGCCGATGGTCGACTTGCCGGCACCCGACTCGCCGATAAGTCCGAGCACCCGGCCCTTCTCCAGGGTGAAGGAGACGCCGTGGACGATGGTGATGTCCTTCGGCGGCTCGCCCGGCGGATAGGCGGTGGCGCCGATCTTGAGATCGCGGACGTCGAGCAGGTCAGCCATCGCCACGCCCTCCCTTCAGGCTGGCAGTGCGGTTCAGCAGCCAGTCGACCACCAGGTTGACGCTGATCGCGAGGGCGGCGATGGCCGCCCCGGGGATGAGCGCGGCAGGAATGCCGAAAATGATGCCGTCCTTGTTGTCCTTCACGATGCCGCCCCAGTCGGCCTCCGGCGGCTGGATGCCGAGGCCGAGGAAGGAGAGCGTCGAGAGGAACAGCACCGCGAAAGCGAAGCGCAGGCCGAACTCAGCGAGCAGCGGCGAGAGGGTATTGGGCAGGATCTCGCGAAAGATGATCCACAGGCGACCCTCGCCGCGCAGCCGCGCGGCCTCGACGAACTCCATGACGGCGACGTCCATCGCCACCGCGCGGCCGAGGCGGAACACGCGGGTCGATTCCAGCACCGCCATGACCACGACGAGAATCCACAGCTCCTGCGGCAGCACGGCCAGCACGATCAGGGCGAAGATGAGCGTCGGGATCGACATCATGAGGTCGTTCAGCCGCGACAGCCCCTGGTCGGCCCAGCCGCCGGCCACCGCGGCGGTGAAGGAGAGGATGATGCCCATGGAGAAGGCCAGCACCGTCGCCGCCAGGGCCACCGTGATGGTGGTCTGCGCTCCGTAGATGAGGCGGGACAGAAGGTCGCGGCCGAGGTTGTCGGTGCCGAGCAGGAAGTCGCCGCCCATCGGTAGCCAGATGTCGCCGACCACCTCGCGCTCGCTGTAGGGGGCGATCAAGGGGGCGAAGATGGCGCAACCGATGGCGACGGCGAGGCCGGCCATGCCGACCCAGGCACTCAGGGGAATCTCGCGCCACCTCATCGCGGGTGCCTCAGGCGGGGGTTGGCGACGATGGCCAGCACGTCGGCCGTCATGTTCAGCAGAATGTAGACGCCGGCGAAGATGAGGCCGCAGGCCTGCACCACCGGCAGGTCGCGCACAGTGACCGCGTCGACCATGTACTGACCCATGCCGGGATAGACGAAGACGACCTCGACCACGACGACGCCGACGACGAGATAGGCGAGGTTGAGCGCCACCACGTTGATGATCGGCGCCACCGCATTGGGCGCGGCATGGCGCGCGATGATGCGCAGGGTGTCGAGCCCCTTCAATTCCGCTGTCTCCACGTAGGGGGACGACATGACGTTGAGGATCGCCGCGCGGGTCATCCGCATCATGTGGGCGAGCACCACCAGCACCAGGGTGGCACAGGGCAGCACGATCGCTTCCAGCCGCTGACCGAAGCTCATGCCGGCATAGACGGTGGAGGGAAAGGAGACCCATCCGCCCTTCACGGCAATGAAGAGGATGAGAATGTATCCGACGAAGAACTCGGGCAGCGAGATGGCGCCGAGAGAAACCACGTTGATCAGGCGGTCAGGCAGGCGGTTGCGGTAGTGCACCGCCAGCATGCCAAGGCCGATCGCAAGCGGCACCGACACCAGCGCCGCCCAGAAAGCAAGGAACAGGGTGTTGCCGAGCCGCAGGCCGATCTGCTCCGTCACCGACGCGCCGCTCGCCCAGGAGTTTCCGAAGTCCCCGGTGAGGGCGCCGCCGAGCCACTCGAAATAGCGGGTGAGCGCTGGCTGGTCGAGCCCGAGCTCCTGGCGGATGTTCGCCACCGCCTGTGGTGTCGCCGACTGCCCCAGGTAGGTCTCGGCAAAGTCGCCCGGCAGCGCCTCGATGCCGAGGAAAACGACCACCGACACGGCCCACAGGAGAACGAGGCTCAGGCCCAGACGCTGGACGATCAGCGCGGCCAGCGGCATGTGATGACGGAAGCGGCTCCAGCTTCCAAGGGATCGTGATGCGATCCCCGCAGCAGCGGGGGCCGCCGGGGTGCCGGCTGGCGGCGGATCGAGAGGACCCGCCGCCACCGCCTCGATTTTTGCCAGGCCGCCCGGGCCCGACGTGCCCTGCTCCTGGCTCATCTCACGCAGTCAGCCAGACACGCGTCGCGGCGAAGCCGTTCGACATGTCGTTGCCAATGTCGTGGACATAGCCCTGCACGTCCTTGGTGACGGCGTTGATGAAGTCGTTGAACATCGGCAGGATCACGCCGCCCTCGTCGCGCACCATGATCGCCATCTCGCGGTACATGGACGCACGCTTGGCCTGGTCGAGCTCGGCGCGGGCCGACAGCAGCAGCTTGTCGAAGTCGGGACGGAAGAAGCGCGTGTCGTTCCAGTCGGCCTCCGAATAGTACGCCGTGGTGTACATCTGATCCTGGGTCGGCCGGCCGCCCCAGTAGGAGGTGCTGAACGGCTGCGCGTTCCACACGTTCGACCAGTAGCCGTCGCCCGGCTCGCGCTTGATCTCGATCTCGATGCCGGCCTTCTTGGCGGACTGCTGGTAGAGCACCGCCGCGTCGACCGCGCCGGGGAAGGCGACTTCCGAGGTGCGCAGCAGCACCGAGCCGCTGTAGCCGGACTTCTTGAAGTGGAAGGCCGCCTTCTCCGGATCGTAGGCGCGCTGCTCGATATCCTGCGGGAACAGCGCGTAGGTCTCGTTGATCGGGAAGTCGTTGCCCACCTTGCCGAAGCCGCGCAGGATCGTCTCGACCATGCCCTCGCGGTCCATCGCGTACTTGAGGGCCAGGCGCAGATCGTTGTTGGCGAAAGGCTCCGTGTTGCAATGCATGATGAACACGTAGTGGCCGCGGCCCGAGGTGTTCAGGATGGATACGTTGGGGCCCCGCTTCAGGAGATCGACGGTCTTCGGGTCGACGCGATTGATGAAGTGCACCTGTCCGGAAGATAGCGCCGCGGTTCGCGCGGTGGCGTCGTTGATGACGACGATCTCCACCGACTCGACGTAGCCGCGGTCGTCGCGCCAGTCGTTGGTGTTCTTCTCGAAGGTGACGCGCACGCCGGGCTCGAAGCTGGCCACCTTGTAGGGACCGGTGCCGATGCCGGCGTTCGGATCGTCGACGCCGCCGTTCGGCTGGATGACCAGGTGGTAGTCCGACAGCAGCAGCGGCAGGTCGGCATTGCCTTCCGGCAGGCTGACCACGAGGTCGCCGCCGTCGGCCTTCACGTCGCTGATCGAGTTCATGATGCCGAGGGCGCCGGACTGGGAGTTCTCGTCGCTGTGGCGCTTCAGGGTCGCGACCACGTCGTCGACGGTCAGTTCCTTGCCGTCGTGGAACTGCACGCCCTTGCGGATCTTGAAGGTCCACACCTTGGCGTCGGGCGAGGCGCTCCAGGACTCGGCCAGGGCCGCCACCGGCTCGCCGCTCGTCGGATGGCTTTCGATCAGGGTGTCGCCCCAGTTCCGCCCCGTCATGAAGCAGACCTGCGAGGTGCACTTGGCGGGGTCCAGCACGTCGGTGCTGGCACCGCCCTGAAGGCCGCATTTCAGGTGGCCGCCCCGCTGCGGGCCGGCGGCCAGAACGCTGGAGCCGAGCAGGGTGGTCGCCATCGGCAAAGCGACGCCGAGGGCCGCCGAGCGGCCGAGGAATTCACGCCGGCTGAGGCGCCCGAGGGCCGCCTCCCGGCCGAGGTACTTCAGGTAGCTGTCCATGATCTTTGCCTCTCTGTTCGCTTGTCGTTTGCCGTTCAGCCGGCGGCGGTTCCCACCGGCCTTGTCTCTCAGTCCCGTTCTGCGGATACGGACCCGCGACGGCGCCGGTCGGTCACGCCGACGCCGCGGTGGGCGCGGGCGCCACCGGACAACTGTATGTATCTATCCAGGCCATCAGGCGCGAGCCGTCGGTCACCGCGGTCCCTGTCCACCGCGTTCTTGTAGTTTTGCGCATCATCGCATGCAGGCGCGCCGCCGCAGATACCGGATAGCGGCCACAATTTGCGCAATCCCGACAACTTCCTGACAGCGAGCGACGTAATTGCCGGCAGCAGCGTCCTGTCATCGCTGCCGACCCTCCCTCGATTCTCCGAGCCAGTCCGCCACGAGGTCGACTTCGGCCGGTACAGCGCCCTTCGGGCGCAGCAGCCAATAGCCGCGGCGACTGCCCAGGGTGGCATCGCAGGCCGGCACCAGGGTTCCCGAGGCCAGCAGGTCGTCGACCAGCCCGGCCCAGCCGAGCGCGATGCCCTGCTCGGCGAGCACAGCCTGGATCACGAGCGTGTAGGTGTTGAAGCTGAGCGAGGTTGCGGCGGGGCGGTAGGCGATTCCGGCCTGGGTGAACCAGCTCTGCCAGGTGAACCAGCGCTCGCCGCTATCGCCTTCGAGATGAATCAGCGGCACCCGAAGCAACTCCTCGATGCGCCCGAAGGGGCCAAAGCGCGACCGGAAGCCCGGGGAGCAGACGGCGGTGGCGCGCTCGGGGATCAGGAGCCTCAGGTCGCCGGCGAACTGGCGGGCGAAGTCGTCGCCGTCGCCGAACAGCACGGCGAGATCGGCATCGGCCTCCAGCCCCGGCGCCAGCGATTGGCTGGCCACGATCTGCACGTCGACACCGGGATTGGCCCGGCGGAAATCGGGCACACGCGGCATCAGGCCAAAGGCCGCGAAGGCGAAGTCGGTGGCAAGGCGCACCGTCGGCGTGCGGGCGCGCCGTCGGATCGCCAGCACCGCCTCGTCGAGCCGCTCGAGGCCCTGGCGGACCGCGGTCTGCAGCGTCTCGCCCTCGCTGGTGAGCTCGAGCCCGCGCGGCCGGCGCCGGAACAACTGCACGCCCAGCACATCCTCCATCTGCCGGATGCGGTACGAGAGTGCCGGCTGCGTCATGCCGAGGGCGGCCGCCGCCCGCGACAGGTTGCGATGGTGGGCGACGACGTCGAAAGGACGCAGGCAGCCGCTATCCAGTGGATTCCCTGACATAAAATTTTTTTATATCGCTTATCAACACAGCCCCACTTTACACTACCGCAGTGCCGCCCGTAGAGTCTCGTAAAAATCCGCCTCTGGCGGGAAACTGGCAGGCCACAACGCAGCCCGCGATATAAGGACTGTGTGTGGCTGAAGATTTGGTGGCA
This sequence comes from Kiloniellaceae bacterium, assembly GCA_036570545.1. Classification (GTDB taxonomy): domain Bacteria; phylum Pseudomonadota; class Alphaproteobacteria; order Kiloniellales; family Kiloniellaceae; genus Pelagibius. The sequence goes on from DATCXZ010000339.1 coordinate 8,017, forward strand.
TGCCGGCCACGGCAGGCGAAACTGAAAGGCGGTGACCCGCGATGCGCCGGCGGCCCAACATCCTGATACTCATGGTGGACCAGATGAGCGGGACGCTTTGTCCCGACGGGCCTGCCGATTTCCTGCACACGCCGCGCCTGAAGGCGTTCGCCGAGCGGGCGCTGCGCTTCCGAAGCTGCTACACGCCGAGCCCGCTCTGCCTGCCGTCGCGCGCATCCTTCATGTCCGGCCTGCTGCCCTCGGGCACCGGGGTCTACGACAACGCGGCGGAGGTGCCGGCCGCGCTGCCGACCTTCGCCCATTACCTGCGCCGCGCCGGCTATCGCACGGCGCTCAGCGGCAAGATGCACTTCGTCGGCCCCGACCAGCTCCACGGCTTCGAGCGCCGGCTGACCACCGACATCTACCCCGCCGACTTCGGTTGGACCCCGGATTACCGCAAGCCGGGCGAGCGCATCGACTGGTGGTATCACAACCTCAGCTCCGTCAGCGGCGCCGGCGTCGCCGAGATCACCAATCAGCTCGAATACGATGACGAGGTCGCCTTCCAGGGCGAAGCGGAACTCTACCGGCTGGCGCGCAAGCAGGAGTCGCAGCCCTGGTGCCTGACGGTCAGCTTCACCCACCCGCACGATCCCTATGTGGCCCGGCGGCAGTTCTGGGATCTCTACGAGGACTGTCCGGCGCTGCTCCCCGAGGTCGCGCCGATCCCTTATGAGAAGCAGGATCCGCACAGCAAGCGCCTGCTGGAGGCCGTCGATTTCCGCCGCTTCGAGATCACCGAGGCGCAGGTGCGTGCCGCCCGGCGCGCCTATTTCGCCAACATCTCCTATCTCGACGACAAGATCGGCCGTCTGCTCGACGTTCTCGCGCGCTGCGGCAGCGCGGAGGACACCGTGGTCGTCTTCTGCGCCGACCACGGCGACATGCTGGGCGAGCGTGGGCTGTGGTTCAAGATGAGCTTCTTCGAAGGCTCCGCGCGCATCCCCCTGATGCTGGCGGGGCCGGGCCTCGGCAGCGGGCGCGTCGACACCCCGGTCTCCGCCCTCGACATCCTGCCGACGCTGCTCGAGCTGGCCGGCATCGATGCCGAGGCTGACGCCGGGCTCCTCGACGGCGAGTCGGTGCTGCCGCTGGCAAGCGGCGCCGCGCGCCACCGCCCGGTGCTGATGGAGTATGCCGGCGAGGGTTCCCAGGCGCCGCTGGTGTCGATTCGCGACGGCCGCTTCAAGTTCAATCACTGCGAGCTCGACCCGCCGCAGCTCTTCGACCTCGAGGCCGACCCGCTGGAGCTGAGCAACCTGGCGGCCGAGCCGGCGCAGGCGGAACGGGTGAAGGGCTTCATGGCCAGGGTCCGCGCCCGCTGGGACCTGGCGCGCTTCGACGCCGAGGTGCGCCAGAGCCAGGCGCGGCGGTGGGTTGTCTACGACGCGCTGCGCCAGGGCCGCTACCAGCCCTGGGACCACCAGCCGACCGACGACGCAGCCAATCGCTTCATGCGCAACCACATGGACCTGAACGTGGTCGAGGAAGAGGCCCGCTTCCCCTAGAGCAGATCAGGGTCGGATGGAATCGCCGGAGGCGATCCACCGACCCTGTGAATCTGCTCTATCCTTTTGAAGCAGATCGGTCGCGTGGCCTCTACGGGCGCCCCCTACGGACGCGTGGCCTCCACACCGGCAGGATCGGTCGCCGGCGGCGGCAGATCGCCTTCGCGCAGCATCTCGGTCAGCGTCGCGAGCGCCGCCTCGGTGTCGCCGGCGACCACCGTCTCCAGCCACGCCTGGGCGTAGTCCCGGTTCGCGCTTTCGATGCCCTGAGACTGGAGAAAGGCTTCCGCCAGGACGTAACGCGCCGTGGGATGGCCGGCACGGGCGGCTTCGAACAGCAGCCGTGCGCCTTCGTCGATGCGCCGCTCGCCGAGCGTGCCGTCGAGATAGGCACGGCCCAGCGCCGCCATGGCGCCGGCGTGGCCGTTGTCGGCCGCCGCCTGCAGCAGCTCGACGCCCTGCTGCGGTTGCGCCGGAACGCCGTCGGCGCCGAAGAGGTAGGCCGTGCCGAGCCTCGCCCGCGCGGTGTCGTCGCCCTGCGCTGCAGCCCGCTGCAGGTAGTCGATGCCCTGCTGCGGATCGCTGTCCGGCACGATCTTGTCGAGGTGGGCCGAGCCGAGCAGGGTCATCGAGGAAACGTCGCCGCGATCTGCGGCACGCGCCAGCCAGACCTCAGCGTTCTCCGCGTCCGGCCGGATGCCCTTGCCGCCCTCCAGATAGACGCGCCCCAGCAGCTCCATGGCATAGCTGTCGCCCTTGCGCGCCGCCAGGGTCAGCAACCGCAGGCCGCGCTCGGCATCGGGCGGAAACCCGCTGTCGCCAGGCTCGATCAGCGCATAGCCGAGGTCGCGCTCGGCATTGGGATCGCCCGCTGCAACCGCCCGCTCGAGCAGGCGCCGACCCTCTGCCGGATCGCGCTCCAGCCCATAGCGGCCCTCGAGATAGGCGGAGCCCAGGGTCTGAGCTGCATGCAGATTGCCGGCCTCGATAGCGCGCTCAAGCCAGATGCGCCCCCTCACCGGATCGCCTGGGATGCCCTCGCCGCGCAGGTAGACCTGGCCGAGCTGGGACATGGCGCCGGGATGGCCGAGCTCAGCCGCCTCCTGCAGCTCGGCGAACTGCACGACGCCGCGGCCTGCATCCTCGTAGAGCATGGACGCGAGCGCGGGCTTGGCCGCAGGATCGCCGGCCCGCATTGCATTCTCGAACCAGCTCCGCGCCGCCTCGCGGTCGCGCGGGACCGTCGTGCCATCCCGCATCGCCCTGCCGAGGTCCATCATGGCCAGTGTGTTGCCGGACTGCGCGAAGGACGCCACGATGCGCAGCCCCTCGGCCGCGTCGCCGGGGATCTCGCCCGACAGCAGGGCGCGCCCCCGCATGAAGCGCGCGGAATCCACGCCGTGCGCCTCGGCCTGCTCCAGCCAGTGCTTGGCGAGACCCGGATCCCGCGGCAGCCCCTCGCCCTTCAGGTAGCCCTGGCCCAGCGCCATCATGGCGCCCGGCTGGCCGGCCTCCGCCGCCTGCTGCAACAGGGGGATGGCCTTGCCGGGATCCTGCGGCACACCGCGCCCTTCCAAGTAGGCCTCCCCCAGGCGAGCGGTGGCGGAAGGGATGCCGGCCTTGTGCGCGCGCTCGAGGTACGCCACCCCCTTCGCCGGGTCGGCACCTGGAAAGGCCCCGTCCAGATGGAGGTCGCCGAGGGCGGTCCAGGCGTAGGGCGTCTCGGCGCTGGCCGCCTGCTCGAGCAGTGCCACGCCGCGCTGCAGAGACTGCGGGTCGTCCTTGCGCTCGACCAGCATGCGGCCATATTCGAGCTTCGCCGTGACCGAGCCGGCATCCACGGCACGGCGGAACCAGTTCTCCGCGGCGATCGGGTCGGCGCGCGTGCCGAGGCCGTCGCGGTAGGCTTCGGCCACCATCGCCATGGCTTCCGGGGACCAGTAGCGCGTCGCCGCCATGCGCAGGATCTGGAAGCCTTCCGTCGGCTGGGCCTCGAAGCCGTTGGTGCCCTTCAGAACATCCTCGCCGAAGTTCGCGAGGTATTCCGGATGCCGGAGCTGCGCCGCGCGCTCGAGCCAGCGCATCGCCTCGTCGCGGTTCTCCGGCACGCCGAGCCCCTGGTAATGGACGGTGGCGAGGTCGCGCATCGCCCGGGGGTCGTTGTGCTCGGTGATGCGCAGCTGCAGCAGGGCCATCAGCTTTTCGGCCAGCAGCGCAGACTGCCCGCTGTCCTCGCCGAGCACACCGCCCGGTCGAGAGGCGCGCAGCAGCCAGAGATAGCTTTCGACGTCGCCGGATCCGGCGCTGCGCAAGGCGAGCTCGCGAGCCTTCGCAGGGTCCCGCTCGACGCCCTTGCCTTCCGCGTAGAGCTGCGCCAGGGACAGCGTTGCGCGCAGATAGCCGCCGTTTGCCGCCTGCTCCAGCAGCCGCCTCGCCAGAGCGAAGTCCTGCGGCACGCCCTCGCCGGCCATGAACATGGTGCCCAGGTGATAGGAAGCGTGCGGCCGGCGGCTGTTCGGCTGCGACACCGCAGCGATCATCCACTGGGCCGCCTGCTCGGAATCCTCTGGCACCCCGTTGCCGTAGCGGTAGGCCTTGCCCAGCTCGTAGGCGGCTTCCGGCACCCCCTGCTCCGCCAGCGCGCCATAGCGGTTCACGGCGTCGGCGTAGTCTTCCGCGGCATAGGCGGCGCGCCCCTCCTCATAGTCGGCCTTATAGCTCTCGCTCAGGTCGCTGCTGCCCGACTGCGAGAACCACGACGCCGTATTGGCCTGCTCGTAGGGAACCGGACGAACCGGCTGTGTCGCGCAGCCGGTCGCCAGCAACACCGTCACGGCGAGAACGCAGAACGTCAGAGGCAAGGAGAAGCTGCGCTGGCCGGCACCGGCCCGGTACACCGTCATTGCGAACGCCTCCATTTTTCCAGCAGGGGGTAGCGCCCGCCGGCCTGCGCCGTCGTCATCCGCAACGCCTCGATATCGCTGACCTCCTGCGCGACGACGCCTTGCGGTCCCTCTGGGCGCTTGAAATAGAGGGTGAGGTAGCCGCCGGCGCCACGATTGAAGACCGGGCGGTATACCCGGACGAAGTTTTCCATTTCCGGGTCCTCGACGTGCGCGAGCCAGATTTCCATCCAGGAGAAGTACTGGGGATCGTTGGTGAAGGTCAGATCCTGCTCGCCCGGCGGCAGGCCGTCGATCTGATAGGGGCTGCGCAGGCTACGCAGCAGGAAGGCGACGGCGTCGCGGAAGCCGATGCCATCCTTTTCCAGTCTGAAGAGATCATAGCCCTGGCGGTAGGCGATCTGCATGGTCGTGACGAGGTAGAGCAGGCTGTAGTTCTGATAGTGAATGGCGCGCCAACCGCGCCGCATGGCGAGCTGCAGCGCGCCGTTCTCGTTGAGATCGTCGAGCGCCGAATAGACAGAGCGCAGGCCGGTCTCGAAGAGAACGTCGTCATCCGCCACGACACCAACGATGGTCATGTAGAGGGCGCGGCGATAGTAGTGGTTGTTGCAGCAGCTCGGGTTGGAAGCAGGCGTGTTGAAGTGCCGTTTCGCCGTCCGCACCAGCCAGTCGGTTACGACCTTGCGCCGCTCGGGCGCGATCTCGATCTCGCCGGTGATGGTCGACAGCGCCAGCGCGGCGGAGAAGATCATGGACTCGATCGCATACCAGGCCTGTGGCCGGCTGGCATCAAAATCGAACTCATAGAGCGCGTTCGCTTTCGCCCACTTCTCCAGGATATCGAGCAGGCAGTCGGCGTAGTAGCGGTCGCCGCTGGCGACCCAGGCTCCGGCGAGGTCGCTCATGGTCTGCTCGAAGGCCAGCAGCGGCTCCACTGTCAGGCCCCATTCCTCGGGATTGTCGTAGAACGACGGCAGCGTGACCGTGCCGTCTAGCACCGGCTGTGCCTTCAGGCTGCGGCAGCTCTGGCCCATCTGCAGCGTGTTGCCGAGTTGGCGCAGCATGGGATCTTCCGTCCCGGTCAGGAGCTGCATCCTGCCAGCGACGTCGAAGTAAGAGGCATCGGGATCATTGACCTCATAGGGCAGGTCGAGCGCCTGGCGCTCCTTGGGCAGCAGATAAGCCTGCCCCGCCTGCCACGGCAGGCAGACGAGCAACAACGCGAGGCACAAGCCCGCCAACGTCCTCCACTGCCACCGCCCGGGCGTCATCCGCCGTCCTCGCCGGCGTACAGGCGAAAGTCCGCGAAGTCGACATGCTGGTCCTTCGGCGAGGCCCAGCTTTCGCTGCTGCCGCCGAAGAAGGTGCTGAACATGAGCCCTCCTTCGAGCGGCCCTTCGTCCTCAGTCGAGTACACGATGTCGTTCTGCTCGATGACCGGCCGGCCATCGATCCACAGCCGTGCCTGGCCGTTACGCTCACCGGGGTCGTTCATCACGACCTCGAGATCGACTTCCACCCAACGGCCGCTCGGGAAGGTGAAGCTGCCGCGGCCGACGCTAAGGCCATACTTGCCCTTCTTGTTGTAGACGTACTCGTAGAGCTCGCCCTCGCCGTCCTCGCGCCACATGAGGCGAATGCTCCAGCCGTCCTTGCCGCTGACCTTCTCGCCGCCGGACGGGGCCTCGCCGGCGTAGAGACCAGGCAGCTTGCCGCCTTTGGCGAACTCGAAATCGCTCGGGAAGCGCACGCGGTAGTGCAGGCAGGAGGCCTTCGACTTGCCAGAGGGCGCATAGAAGGCGGCGCCGCCGAGGGGCGTTTCGTCGTCCGCCGAGCCGAAATTCACCGAGTCCTCGGGGTAGTGCACCCGCAGGAAGCCGCCGTCGCCTGTCAGCACCTCAACGTTCTCCTCAACGCCGATGAGCCGTTCGGCATCGAACGCATCCTCCACCACGTCCTCGGCCGGACCGGAGGTCGCGAGCCGCGGCGCGCGGATGACGGCGAGGCGCGCCGAGCAGGGCGACAGGCTCGTGCGAGGCTGCACGTCGTCCTTCTCCGCATAGGGCTTGCGCTCCTCGGCGCTGCAGGCGGTCGCCAGCCCAGCAGCGAGGGCGGCGGCGCTCAGCGACAAGGCTGCGATCTTGAGGGGCCCTGCCATCACTCGGCCGCCGCCGCGTCTTGTTGCGATGGCGCCAACGCCGGCTGCGGGCGCGCGCCGACGCAGTGATACTCGAGGCCGCAGGCAGTCACCGGCAAGGGATCGATGACATTGCGAAGGTCGACCACGATCTTGCCGCGCATCGCCGCGGCCACCCGCGCCCAGTCGAGGGCCAGGTACTCCTGCCATTGCGTCAGCATCACGGCAACATCGGCATCTTCCAGACAGGCCCAGAGGTTCCGGCAATAGGCAAGCGGCGAGCCGTCCAGAGCGACCTTCGCCATCTCGATGGCGCAGGGGTCATGCGCCCTTACCTCTCCGCCCTCGCGCGCGAGAGCGGGGAGCAGGTCGAGCGCCGGCGACTCGCGCACGTCGTCGGTGTCGGGCTTGAAGGCAAGGCCGAGCACTGCGATCCGCTTGCCGGCGAGGTTGCCGCCGCAGGCCCGCCGCACGCGGTGAACCAGGTTGCGCTTGCGCCGGGCATTGGACTTGACGACCGCCGCGACGATGCGCTGCGGCGTGCCGAAGGACTCGCCCATGCGCACGAAGGCTTTGGTATCCTTCGGGAAGCAGGAGCCGCCGTAGCCCGGGCCCGGCTGCAGGAACTTCGGCCCGATCCGCGTGTCCAGGCCCATGCCGCGGCCGACCTGGCGGACGTCGGCCCCAACTGCCTCGCAGAGATCTGACACGTCGTTGATGAAAGCGACCTTGGTGGCGAGAAAGCTGTTGCAGGCGTACTTCGTCAGTTCCGCCGTCTCGGGACCGGTCACTTCGAGCGGCACGCCCGCGAGCTGCTGCGGGCGGTAGAGCCGCTGGAGCACCGCGGCGCTGCGCTGCGAGGCGACGCCGATGACGATGCGATCGGGACTCATGAAGTCCTTCACCGCCTCGCCCTCGCGCAGAAACTCGGGGTTCGAGGCGGTCTCGAAATCGGCCTCCGGATTCACCGCGCGCATCGTCCGGTAAAGCGCGCGGGAGGTGCCGACCGGCACGGTCGACTTGGTGACCACCACCGTCGAGCCTTCGAGATGCTCGGCGACCAGGCGGCCGGCCGCAAAGACGGCATCGAGGTTGACGCTGCCATCGCTGTTGTCCGGCGTGCCTACCGCCAGGATCACGACGTCGGCCTGCGGCACGGCCTCCGCCATCGCGGTGGTGAAGTGCAGGCGGCCGCTCTGGTGGTTGCTGACGACGACATCCTCGAGATTGGCCTCGAAGATCGGCATGACGCCGCGCTTCAGGTTCGCAATCTTGGCGGCATCCTTGTCGATGCACCAGGTCTCGAATCCCAGCTCGGCAAGGCAAGCCCCCGAAACAAGGCCTACGTACCCGGTACCTACGACAGCTATCCTCATTGCCTTCTCCATTTCACTTGCACGGGTTCGTGGATTTCCCTAGTCGGCGGCAAAGGCGGCGGTGATCGGGTCGAGGACGCCTCGTATCAGGTCGCTCAACGTGCCGAACACGGTGGCCAGCGCCTCGCCGCCCAGGGAGTCGGTGTCGATGAAGCGGACTTCCACCGGATGGCCTACCAAGCTGGGCGGAATCGGATCCTCCATCGCGAGAATGACGCTGCCGTGGCTCATGTCCTGCCTCGCCCACTCCGGAAATCCGGCACGCTCGATGTTCTGGCTTTCGAGCTGAATGGCGGTGACGCGGGCGGTGTGCGTCTCCCCGGTGGTCGGCATCACCACCTCGGCGCGCTCGTTCGGCTCGATGGAGCTGATATCGCCGAGATGGACCAGCGCCTCCACGGTGACATCCTCGCTGCCGCTGCGGATCACCTGGGCGATCAGCGCGCCCTTCTGGACCCAATAGCCGCCGGCGCCAGAGCGGATCGAATGGACGATGCAGTCGCAGGGCGCATAGACCGTGCCGGCGGCGGTGCGTGCCTCGAGCGCGCGCAGCTTGGCCTTGGCGAAGCCGTAGGTAGACTCCAGCTCCTTGATGCGGGCGCGAAGCTCGAGCGGGCTGAGCTTGGACAGAACCGGTGCGCCGTCGGCGCCGCCGCCGGTGAGGATCGTGGCGCTGCCGCCGTTCGCGAGGCTCGCGCGCAGGTTCTCCAGCATCCGCTCGTTGTAGTTGAGGGTGGCTTCCGCGAGGACGAGCTGCGCCTCGGCCTCCGGGTCGTTGACCTCGACCAGCACCTGGTCGCGCTTCACCGTGTCGCCCGGGTCGAACTCGTGCGGCGCCAGCTCGCCGTCGGTCGGCGCGTAGATCCGGATCTCCGGCGCCGTCACGGCGGCAAAGTCGGGCTCGATCACGAAGAGCCGCTCGTAAAGCGCCGCCCCGATAACCAGGAACAGGAGGCCGATCGCTGCCAGCGTGCCGCCGAACCTCAGCAGACTGGGCGCCGGGTTGGGCGGACGCACGGTCTTCTTCACCCGCTCCCGCACCGTCTGCGGATCCTCCTTGGCCGCGAGCTGCTCCAGCGTCAGGTGGGTCCCGGCAAGATGAGACCTGATAAGACGCCGGAGGATGGAAGCTTCGGGATCGCCGATCTCGGTGAACTCGAAGCGCCCGCCCTGCCCTTCGCCGCGCTCGCCGAGCATCTGCGCCACCGTCGGGATGGCGGCGCGGAAACCGTTGCAGCGGATGTAGAGATCGCACTGCACCGGCGCCCTGCCATCCACCGCCGGGCGCTTCGCGGTGCTGAAGCCACTGACCGAGATGTCGTGGCCCGCAAATCGTCGACCATTGATGACCACCTGAAACGGAAGCTGCACACGCACATGCATCCGCTCATTCCGCGCCTCGTTGCGCAGGTAAGCAGACGTCTGCTCGTCCTGCAGGGACAGCTCCTCGACATCGTCTTCGAAGTCGTCCGCGTCGTCCGTCGGCGACGACAGTCGCGGTTCGATCGGCTCTTTCGGCTCAAGCGGATGTCTTCTTGAAACCTTGCGCATCTATCTTGCTCCCCTGTTCACATCATGAGGCGCGCCGCGCGACAGCAGCAGGTTGCTTGCCACCACGCTGCTGCCAATGCGGCAGGCCTCCAGGCCGTCCCCGCAGCGCCAGCGCCCGATGCCGCCGGCCGCCGGCATTCCGCCGACCACGGCGTCCGGCAAGCCGGCGATCGCGAGTTCGGTCTGGGCAGCGCCGGCGCCGCGCAGCAGCGCCTCGTCCTCTGCCGCAAAGGTCTGCCAACTCGCGGTGATGCGCTCCGGTGGCAGCAGCACGGGGCTGCCCGCGGTCTTTGCCCGCAGCGCCGCCGCCAGCCAGAAATCGTCCGAGCCGGCCTCGTGGCTGGACAACATGGACTGCCAGGTATGCCGATCGGGAATGCCGAGGGCGCCGGTGGCGAACGACACGGCGGCCACCAGGGCCAGCAGCGATGCCAGGTGAAGCGCCGCGCTCTCGCGGCGTATGCTCCTCGCCTTGCGCGGGTCGGCCGCCTCCAGCGACGAGATACCCTGGCGAGTCCACTTCTGCTGGTTGAAGCGGAAGTTGATCGAACTCTTCAAGGTGGCGCCGACGATCTGGTTGTAGTACAGCAACAGCGGCCACAGCGGGTTGACGCGCCCCCAGATGAGCCCGAGCAAACCGGAAGCGATGAGACGCGTCGACATGATCCACAGCAGGTAGACCAGGCCGAACGACGGGCGCACCAGCAGGGTCATGACGATGGCGACCGTCGGGCCGATCAGGGTGGTCCAGATCGACAGGCGCTGGTCGACGATGCACCACCAGGTGAACAGGCCCATGCGTCGCGGCCCCAGGGCGATGGCCCGGCCGCTGGTGCGAAACATATTGCCGAACCAGCGCCGCATCAGCCCGACGGTGCTGGCGAAGAAGCGGTTGCGGTCCGGCAGCTCCTCGAACCCATAGGCCATGACGTCCGGCAGATAGCGCATGGCCCAGTTGTTCTTCAGCAGCCAGTACCACGTCGACTTGTCGTCACCGGACAGGAAGGTGATGGTGCCGAAGCGGCGATGCTCGAGCTGGTCGCGCTCGACAAGCTGGATGAAGTCCGGGCGGGTGCAGAGATCGGCGCGAACGACCGAGTAGCGGCCGGTGAGCACCAGCACCCGGCGCGACAGCGAGAGTGAGCACATCAGCATGTGCCGCTGGGCGTAGCGCAGGTCGTACCATTCCTTGGTCACATCGCTGCCGGTAACCACGGCGCGGTTGTTCGTCGTCAGCGCCCCGAGATCCTGCTCCAGCAGGAAGAAGGGCATCGAGCGCCGGAAGGTGGACGCCGGCAGACGAATGTCGCCGTCCATGAACACCACCAGATCGTCCGGACCCGGCTCGCTGCGCACGATCGCCCGCAATACCTCCGCCATGGCGCTGCGCTTGCCGTCGCCACGCTGGTACATGTAGCGGATCTCGACTCCCTTCGGGTGGCTGTAGTCATCCAGCAACTGGTTCAGCACGTCGACGTCGGTGCGGTCGCTGATTGCCGCGAACACCGTCGTCGGGGCGCCGTAGTCGGCGATGTTGCGGAGGAGCCCCTCATAGACCGCGTAGGTAACGCGTGGATCCGTCCGATAGGAGGTGCAGAGCACGTAGACATGGCCGGCCTTGAACCCGCACGCGTCGACCTCGTCCGCCGCGCGGCGCAGCTTGGGGAAAACGACGCGGCGATAGAGGATGCAGCGGGCGTAGTGGGTGAACCACCACCCGTAGCGCCACAGGCCGATCACACCGATGGACAGGATAAAGATGTGGGACGTCGAGTCGAAGATATCGGATGGAAGGTAGGCGATGAGCAGCCACATGACGCCGGCATAGGCCAGCACGGCCACCAGCGACACCTGCCATCCCGCCTGGGTCGGCTTGAAGCGATCGTCGTGCAGCCGCTCCCGCGGACCGGCAACCGACTTGAAACGGAATCGACTTACATCGAGCTGCATGCAGAAGGGCCACCTGACTTTGCCGTCTTCCCTCCAGGTCAACAAAACCTACCGGCGCTCAGCGAATCCGGCAGGAGCGAGAGAAAACGGAACGGCGCCACCTGCGCGGCCTGGGTCGCGCCGGTGGCAAGAGGATCGTCAACTAGCGAAGCGAGCCGCTCCCGGTATTCTCAAGGAGACCGCAGCCCTTCGCAGGCGGTGGAAGGCTTCCCCAGATCCGCGCCCGCTGTTGAACTCCGCCAGCGTCCTTCAGGACTTTTGCGCGCGGAGTTGCATCGGGCACGCTGCCGAGAACGCAGGAAGCGATAGATCCGCGCCCCGACAGAGAATTGACTCGATGTTCCGGCATTAGTTCCTGGCGCCCGTCCCGAATCGTAAAATTGCCACAGAAAGCCTCCGCACTTGCGCGGCACCGCCGATTGAAAGGGCCGATTGAAAGGATCGCCTATCTATGACGTCGCAGCGGCCGGCTTATTTCATGGCAGTGGGCGATTGGGCGGCATTACAGCAGGAAGTCGCTGAGGAGGAAGATGATGCAGCCGACGACCGCCCCCACAACGGTCCCGTTGACGCGGATGTATTGCAGGTCGCGGCCGACGGCGAGCTCCACCCGGTCGACGACGGTGCGGCTTTCCCAACCGCGCACCACGTCGGCCACGAACTGCCCTGCCCCCTTGCGCCAAGGCTCCATCAGCGCCAGCACGACCTCCTCGATGCGGGCATCCATGCGCGCCTGAACGGCGGTATCTTCGGCAATCGTCGTGCCGAGCGAGCGCAGCAACCCGGAAAGTCCCTGACGCAGGCGCGAGCGCGGCTCGGCAAGCTCGGCTTCGAGGCTTGCGCGCAGGCCCTGCCACAGCGCCATCACGTAGTCGTTGAGCTCCGGCGTGTCGAGTAGCCGGTCGCGCAAGGCATTCACCCGCGCCTGGTAGGCAGGGTGATGGCGCAGATTGTCGATCAATCCGTCGACGGCGACGTTGAAGTTCGCGCGCGCGTCGTGATCCCGCTGGCTGAGGCCATCGAGGTAATCGATCAACCCTGCCGTGATTGCCTTTGCCACCCGCCTGTCGACCTGTCGGGGCACCCACCACTCGCTGCGCTCCTCGACGAGATCGGCGATCTGCCGGCTGTGGCCGGCGACGTAGTCGCGCACCGCCTCGACCATGGAGTCGATGAGATCCTGGTGCAGGTCGTGCTGCCGCAGCACCTCGAGCAGGGTCGCAAGCGCCGGCGCCAGTTCGGTTTCACCGAGGCGGCGGCGCAGCATGACCTGCACCAGGCGCCCGACCTTCTGGTCGTTGAGGGAGCGGAACACGAAGGCGAGCACCACAACGAGGCGGTCGCCCACCAGCTCGGCGTTGTCGCGTTCTGACAGCCAGCGGCCGAGCCGGCGGCTGACACCGGCTGCACGTAGCCGCGCGGCGACCAGCTTCGGCTCGAGGAAGTGGCGCTCGATGAAGCTTCCAAGGCCTTGGCCGATGCGGTCCTTGTTGCGGGGGATAACGGCGGTATGCGGGATCGGCAGGCCGAGCGGGTGACGGAACAAGGCGGTGACGGCGAACCAGTCGGCCAGCCCGCCGACCAGCGCCGCCTCGGTGCCCGCTCGCAGCAGATCGATCCAGAAGCCGGTCTCGCCCAGCCAGGTGGCGCCGACGTAGATGAGGCCCATGGCGACCAGCAGCGCCGTGGCGAAGCTGCGATGACGGCGCAGGGTCCGGCGCTGCGCGAGCGCAGGGTCCTCAACGGTAATTTCGGCCACGATCGTTCTCCGGTTGCAGATGGCGCCGGCATCATGGCGGCGGCGCGGTTGATTCCTCGGGCCCCTTTTCGACGGCACCCTTGCGCTGCATCCAGAGGGCGATGCACCACCAGAGCACGGCCCAGGCAGCCCCGGCAGACCAGCCGGCGATGACATCGCTGGGCCAGTGAACCCCGAGATAGACACGGCTGGCGCCGACGGCGAGGGTGACCAGGACAGCCAGGGAAAGCAGATAGAGCTTCAGCCGGCGCCGCGTCTCGACGCGGATCATGACCGCCGCGAGAGTCAGGTAGACGACGCTCGCGGTCATCGCGTGGCCGCTGGGAAAGCTGCTCGAATAGACCGCCGTCGCATGCTCCACCAGGTCCGGCCGAGGGCGCAGGAAGACCGCTTTCAGCGCCGAGCTCAGCAGCATGCCGGAGCCGACGGCCAGGAGGATGAAGAGGGCGGCGCCGCGCTTGCGCCGGAGCGCCAGATAGCCGGCCGAAGCCGCTGTGACGAAGATGGTGATCAGGTGGCCACCGAGCGCCGTCACGTCGCGCACCATCTCCTCGAGCCACGGTGGGCCAAGGGGGTTCTGCAAATCGCGGGGCGTGCGCAGGCCGAGCAGAATGGCGGTGTCGAAGGCTTCGAGCTCCCCCTCGGCCACACCATCGGCGATTTCAATGAACAGCCAGACGGCACCTGCAGCGACGCAGAGGAAGACGATGAGGGACAGCTCGCGCAGGCCGAAGCGGGCAAGGGCGGCGAGCGCCAGCTCAGGCTGGCGCACCTGCTCGGCCAGCCCGCGAAGCGGCCGCGGCAGGCGCTGCATCCACTTCCGTTGGTCCTTTGCTGCCTCGGCTTCGCGTGTCACCGGGCGACTTTACTCCAGCCCGGCGCGGACTACAGCAGCTTCTCGATAGAGTTCTGCGCAGCTCAGGCTGGCGGCTCGGCGACGTTATCGGCGACGGAGGCGCCGCGCCGCCCGATCGGACGGTCGGGGCCCGTCGTCGTATCGCGGAAGGTCTGGCGCTCGAGCTCGGCATTGACTTCCGCGCCGATGCAGACCGCCAGCGCCGAAATGTAGAACCACAGCAGCAGCACGACCACGGCACCGATCGATCCGAAGGTCTCGTTGTAGCTACCGAAGTTCGAGACGTAGAAGGAGAACAACAGCGAGCTTAACAGCCACAGCAGGGTAGCCACTACGGCACCAGGGAGGAGCCAGCGGAAGCGGGCGGAGGCACGGCACGGCGCAAAGCGGTACACGCCTGCCAGACCCAGGACGGCGAAGAGGGCGAGGAGTGCCCACTGCAGCGATACCAGGAGAGCGGTGATCGTCCCACCGAGGTCCAGCAGCGCGACGGCGGCCGGGAAAGCGGCAATGGCCGCGATCGAGAGCGCGAAGAAGATGAGCCCGCCGAGCGTGAGCGCGAGCGCGACGAGGTTCCTGGTGAAGACGTTGCGCGCCTCCTCCTCTCCATAGGCCACGTTCATCGCGGTCATGAGCGCGTCGACGGCCCTGGAGGCGCTCCAGGCGGCGAGCACGAAGCTGAACAGCAGGCCAAAGCCGAGGCGCCCCCCGCCGGCATTGCTGACCCGGGCGAGCTGGCCGCTCAGAAGATTATAGGCGTCCTCCGGCAGGATGCCGCGCACGGCTTCCAACTGCTGGCGCGCCGTCTCCGCGTCGCTCACCAGCCCATAGATCATGATGAGCATCGCGATGGCGGGGAAAACGCTGAACAAGGCGTAGTAGGCGATGCCGGCGGCAATGATGGAGAGCCGATCCCCCACCACCTCCTCGCGCACCCGCTTCAGAACCTGCCACCAGCCGCGCCAGGGAATGCTGAGCGGCCGGTCGGCGTATTCTCCGCGCGATCCGGCGAAGAACCGTGGCATCGCCGCCCCGTCAGCGGTGAGCGGAGGCCAGGCCAAAGGTTCCGTCGGCGCGCTCCTGCTGCTCCTGCGCACGCGCCGCGGGCGCGGCCGATGCTACAGCCGCAGCTTCGGCCATCGCGAGAGCCGCCGCCGCCCGCGGTGCCGTCGCATCCGCCGTTTGCGGGCTGTCGTCGCGGCGATAATCGACTTCCTCGCGCCGCGCGCCGTTGCGCGCGGCGATCATCAGCCAGCAGATGCCGATACCCAGCAGCAGGGTGGGGACCGGATTGTCACGCAATGTGGCGCCGAGATTGCGGGCGAAGAGGCCACCCTGGGATCCGAAAGAGTGCGCCATCTGGCCGGCCACCTGGCGCGGCGAGAGGCGCGCCTGAAGGAGAGCCAGCTTGCGGTCGATCTCCCCGCGCGTGTAGGCGATCTCACGCTCCAATTGTTCAGGCGATGCCGCTTGACTATCCATGGAGACATTCCCCGTCAGCGAGTTTGAACCGAGTTTGGACTGGGCAGCGCAACTGCCGAGCGGGAAACGCCGGTTGCCTCGGGAATGTTCCGGCCTAGAACCTTAGCCCGCCCCAGGAAGCGGTTTGGCCGGACCGGGAGGTGCCAAAAAATCAACCGACGGTCACAAAGTGGTCTCTCGACTCCTGCGACAGAACGTGTTCCGCTGACGATTGATGCCTGAAAACGAGGGTGACAGCTATGGGATGGCGGCGGGTTATCCTCTCCACCGAAGAGCGCGGAAACGGCGCCGGGCAGAATCTCAAGGTCGACTTTGAGATCGCGTTCATTGCCGCCGGTGTGCCCGAGGCAGCAGCGCTCTTTGTCGAACCGGCCGACAGTGGCGACTCCTACTATTTCTCGCCGGAAGCCAGCCGCATCTTCGGCAGCGAGCTTGACGCCGTGCGCGCGGATTCCTGCCCGCCGCCACCGGAGGGCAGGGTGAACATCGCGGTCGGCGACCGTCGGGCGATCAAGCTGCTGAGAGTCCCCTGACGGCACGCACGGAACTCCCGCTTCCGCTCGAGCATTGGCCCGATGCACTCGGCGGAGGCCTCAGGATGCTGGCAAAAGACTGCATGCTGCCGACCACGGAGGTTGTGCATCTCGATCAAAGCCTGATCGACGCCGCCAACCGGCTGCGTCTCTTCAGTCTTCCTGTCCTGCCTGTGGTGGACGGCGATGAGATTGTGGGCCTGCTGACGTTTGAGGCGGTCGAAGCACGGCAACGATTGTCGCCGGAAGATCTCGCCGAGACAGCGGTCCGCGATCACATGTCGGCGGAAGTCGCCTTCTGCCGAACTGACGAGAGCATGGAGACCGTCCGCGCGATCATGCGGGAGGGCGCTCACCACCACCTGCTCGTGTTGGATGATAGAGGCAGGCTGTGCGGCCTGCTCTCCGCTGCCGAGGGCGAGGCCGATCATCCCGCCGCTAGCGCCGCCACGCCGGTGCACACCGTGAAGACGCCGGGACGGGCGAGCGGCGACAAGCTTCACCAGCCGCCGGGGTTCTCGATCAAGCCCGTCATAAAGAAATAGGCTTTAGCCGGTCCTGAAGTCGGCGGCGAGTTGATCGACGCCGCACACCAGTCCGCATAGCCATTGCACGCGGCGCGCGACATCGTCATCTTTTCTCCGGAATTCTTCCCTTCAATCCGCCCATGAAGGTGCGTGACCACATGGCATTAATTATCCCGCGAGCGTTTGGCCGCTGCGGCAGCCGGTACAGCACGCCCGCCGACGAGATTCGCCCGCCGGAGGCGGCATGACCACGCTCAGCACCGGCAAGCCCGGCAACAAGCCCATCGTCATCCTCGGTGTCTTCGTCGCCGATGCCGCCTATCGCGCAGCGCGCCAGCCGCGGCTGGGCGAGACGGTCCTCGGGCGGCAGTTTGTGCTGGGCCCTGGCGGCAAGGGCTCCAACCAGTCCGTGGCTGCCGGACGGCTGGGCGCCGAGGTCCACTTCATCACCCGCCTCGGCCGCGACACCTTCGCCGAGATCGCGCACCAGACCTGGCGGCAGGCCGGGGTCACGCCGGCGGTGACCGAGACGCCGGAGAGCTACACCGGCTCCGCCTGCATCTTCATCGAGGAGGAAACCGGCAACAATGCCATCATCGTCTGCCCCGGCGCCGCGGCCCTTATTACGCCGGCCGACATCGAGGCGCAGGCAGCGCTCATCCGCCGCGCCGGCGTCTTCGTGACGCAGCTCGAGCAGCCCATCGAGACGGCGCTGCGGGCCTTGGAGATCGCGCGCGAGGCCGGCGTCACGACGATCCTCAACCCGGCCCCTGCGGCCGAGCTGCCGGCCGCGGTCTACCCGCTGTGCGACTATGTCACGCCCAACGAGTCGGAAGCGGAGGGCCTGACCGGCGTGAAGGTAACGACGGTGGACGATGCACGGCGCGCCGCCGACTGCCTGCTCGAGCGCGGCGTCGGCACCGTGATCGTCACGCTCGGCGACAAGGGCGCCCTGCTGCACGGCGGCAAGTTCTCCGAGCACGTGCCGGCGATGGATGCCGGCGCCGTCGTTGAGACCACCGGCGCCGGCGATGCTTTCAACGGTGGGCTGGCGGTCGCCCTCACGCGCGGACTGGCGCCGCGGGAGGCGGTGCGCTTCGCCAACGCCGTGGCCGGCATTTCGGTCACCCGCGCGGGCACCGCCTCCTCCATGCCCAGCCGCGACGAGGTGGAGGCATTGCTGCAGCGGCCTGTACGGGCCGCGCTCAGCCCTTGATGGCGCCCGCCGTCAGGCCCGAGACGATGCGTCTCTGCAGCAGAAGGACGAGCACGATGAGCGGCAGCGTCACGGTCACCGAGGCGGCCATCACCTGCCCCCACGGCAGCTCGTAAGCGCTGGCGCCGCTGATGAGCGCGATCGCCACTGGCACGGTGCGCTGCTCCGGCGAAAGCGTGAAGGTGAGCGCAAAAAGAAACTCGTTCCAGGCGAGGATGAAAGAAAGCAGACCGGTCGCGGCCAGGGCCGGCGCCAAGAGCGGCAGGAAGATGCCGAAGAGTATCCGCCAAGGCGAGGCACCGTCGACGATCGCCGCCTCCTCCAGTTCCACCGGCAGCTCGCGCATGAAGGCGGTCAGCACCCAGGTGGTGAAGGGCAGCGTCAGGATGAGGTAGGACAGCACCAGTCCCGCGAGGCTGTTGTAGAGGCCGAGCCCGCGCACCAGCTCGAACATCCCGGACAGCACCGCGATCTGCGGGAACATCGAGACGCTGAGGATGGCGAGCAGCACGGCGGCACGGCCGCGGAATCGAATACGGCTGAGCGCGAAGGCGGCCAGGACCGCCAGCAGCAGAGAGAGCGCCGTCGCCAGCGCCGCCACCACCAGCGAGTTCACGATGGTGCGGGCGAAAGGCTGATTGCGGAACACCGAGGCGTAGTTCTGCAACGTCGCGTCCCAGGGAATGAGATCTGCCTCGAAGAGCGCGCTGCCGCTCTTCAGCGAGGACACGACGGCCCAGTAGAAGGGAAACACGGTGTAGAAGAGGATCGCTGCAACGAGCAGGGAAAAGCCCAGGCGCGCCGCGATGCGCAGGGCAGGAAGCCGCCGCCCGCTCATGACGCGGCGCTCCGCTCGCCGAGGTCGACGCGGCCGACGGTGATCAGCAATGCGGTGACCAGCGCCACCACGAAGAAGAGGCAGGTGGCGGCCGCCGAGCCGAAGCCCACATTCTGAAACTCGACGAGCTGCTGGCGGGCATAGACCGACATGGAGGCGGTCGCGGCGGCGTTGCCGGTGAGCACATAGATGACGTCGAAGACGCGCAGCGCGTCGAGGCCGCGGAAGATGACGGCCACGAGAAGCGCCGGGCGGATCAGCGGCAGGGTGATGCTGAAGAAGATCCTGATCGGCCCGGCACCGTCGATGCGCGCCGACTCGTAGAGCTGCTGCGGCAGGACCTGCAGCGCTGCCAGGGCCAGCAGGGCGACGAAGGGCGTGGCCTTCCATACGTCGACGGCGATGACCGCCGCCAGCGAGAGCACCGGATCGCCGAGCCAGGCCAGGGGCTCGTCAATGAGGCCAAGGCCGAGCAGCACGGCGTTCGCCACGCCGTAGAGATCGTTCAGCATCCAGGCCCACATCTTGGCCGAGACCACTGTGGGGATCGCCCAGGGAATCAGCACCGCCGCGCGCAACAGGCCACGACCCGGCAGGTGGGCGTCGAGGGTCAGCGCGATGACGAGGCCGAGCAGCGTCTCGAGGGAGACAGAGACGACGGCGAAGACCACCGTGTTGCCGACGGCGCGCCACCACAGCGGGTCCTCCGCCAGGTAGAGATAGTTGTCGAGCCCGACGAACTGCCAGGCAGCGAGATCGGAAAGGTAGGCGTCGGTGAAGCTGAAGGCGATGGTCCGCAGCAGTGGCCAGCCGGCGACGGCCGCGAGGGCCAGCAGCAGCGGCGCCAGAAACAGCCAGGCGGTGCGGCGCCGACGTCCGGCAAGGGAGGCACCCGGCGCGACAGCCGGCCTACCAGCGGCCGCCACGGCTCAACCGTTCCAGGCTCCGCTCGAGCACCGCGAGATTCTCGGCCGCGCTGCCGTTGCCGGAGAGCGTCGCGTGCACGGCTCGAACGAACGCGCTGGAAACCTGGTTGTAGCGGCGGCCGGTGACCGTCGACGGCCGCGCCACGGCATTCTCGAGGATGTCGAGGAAGAGGCCGTAGAAGGGATTGGCCGCCAGCAGCGCCGCGTCGTCATAGAGGCTGCGCCGCGTCGGGTTGAAGGAGCCTTCGAGGGCACGCCGCTTCTGCTCGTCGTAGCTTGTCAGGTAGCGCACCAGGTCGGCCGCTTCCTCGGGATGCTCGGAGTAGCGCGAGACGGCGAGCTGCTGGCCGCCCAGTGTTGCCGCGGGCCGGCCGTCTTCCCCCGCCGGCAGCGCCGCGACGCCGACCTTGCCTTTCACCGGGCTGTCCCCGGCGTTGGCGAGCGCCCAGGCATAAGGCCAGTTGCGCATGAAGACGGCGCGGCCCGACTGGAAGGCGCCGCGCGCATCCTCCTCGGCGTAGTTGAGCACGCCGCGCGGCGAGATGGTGCCGACCCAGCTCGCTGCCAGATCCAGCGCCGCGGCCGCCTCGTCGTTGTCGATGGTCACCTCGCCGTCGGCATCGACGATGCTGCCGCCGCCCTGGCTGGCGATCCACTCCAGCGCGTTGCAGGTGAGGCCTTCGTAGGCGCGGCCTTGCCATACGAAGCCCTGCAGGTCGCCGTCGCCGGCCGCCTGCTCGGCCGCGACGATGGCGCGGGTGGTCTCGGTCAGGTCCCGCCAGGTCTTAGGCACCGTTTTGCCGTGCTTTTCCAGCAGATCCCGCCGGTAGTAGAGCAGGCCGGCATCGACAAACCACGGCACGGCCACGAGCTGATCGTCCACCGTGTTGTTGGCGATCAGTTGCTGGAAATGGTCCTCGAGCGCCTCGGCCGGGATGTAGTCCCGGAGGTCGACCAGGTGGCTGGCGAGGCTGCCCGGCCAGACGACGTCGATCTGGAAGACGTCGATGTCGGGCGACTCGGCGGCGAGCAGGGTCTGGTAGAGCGACAATCGCTCGTTGGCGTCGGCCGGCGTCGAGACCAGCGTCACCTTGTTGCCGGTCTCTTTCGCCCAGGCCCCGGCGCCGCTACGGCAGAGCGCCTGCTCCTGGCCGAGCGAAGAGCAGGAGATGGCAATGGTGACTTCGGCCCGCGCAGCGGACACTGCCGCCACTGCAACGGCAAGGCAGAGCGCGAGGGTGCCGGCGACGCTCCCTGCTGGACGCATGGTGTCCTCCCGGTTGCTGCGAGGCCCTTCCGCCATTGTTGAGATAGGACGCCGCGCCGCCAGGGCAAATCGTGAGGCAGCAGCTCCGGTCTACTTCAAAAGGGTAGAGCAGATTCACAGGGTCGGTGGATCGCCTCCGGCGATTCCATCCGACCCTGATCTGCTCTAGGCGAGGAAGCGGCCCGGCCGTCTGTCCGTCATGGCGCCGCCTGCATAGGTGACCTCGCCGTTCACCAGGACGCAGTCGATGCCGGCAGCAGGAACCGCCGGATCGTCATAGCTGGCGCGATCGATGACGGTCGCCGGGTCGAACAGCACGAGATCGGCGTGATGCCCGGATCGGATCAGGCCGCGCTCGGCGAGCCCCAGCACGGCAGCGGTCTGCCCGGTCATCTTGGCGACCGCCTCTTCCAGCGTCAGCAGGCCGCGCTCGCGCACGTAGTGGCCGAGCACGCGTGGGAAGGTGCCCCAGAGACGCGGGTGCGGTCGCTTGTCGTGCGGCAGCCCGTCGGAGCCGACGAGGGTCGGCGGGAAGGCGAGAATGCGCTGCAGGTCGGCCTCGTCCATCTGGTGATAGATGGCGCCTGCCGGCTGCAGGCGCGCCACCGCCGCCCTCTCGTCACAGCCCCACTCGGCGGCAACGTCCGCAAGATCGCGCCCGGCCGTCTCCGGATGGCTGTTCGACCACGACACGGTGACCCGGCGCGACTCCCTGACGATGCGCTCCAGCAGCACCGTCGAGCTTGCCGTGTAGGGATAGACGTCGAGGTCGAGGCTCAGGCTCTCGCGCGCCTCCGCAATCATGGCGAGGGTCGTCGCCGAGAGGCCGAAGTTGCCCTCGCCGCAGCACTTGTGGTGGGAGATCAGCGTGCGCACGCCGCTTTCGCGCGCGATGGCGATGGTCTCGGCTACGGCGGCGACCACGCCGTTTGCCTCGTCGCGCATGTGGGTAGTGTGGAGCCGGCCGGCCGCCGCGACATCGCGGGCCAGCGCGATCACCTCCGTCGTCGGCGCATGGCGGGAGGGCGGATAGGCGAGGCCGGTGGAGAGGCCGAGGGCGCCGGATGCCAGCGCCTCGGCCAGGTCCTCGCGCATGGCGGCGATTTCGCTTGCCGTTGCCGGGCGATCCAGTTCCGACAGCGCGCGGGCGCGCAGCGTCATGTGACCGACGAGCGCGGCGACGTTCACCGGGCCCGGTTGCTCCTCGACGCGCCGGCGGTAGTCGGCAAAGCGCGGGAAGCCAAAGACTTCGCGGCCGCCCAACAGGTTCAGCGGCGGGATCGGCTCGCCGCCCCGCGCCACCGGAGAGGGCGAGAGGCTGATGCCGCAGTTGCCGACCACGACGGTGGTGACGCCCTGGCTGACCTTCGGCAGCATGGCCGCTGCATTCAGCACCGCGCGGTCGTCGTGGGTGTGCACGTCGATGAAGCCGGGGGCCAGCACGCGGCCCCTGCCTTCGATCGCCTCGTCCGCTTCGCCGTCAAGCGTCGGCGCCGCCGCGGCAATGCGCCCCTCGGTCACGGCGACGTCGCCGGCAAAGGCGGCGGCCCCGCTGCCGTCGACGACCGTCACTCCCTTGAACAGCTTGTCCCAGTGGGCGATGACCCTGGCCTCCAACGCGTAGTGACACTCGATGATAGCCTCATCGCAGCGCCCGGTCACGGTTCCGTGGGAACGGCGCGCCGAAATGCCGTGACTTGACGGAGGAGCACCGGCGAGATGAGGGCGGCGCCCAGCAGGGACGAGTAGATCTCCGGCGCTACCAGCAGAAGAGAGGCAATGGCGAGCAGCACCTGCTCCCACATCCGCGTGCGCACCAGCATGAAACCGGAGAGGGCAGCACCGAGACAGGTGATGCCGGCCGCGCAGCCGATGAAGGCGATGAAGAACTCGCGCCAGGTGAAATCGGCGACGACCAGCAGCAGCGAGGGCGAGAAGACGAAGACGAAGGGCACCAGCACCTTGCCCAACCCCAGCCGGAAAGCGGTGTTTCCCGTCTTGAAAGGATCGGCTCCTGCCATGCCAGCGGCGGCGTAGGCCGCCAGGGCGACCGGCGGCGTGATGTCGGCGAGGACGCCGTAGTAGAAGACGAAGAAGTGGGCGACGATCGGCTCGACATGGAGCAAGCCCAGCGCCGGCGCCGCGATGGTCGCCATGATGATGTAGTTGGCGGTGGTCGGAATCCCGCAACCCATGAGAATGCAGACGATACCGGTCATGACGAGCGTGAAGAGCAGCGTCAGTCCCTGCGGCGAGGCCCACGCCGCTGGCACCACCGTGCCGATCCAGCCAGCCATCTCCGCCGCTGTCGACGTCACGATGAAGGACAGCTTGAAGCCGACGCCGGTCAGGGTGACGACGCCGACGACGATGCCGACCGTCGCAGCGGCCGCGCCCACCGCCAGGGCATACTTGGCGCCGTCGCGCAGGCTGGCCGCAATCTCGCCGATGGACAGCCGGTTGCGCGGGTTGAGCAGCCCCACCGCGATGCAGAGCGTGATGCCCCAGAACGCGGCAAGGTAGGGGGTGTAGCCGGCGACGATGATGCCGATCAGCACGATGAGGGGAATCACCGTCGGCCAGTCGCGCTTGAAGGCTTCCTTGAGGTCCGGCATCTCGTCCGGGCGCAGCCCCCGCAGCCCGTTTCGCTTGGCCTCGAAGTGCACCTGGATCAGCACGCCGAAGAAATGCATGAAGGCGGGCACCAGCGCCGCCAGGATAATCGTCGTGTAGGGCAGCCCCAGGAACTCGATCATGAGGAAGGCGGCGGCGCCCATGATCGGCGGCGTGATCTGCCCGCCGGTGGAGGAGGCCGATTCGACCGCAGCCGCAAAGTGGCGCTTGTAGCCGAGGCGGATCATGGCCGGGATGGTGAGCGACCCGACCGTGACGGTATTGGCGACCGACGACCCGGAGATCATGCCGAAGAGGGCGGAGCCGAAGATCGAGACTTTGGCCGGGCCGCCGGCGAAGCGGCCGGCGACGAAGGCGGCGCAATCGAGGAAAAGCTGGCCGAGCCCGATGCGCGTCGCAAAGACGCCGAAGAGGACGAAGTGGAAGACGTAGGTCGCCACGACGCCCAGCGCGATGCCGTAGATCCCCTGCGTGGTGAGGTAGAGGTGGTCGACAAGTTGGGCGACCGATGCGCCCGGGTGGATGAGAATGCCGGGCATGGCGGGGCCGAAGATCGCGTAGACCATGAACAGGATGGCGATCACCGGGAGCGGCCAGCCGACCGACCGTCGGGTTGCCTCGAGCAGGACCAGGATAAGAGTGCCGCCCAGGAACACGTCGGTGTGGCTCGGGTTGCCGACCCGGAAGGCCAACTCGTCGAGTGGAATGAGCGGGACGTGAAGCACCGCCGCAATGGCGCCGATCGCCAGCGCCCAGTCGATGATCGAGATGCCGAGCGGCCGCAACCAGGTGGATCGGGCCGGCTCCCTGTAGCCGCTCTTCATCGCCGGAAAGACGAGGAAGACCAGGCCGAGCACGAAGGAAAGATGGATCCCGCGGTGCACGGTCTCCTGCAGAAGGCCGAAGCCTGCGGTATAGTAGTGAAAGAGCGACAGCGCGAGCAGGCAGCTACCGACGATCCAGCCCGTGGCCGGCGCCAGCGGCCGGAACCGGATTTCCGAGTCGAACTTCTCCTCGAGCTCGCGGGCCTTGGTTTCGTCGAATTCCAGGGGCGCCCCCGGCGGCTCATCCTGGGGCAGGGTCATCGTCGCTCCATTCCGTCAAACGCGGAGGGGGCGACGGAATGGAGCGACACCTGCCTCTCCATCGTCACCCCCTTGAACACGGCTGCTGTGAGTCAGCTTCCGGCAAGCACTACTTGAGAACGCCGGCTTCCTTGTAGAAGCGCTCCGCGCCCGGATGCAGCGGGATGCCGAGGCCGGTGGTCGCATTCTCCAGGGTGATCAGCTTGCCCTTGGCGTGCCCGGCATCGAGCGACTTGCGGGTCGCATCGTTCCACATCACCTTGACGATGTTGTAGACGAGTTCCTCCGGCTGCTCGGCGCTGGTGACCCACTGCGCGGCTACCGAGATGGTCTCGGTCTCGCCGACGTCGGCGTAGGTCCCCTCCGGCACTACGTCCTTGGCAAAGAAGCCGTAGTCCTCGAGCAGCTTATCGGCCTCGGGCCCGCTGATCGGAACCAGGCTGATGCCGCTGGAGGTCGCCAGCTCGGAGATGGCGCCGGTCGGATAGCCGCCGACGAAGAAGTAGGCGTCGAGCGCCCCGTCGCGCAGACGGTCCCCGGCCGGACCGGGCTTCAGGTACTCCGCCTCGACGTCCTCCTCGGTCAGCCCATAGGCGGCGAGGACGATGCGTGCGTCGACGATGGTGCCCGAGCCGGGCTCGTCGAGGGAGACGCGCTTGCCTTTGAGGTCGGCGACCGACTCGATGCCGGCATCCTTGCGGGCGACGATGTGGATGGTTTCCGGATAGAGCGTCGCGATGAGGCGAAGATCCTCGACCTTGCCTTTGCCTTCATAGAGGCCGGTTCCGGTGTAAGCCCAGTAGGCGACGTCGGATTGCGAGAATCCGGATTCCATCGATCCGCTCTGGATGGCATTGATGTTCGCGACCGAGCCGTTCGACGAAACGGCGGTCGCGACGAGGCCAGGAACACCACTGTTCTCGGTGCCGGAGATCGCGTTCGCGATCAGGCCGCCGATGGGATAGTAGGTGCCCGAGGTTCCTCCCGTGCCGATGCGGAAAAACGCAGGTGACTGCGCGAGCGAGATGGTGGCAGCCACAACGACCGATCCGAGAACCATGCCGGCTGCGAGCCGGCGCGTCCTTGTCATGAAGCTCACGTGATTTTCCCCGTTGTCTTGCAGAAGGCGGGAGAATGGCGGAAGCCGGACGGCTTGTCGATTCCATTCCCCGCCGCTGCGGGGGAGGTTGGTCGCGCGCTCTGTTACTCTTTCCGCAACTCGCACGCCTCCGGCAGGCGGGGCAACGGGCGATCCGTTACCGATGCAGCGGTGGTCGAGGCCTGGTCGTTCAGACCAGGCCGCCGTTCGGCTGCACCACCTGCCCCGTCACCCAGGACGCGTGACCCGAGGCCAGGAAGCGCACCACCTCGGCGACCTCCTGGGGCCGGCCGACGCGGTTGAAGGGGCTCATGGCGGCCGAGCGCTGCAGCGCTGTCGCATCCTTGCCAGCGCGGAAGAGGTCGGTGTCCACCGGCCCCGGCGCCACCGCATTCACCCTGACGCCGCGCCCGGCGAGTTCCTTCGACAGCGAGCGCACCAGGCACTCGACGGCCGCCTTGGTGCCGCTGTAGGGGCCGAGGCCGGGCGCCGCGAAGCGCACCAGCGACGTCGTCAGCGCGATGATGCTGCCACCCTCGGCGACCTGTCGTGCCGCCTCCTGCAGGATGTTGAAGGCGCCGACGATGTTCACCTCGACCAGGCGCCGGAAGTTGGCCGGGTCGAACTGCGCCAGCGGGCCCGGCGGCACGTTGATGCCGGCGTTGGCCACCACGCAGCTGGGCGCGCCGCCGAGATCGGCCGCCACCTCGGCGAACACCTTGCCGACCTGGGCGGCGTCGGCGATCTCGACCTTGTAGGCCTTGCCCTTGGCGGCGCCCGAAGGCGGCGCGCTGACGTAGGTCCAGGCAACGTCGTAGCCATCCTCCGCCAGCGCCTCGACGCAGGCTGCGCCGATGCCGCGCGAGCCGCCGAACACCAATGCGATCTTCTTGCTCATCACTCTTCCTTTGTCGTTGTCAGCGTATCGCGATGGTCACGACACGCTCTTCGGTCATTTCACGAATGGCGTAGCGCGGCCCCTCGCGCCCGAAACCGCTGTCCTTGGAGCCCCCGTAGGGCATGAGGTCGACACGGGAGCTCGAGGTTTCGTTGATATGAACGCCGCCCACCTCCAGGCGCCGGGCAGCGTCGAGGGCGTCCTGCAGGCGGTTGGTGAAGATACCCGTAGCGAGCCCGAAAGGTGTGACATTCACGCGGCCGATGGCCTCATCCAGCGTGGCGAAGGGCAGCAGGCAGACGACCGGCCCGAAGATCTCGCAGCGGCCGACCTGCGTCGCCGGGTCGATATCGGCGAGCAGGGTCGGCGGCACCACGGCGCCTTGCCGCGCGCCGCCGACGAGCCGCCGGGCGCCTTTGGCCATCGCCTCGGCGATCCAGGACTCGATTCGGATGGCTTCCCGCTCGCTGATGACGGGGCCGGCCACGGTCGCTGGGTCGTAGGGGTCGCCGAACTTCAACGCCTTCACCTGCCCGGTCAACTGCGCTTCGACCGCCGGCATGACCTTCTCCTGAACCAGCAGGATCTGGACCGAGGTGCAGACCTGGCCGGCCTTGCGGTAGCCGGCATTGACCACCTTCGGCAGCGCGCGGTCCAGGTCGGCATCGTCGCAAAGAATGGTGAAGGCGATGGAGCCCAGTTCCATCTGGGTCCGCCGCAGGCCTGCCGCCTGCTGTATCTCGCGCCCGACCTCGGTGCTGCCGGTAAAGGCGAAGAAGCGCACCCGCGGATCCTCCAGCAGGGCCTGCAGGGCCGCGCCGCGCCCGTGCGCAACCGACAGGAAACCGGCCGGCATGCCGGCGTCCAGCAGCGCCTGCGCCAGCTTGCAGGCGGTGGCCGGTGTGTTGCTGGACGGCTTCAGGATCACCGCGTTGCCGGCGGCAAAGGCCGGCGCGATCTTGTGGGCCACGGTGTTGAGCGGCGAGTTGAACGGCGTGATCGCCACCACCACCCCGAGCGGCACCCGCAGCGTGAAGGCAAGGCGACCCTCCTGCTGCGGCGCGCCCTCCAGGGGAATCACATCGCCGGCCAGGCGCCGCGCCTCCTCGCCCGAGAGCCTCAAGGTCTGAATGCAGCGACGCACCTCGCCGCCCGCATCGGCCTCGGTGAAGCCCGCTTCGGCCTGCATGGTCCGCACAAAATCCGCCTGGCGCTCCACCACCAGAGCGGCGGCGCGGTCCAGGATGGCGCCGCGCTCATAAGGCAGCGGGGCGCCGCCGCGATAGGCCCCATGGGCGGCCTCGACCATCTGAGTCACCTGGCGCGGGCTCGCGCTCGTAACCGTCGCGAAGGGCGTCAGGTGGTACTTGTCCAGGACGGTCAGGCGCTCGCCCTCGCCCGCCACCCAGCGGCCATCGATCAGCAGCGGATGCTCGCTCGTCGACGCCGCCCGGCGCTCCGCATCGGCAGGGGTCTCGTTCACGATGGCGTCCTTTCACTCATCATCACAACCACAGGATCTGTTTGCGGTAGTCGAGGTCGTGGAGCAGCGCATCGGCCGGTCCTTCATGGAAGACGGCGCCGCGCTCCAGCGCGAAGACGCGGTCGGCCAGCGCCAGCACGAGGTCGAGGTTGTGCTCGACGATCAGGATCGGCAGGTGGCGGCGGAGCTGATCGAAGACCGTGAAGAGCTCCTGCGTGACCGCCGGGGCGAGGCCCTCGAAGGGCTCGTCCAGCAACAGCAGCCGCACGTTGCCCGAAAGCGCGCGGGCCACCGCCAGCATCTGCTGCTCGCCGCCGGAGAGGTAGTCGGCGGCGGTACGGTAGCGCTCCTTCAAGACGGGGAACATCTCCAGGATGTGCTCCTCGCTCCACACCACGCCGCCGTCGCTGCTGGTCGACCGCGCGAGGCGTCCAAGCGCAAGGTTCTCCGCCACGGTCATGCCGGCGAAGATGCCACGGCCCTGCGGCACGTAGCCGACGCCGGCACGCGCGATGTCCGGCGCAGGGCGGCCGACGAGCTGCTCGCCGGCGAAGACGATGCTGCCGGAGGCTGCCGGCACCAGGCCGGACAGCGACTTCAACAGGGTGGACTTGCCGGCGCCGTTGCGGCCCAGCAGGGCCACGATCTCGCCCTGCCGCACATCGAGAGAGGCGTCGTTCAGAATGTGGCTCTTGCCGTAGAAAGTATTCAGCCGCTCGGCCTTTAGGACAGTTGCCGCTGCCGCGCTGCCGGCCGCCGCGCGCCCGGTCACCACCGGCGTGCCCGTGCCGGTGTAGACCTCCTGCACCCGGCAGTCGGCGCGCACCGCTTCCGGCGCGCCTGTCATCAGCACGGCGCCCTCGTTCATCACCGTGACCTCGTGCGAGAACCCCAGCACGCGGTCGATGTCGTGCTCGACGACCAGCACCGGCACGTTGGCCGCGATGGTCTCCACCAGTCTCGACACCCGCTCGCGCTCGGCGGCGGCAAGGCCCGCCAGCGGCTCGTCGAGCAGCAGCACCTGCGGCTTGGAGCCCAGCGCGATGCCGAGGTCGACCAGCCGCTGGCCGCCGTAGGAGAGATCGCCACCCTTGATGTCCTCGATGCCTTCCAGACCGAGGAACTTCATCAGCTCGGCCGTCTCGCGGTGCACCTCGCCGTAGCTGTCGACGTCGTGCCAGGGATCGAAGTGCCCGCGGTGGCGCGCCTGCAGGGAGAGCCGCAGGTTCTCGTAGATCGAGAGGCCCTCGAAGAGATTGGTGATCTGGAACGAGCGCGCGAGCCCGCGCCGGGTAATGGCGTGGGCCGGCAGGCCGCCGATGTCGCGGCCGTTCAGCCGCACCGTGCCACCGTCCGGCAGATAGAGCCCGGAAATCAGGTTGAAGGTGGTGGTCTTGCCGGCGCCGTTGGGGCCGATGAGCGCATGGATCTGTCCGCTCGCCACCGCGAGGTCGACCTCCTGCACGGCGCGGATGCCGCCGAAGCGCTTCTCCACCCCGGCGACCTCCAGTACCGGTCCTTGGGGTGCCGGCGGACGCAGGAAGGCCGGCAGCGGCAGCCCCTCGTAGATGCGCCGCCGGCTCATCGCCGCGGACTCCTCCGCCACCGGGCGCCAGCGCCGGCTCAGCCTGGCCCAGACGCCGACCAGCCCTTCCGGGGAGAACAGGACGAAGCCGACGAAGATGAGGCCGAACCACAGCATCCAGTTGCCGGTCCAGATCGAGAACAGCTCACGGAACAGAATGTAGAAGAGGACGCCCAGGGCCGGCCCCAGGATGTGGCGCATGCCGCCGATCACGACCATGGCCAGCAGCTCGCCGGACAGGACCACCGAGGTGGCATCCGCCGAGACGATGTAATGCTCGAAGCCCGAGAGCCCGCCTGCGAGCCCCGTCACCGTCGCCGAGATGACGAAGGCGGCGAGCTTGTAGCGCTCGACGTGGTAGCCCTGGAAGCGGGCGCGCTGCTCGTTCTCGCGGATTGCCGCCAGCACGTGGCCGAAGGGCGAGCGCAGCAGCCGCAGCAGCAGGAAGAGGACGCCGAGGGCGATCGCTGCGCAGAGAGCGTAGTAGGCCCGGCTGTCGCCCAGATCGATCGGCCCGAGGGAGCCGCGCGCGAGGCCGCCGAGGCCGTCCTCGCCGCCGGTGACCTCGGTCCAGCGGAACGCGATGGTGTAGCAGAGGGCCGCCAGCGCCAGGGTCATCAGCGCGAAGTAGACGCCGCGCCGACGCAGCATGAGGATGCCGACGATCGTCGACAGCGTCGCGACCAACGCCATTGCCAGCAGGATCGGCAGCAGGATCTGGTCGGGCAGCCAATGCCGCTGCGCCAGGGCGGCCGCGTAGGCGCCGATTCCGAACCAGGCGGCGTGGCCGAAGGAGACCAGGCCGGTAAAGCCGACCAGGACGTTGAGGCCGAGGGCGGCGATGGCGAGAATGACCAGCACCGACGCGGTGTTCACCGTCAGGCCGATGAGCGACAGGATGAAGGGCAGCACGGCGAGTGCCAGGGCACCAACCCACAGCGGCCGATACTTCACATGCAGAGGCGTCGTCATTTCTCGAGCTTCTCGATGCGCTCGCCGAGCAGGCCGCGTGGGCGCAGCAGCAGCACCAGGAACATCAGGACGTACATCGAGGCCTCGCCCGCCGAGGACACGAAGTGGATGGTGAGTCCCCGCACCACGCCGACCAGCAGCGCCGCCAGCACCACTCCCCAGAAGCTGCCGAGCCCGCCGATCACCACCACGACGAAGGCCACGGTCATGATCTCGGCGCCCATCGCCGGGTGCACCGTGGTGATTGGGGCGACGAGCGCGCCGCCGAGGGCAGCCATGCCCACGCCGAGCACCACGACGGCCGTCATGTAAGGCTGCAGGCGAATGCCGAGCGCCGCCACCATGTCGGGCTGCTGGATCCCCGCGCGCACCACGCAGCCGAAGGCCGTTCTCTGCAGCAGGTACCAGATGCCGGCCAATACCGCGGCTACTACCGCGAGCAGCAGCAGGCGGTACTGCGAGAACAGGAAATCGCCGACGATCACTGCGCCCTTCAGGGCAGCCGGCAGCGAGGCCGGGATCGGCGCTGCGCCCCAGATAATGCGGATCAACTGCTCGGCCACCATGGCGAGGCCGAAGGTAACGAGCAGACTGAGGATCGGGTCCGCGGTGTAGAAACGCCTGAGGATGAAGCGATCGAAGAGGACGCCGATAAGACCGACGGCCACCGGCGACAGCACGATCGCCGGTACGAAGCCGAGCACCCGGCTGATTTCCACCGAGACGTAGGCGCCGAGCGCGTAAAAAGCGCCGTGCGACAGGTTCACGACGCCGCCGACGCTGAAGATGAGCGACAGGCCCAGGGCGATGAGCAGGTAATAGCCGCCCAGCACGAGGCCGTTCACCACCTGCTCGAGGATGAAGATAAGCTGCATCTACCGGTCTCTGCTGTGCCCCGGGGAAAGCATCGGGCAGGAAAACATCGGGCGCGGGCGCCTCATCGGCCTCCGCGCCCGATGGCAGTCACAGGCTGCAGGGATTCTGCTCGCGCGAGGGGTAGATGACCTCGAGCGGCTGGTCGGCGGCCGGCACCGCCGGGCCGAGATCGAGTATGTCCCACTGGCTCTTCGCTTCGCCGGGTGCCTTCACGGTGAAGGGATAGGCCTCCTGGATGAGCTGATGGTCCCAGGCGCGGAAGTAGGCTTCGCGGCCCTTCAGGATGTCGAACTTCGCACCCTTCTCGAAGAAGTCGACCAGCTTCTCGGTGTCGGTCGACTTGGTCTCCTCCATCGCCTGCGCCAGCAGCTTCAGCGCGATGTACTCGATCCAGGCGTGGTTCTCCGGCACCTTGCCGTGCTTGTCCTGGAAGTCGGCGACGAAGGCCTTGGAGGCCGGCGTGTCCAGGCTGTGGTGCCACACCGTCGGCCAGGTGCCGCTGAGATTGCCCTCGCCGGCCGCCCAGGCGTCGGCGGTGTTGAGGTTGAAGCCGACAGTCGGCCAGGGCAGGCCGAACTCCGCATACTGTTTCACGAAGTTGGTCACCTGGTTGCCGGCCAGGTTGAGGCAGACGATGTCGGGCTGCGCCTGGCGGACCTTCAGCAGATAGGGACTGAAGTCGGTGACATCGGTGGCGATGAGCTCGTCGCTCACGTGCTGCGCCCCATGGGCATCGAAGAACGTCTTGGCGGCGCGCAGCAGGTCGTGGCCGAACACGTAATCGGCGGTCAGGGTGGCGAACTTCTTCCCCGTGACCATGTTGTCGCGCAGCAGCGCGGTGCCCACTGCGTTGACCATCACGGTGTTGGGAATATCGGTGCAGAACATATAGCGGTTGCAGCTCTTGCCGCGCAGGGTGTCGGACCGCGGCCCGAGCGCCATGAAGAGACGCTTGTTGCGCAGGGCAACCTGGGAAATGGCGAGCGCGGAGGCCGAGCTGATCTCGCCCATCAGCACCTCCATGCCATCGCGCTCCAGCATGCGCTGGGCCTTGGTGGAGGCGGTGTCGGGGTTGATCGAGTCCTCCGATTTCACCTCGAGCGGACGGCCCATGACGCCGCCGGCCGCGTTGATCTCTTCGGCGGCCATCTGGATGCCCATCACCGCCCATTCGCCGAGGGTGCCGAGGAAACCCGTCATCGGTGTCAGGTGGCCAATCCGGATCGCCTCGGACTGCGCCCTGAGGACGGCGGGAAATCCGATCGCAGAGACGGCAGCGGCGCCAGCGCCGATCTTCAGCGCCGAACGGCGGCTAAGCGGGCGATTCTGCGGCGCAGAGTCCGGCCGGATTTTTGACATGTCGTTTCCTCCCCATGGTTGTCACTCTTGTTTTGGCTTGTTCTGGCTTGTTCAGGCCGCGCGACAACACAGGCGCGGAAGGGCCAGCGTTCGGCACAGCTTAGGAAGTCGCCGTTCGGTGCGGAAATACCGTTTCGCGACATTGGCTATAAGCTGGACTTATCGCCAAAAGTGGTGTCCGATCCCCCGAATAAAGAGAAGACGGGGAGGCATAGCCGTGGATATCCGCCAGCTTCGTTACTTCGTGCAGATCGTCGAGAGCGGGAGCCTGTCGAAGGCCTCCCGCCAGCTCTACGTCGCGCAGCCGGCGCTCAGCCAGCAACTCGCGAAGCTGGAGGACCAGGTCGGCAAGCCGCTGCTGCACCGCTCGTCCAAGGGCGTCTCGCCGACGGAAAACGGTCTCGCGCTCTATCATCACGCCCGTTTCATGCTGCGCCAGCTCGAGCAGGCGCTGTCGATCGCCCGCGCGGAGTCCGGCGCGGTGCAGGGCATGGTCTCTGTCGGCCTGCCCGCCACCACGGTGGCAGCCGTCGGCCTGCCGCTGGTACGCCGCATCCGCGAGAGCTATCCGAGCATCCTGCTGAACGTGGTGGAGGGCATGAGCGGCCACATCGGCCAGCTCATGCGGCTTGGCCAGCTCGACCTCGCGGTGCTCTTCAGCAACGACGTGGCGCCCGACGCGAACACCGAGCCGCTGATGATCGAGGAGCTGTTCCTGATGATCCCCGAGCACAGCCGCCTGGTGCCGCGCGGCCGCAAGTCCATCACCATCGTCGATGCGGCGGCCTTGCCGCTCATCCTGCCGACCGGCGCCCACGGCCTGCGCCAGCGCATCGCCGCGGAGTTCGAGAATCGCTGCCTCAATGCCAACGTGGTGGCGGAGATCGATTCTCTGGCGCTGCTGATGAACTGCGTCTACGACGATATCGGCGCCACCATCAAGCCGATGGGAGCGGTGATGCAGGAAGGCGCGCGCGGACGCAAGTGGCGCTGCCTGACGATTTCCGATGCCCGCCTGCGGCGGCGCAACTTCCTCTATTCCCTGCCGACCGAGCGCCTGTCGGCAGCGGCGGCGGTGGTGGCCAAGGAGCTGAAGGAGACGGCCCGCGCGCTGGTCGGCAACGACGTATGGCCGGGCTTCGAGAAGTTCACCCGCGAACGCAGCCGCGAGACGGAGAAGCTCAGCGCCTGACGGCCAGCGCAGGCCTACACCGCATCGCCGAAGCCGGCACAGCCGAGCAGCGCGGAGAGTTCGGCCGCGGCCGTGCGCAGCCGTTGCGACTTCTCCGCCATTGCCTGGCGCGACATGCGCCATACCGGACCGGAGATGCCGATCGCGCCGACGCAGCGCCCGGCAAAATCACGCACCGGCAGGGCGATGCAGCGCACGTCATCGTCGAGCTCGCAGTCGTCGTAGGCGATGCCCTGGCGGCGCACCGCCGCGAGCTCGCGGCGCAACGCCCGCGCGCTGGTGATGGTCTTCGCCGTGTAGGCCGGCAGCGGCAGGCCCTCCAGCAGGCGGTCGAGATCGTCGGGCGCCATGGCCGCAAGCAGCATCTTGCCGATCGCCGTGGCATGCGCCGGTCGCGTGGCGCCGGTGCGACCCGCGAGCTGCAGCAGCCCGGACGCCGCGGTGCGCGCGATCACCACGATCTCCTGCTTGGAGCGCACGGCGAGGTGGGCGGCCTCGCCGGTGTCGGCGCTGAGCCGCTCCAGGACCGGCGTCGCCAGCGACAGCAGGGCGTTCTCTTCCAGAGCGCCGGCCGCCAGCGTGAAGATCCGGCTGCCGATGCGGTAGCGCTTGCTCTCCGCGTCCTGCGTCAGGAAGCCGAGCTGCACCAGGGTCCTGATGAGATGGAACGCGGTGCTGGTGTGCAGCCCGACGGCCGTCGAAAGTTCGGCGAGGCCGCTGCCCTCCGGCCGTCGCGCCACCGCCTCGAGCAGCGCGGCGGCGCGCTCCAGCGACTGGATGCCGCCGCGCTCGCGCGTCTCGGCAGGCGCCGCCGGCTTTGCCCGCGGCCTGCCTCTCGCCTTCGCCTCGGCTACCATCGCCGCCTCACTTGTCGTCGATCGGCGTGGTGACCACGATGAAGGTGAGGTCGCCGAGGCCGCTATTGTGAATGGCGTGGGAGGTCCCGGGCGGAATGAAGACGACGTCGTTCTTGCGCACCACCCGTCGCTGGCCGTCGATCTCCATCAGCCCCTCGCCGTCGAGCACGTGGTAGACCTGCTCCTGCACCTTGTGGGTGTGCGTCTTCACGTAGGCCATCGGCTGGTAGGTCGAGATCCGGTAGTCGATCTGCCGGGACCCCGCGGTCTCCGGACGCACCAAGGCCTTCGACAGCGCGCCGCCGATGTGGGCGGGGAACTCCTGCCAGGGTTCCTCCGCGATGTTGCGGATGCTGGCTGCGTACTTCTTGTCGGGCATCGTTCTCTCCGTTCTCGCTCGATCGTTCATTCTTGTTACGGCTGCCTTGTTACGGCTGCCAGGGGCCGCCGAACACCGGCTCCTTCGGCGCCATGGGCGGCAGCTCCCAGGCGCCGGTCGAGGGCGGGCGGATGTCGGCGTCGACATGGACGTCGATCAGCGCGGGCTTGTCGAGCGCCACGGCCTGCGCCAGCACGCCAGCAAAGTCCTGCGAGCGGGTGACGGTGAAGGCCGCCACGCCCGCCGCCCTGGCCCAGGCCGCGAAGTCGGGATTGTAGGGCTTGCGGTTGGGGCCATGATAGAAGGCGGTGCCGATCTCGCGACCGTCGAAGTAGGCATACTGCAGGTCGCGGATCGCCGCCCAGGCGAAGTTGTTCCACACCACCCAGACCACCGGGATGTCGTATTCGACGGCGGTGCAGAGCACGTGCGGCACCATAGTGAAGCCGCCGTCGCCGCAGACGGCGACGCAGGGAACATCCGGCCGCGCCAGCTTGGCCCCCAGGATGGCGCTGGGCCCGAAGCCCATGCCGGAGTAGCCCCAGGTGTTCAGCATGGTCTGCGGCCGGCGCGCCTCCCAGAACTGCATGAACCAGTTGTGGTGGATGCCGGAGTCCAGCGAGATGATGGCGTCGTCGGGCAGCACGGCGCGGCAGTCGGCGACGATGCGCTCCGGCCGGATCGGCTGGCTGTGCGTCTCGAAGCCGGGGCGGATGAAGTCCTGCCACGCCCTGCGCCAGCCGGCGATCTCGGCGTGCCAGGCCTCGAGGCGCGGCGCCGGCTCGATCCGCCGTCGCTCGATCTCCGCCAGGAGCTGGCCGAGGAAGGTCTTGGCGTCGGCGAGGATGCCGAGATCCGGCGAGTAGTTGCGGCCGATCTCCTGGTGATCGACGTCGACGTGGACCAGCTTCGTCGTCGGGAAGTTCCATGAGTAGCCGGGTTTCCACGACGAGGCCGAGCGGTCGTCGAAACGCGCCCCGACCGCCAGCACCAGGTCGGCGTGGCGGCCGGCCTGGTTCGCCGGATAGGCGCCGTTGCGCCCGATGAAGCCGAGCGACAGCCCGTCGCGCATGTCGAGGCAGCCCATGCCGTTAGGCGAGGAGATCACCGGCACCGAGAGGTGTTGTGCCAGCGCGGTCAGCTCCGGCCCGGCCTCCGACAGCGTGACGCCGTGGCCAATGAAGAACGCCGGCCGCTCTGCCGCCAGCAGCCAGTCGGCGACCTGCACCACATCTGCGGGGCTGGCGCCGCTGCGCCGCCGGTTCACGCCGCCTCCCACCGGCTCGTCCGCCACTTCGGCGCTCTCCTGGAAGAGGTTGTAGGGCACGTCGAGGTTCA
The DNA here is from genome assembly GCA_036570545.1 of Kiloniellaceae bacterium. GTDB lineage: Bacteria > Pseudomonadota > Alphaproteobacteria > Kiloniellales > Kiloniellaceae > Pelagibius. Next base: position 44,648 of record DATCXZ010000339.1, read on the forward strand.
CCGGCCCCGGCCGCCCGCTGGTCATGGTAGTGGCGGCCTGGCGCAGCGCCAGCGGCAGCATCTCCACCCGCGTCGGCTGGAAGCTGCGCTTCACCACTGGCTTGATGACGTTGTTGAAATCCGCCTGGTGATGGAGGCTCAGTTCCTGGAACGGCGCGCGGTTGAACTGCGAGGTCGGCACGTTGGCGGTGATCGAGAAGATCGCCGAGGAATCGGTCTGCGCCACCGCCAGGGCCATGATGAGGTTGGCCGAGCCAGGGCCGGTCGAGGTCAGAGTCGCGGCCGGCCGGTGACTTACGCGGAAAAAGCCATCCGCCATGTGAGCCGCCGTCTGCTCGTGGCGCGGCGACACCAGCTTCACCCGATCGTTTACATGGTAAAGCGAATCCAGCAGCCCGACGTTGCCATGGCCGCAGATGCCGAAGACGTAGGGGATCTTCTCCCTGACCAGGAATTCGGCGATGAGGTCGCCACCCTTGCGCAGTGCCATGGGCCTTACCTTGAACTGGGGTTACGTGGAGAGGCCGGCCGCGTGCCGCGCGGCAATCCAGCCGAACGTCATCGCCTGGCCAAGCTGGCCGCCGGCGCCGGGATATTCGCCGCCGAAGGCGGACTGCATGTCGTTGCCGCAGACGTAGAGGCCTGGAATCGCGGCGCCCTGCGCGTCCAGCACCCTGGCATGGACGTCGGCGCTGAGGCCGCGGCTGGTGCCGAGCGGCGTCGGCAGCACGGCGACGGCATAGAATGGCGGCTTGGCGATCGGGCCCAGGCAGGGGTTGGGCGTCACCGAGGGATCGCCGTTGCCGCGGTCGTAGAGGTTGCCGCCCTTGCCGAAGTCGCCATCGCAGCCTGCGGCGGCAAAGCCGTTGAATCGCTGGACTGTCGTCTCCAGCGCGGCCGCCGGGACGCCGATCTGCCGGGCCAGCGCCGCCAGGCTCTCCCCCTCGCGCAGATAGCCGCTGGCGACATGGCGGCGCAGGCTCGGCGTGCGGGGCCGGATGAGCCCCAGCCCGTAGCGCCGGATGAAGGCGCGGTCGCAGACCAGCCAGGCCGGGATCGCCGGCGCGTCGGCATGGGCGCGGTACATGGCGCGCACGAACTCGTGGTAGGAGACCGCCTCGTTCACGAAGCGCCGGCCGGCCTGGTCCACCGCGATGAGCCCCGGCTTGGCGCGATCGAGCACGATGTGGGGCCAGACCGCCGTGCTGCCGTCCTGGCGCGCCACGACCGAACTCGGGAACCACAGCGCGTTGTCGAGCCCCTCGGGCCCCAGCGCCGCGCCGGCAGCCAGGGCGAGCTCGAGGGTGCTGCCGTCGCAGCCTGCGAAGGCCGGCGTGTGCTCGGCGACCGGCGCCGGCAGTTCCCGCGCGCGCCA
>DATCXZ010000340.1:0-5624 GCA_036570545.1 Kiloniellaceae bacterium
CCGCCTCGGCGGCATCCTGGCCGCGCAGCTCGGCGGTGTGCCGCGGGTGCGGCCAGGCCGCCGCCTCGGTGTCGTCTTTCTTCATGCCGCCTTCATCCTGCCGGCACTCCGAGGCGTTCGGCGACGGCGGCGCGGATGCGCGCGGCGACCGTCGCCTCGTCGCCCCTGGCGTCGATCAGCACGCAGCGCTCCGGCTCACGCGCGACGATCTCGTGGAAGCCGGCGCGCAGGCGCTCGTGAAAGGCGATGTCCATGCGCTCGTAGCGGTCCTCGGCATGACCGCGCCCTTGCGCGCGCGCCAGGCCCTCGGCGACCGGCAGGTCGAGCACCAGCGTGAGGTCCGGCCTGAAGGCGCCGACCACGAGCCGGTGCAGCACCTCGACGGCCGCGCGGCCGAGGCCGTGGCCGTAACCCTGGTAGGCCATGGTTGAATCGGCGAAGCGATCGCAGACCACCCAGGCGCCGCGCCCCAGCGCGGGTTCCACGGTCTGGCTCAGGTGATCGCGGCGTGCGGCAAAATGCAGCAGCGCCTCGGTCATCGCATCCCAGCGGCCGGCGGCGCCGGTCACCAGCAGGCGGCGGATCTCCTCGGCGCCGGGGCTGCCCCCGGGCTCGCGGGTCTCGACCACCTCGCGGCCGTCGCGGCGCAGCCATGCGGCCAGGCGGCGCTGCTGCGTCGACTTGCCGGCACCCTCCCCGCCTTCCAGCGTGATGAAGCGGCCGCGCTCGGTCATGCCCACGACAGTCGGCTCCTATCGAAATCGCACAGCTCGCGCGGCGCTCTCGCACTCAGGCTGTCATCCCGGCCAAGCGAGCAACGCGAGCGCGAGCCGGGATCCATAGACGGGCCGGGCGCCGGGCCCAGCCCGCGAATTTTCGATTGGGGCCCGGTCAAGAGTGCCAAGGACAACATGAAGTGGAGCAAGATGGGGCCGCGGCCGGAGCGTGTCACTGCCATGGGCCCCGGCTCGCGCTCGCTGACGCTCGCTTGGCCGGGGTGACAGGTTGGGGAGGCGGCAAGAAATCTCTGAATCCAGCAGGGCTCGTCCACGGGACGACAGCCAATTTGTGGCGAGGGCGAGCCCATTTTACGTGAAGGCCGTGCTCACCGGCTCACGGGCTGCCGAGCAGCAGGAACTTGATGCTGGCGAAGATTCGCCCGAAGGCGCCGAGCTGCTCGACCTCCGTGCCGGCGGTGAGCGGAACCTCCACCGGCATGCCGTCCGGCCAGGTCACGCGCAGCTTGGCGATCTCCTGCCCGGCCGCGATCGGCGCCGGGATCGGGCCATCATAGACCACCGCCACCTGCATGCCGTCGCGGTCGCTGCGCGGCAGGCTCACCTTCAGATCCTGGGAGATGACCAGCGGCACCGTCTCCTCGGCGCCGAGCCAGACCGTCGCCTCGTCCACCGTGTCGCCGGCCTTGAAGAGGGCATAGTTGTCGAACTCGCGGAAGCCCCAGGACAGCAGCCGGTCGGACTCGTCGGCGCGCGCCTGCATGGAAGGCAGGCCGTTCACCACCAGGATGAGCCGCCGGCCGTCCTGCACCGCCGAGGCGGTCAGGCCGTAGCCGGCCTCCTCGGTGTGGCCGGTCTTCAGTCCGTCGGCGCCGATGTCGCGGTAGAGCAGCGGGTTGCGGTTGCCCTGGCGGATGTCGCTCCAGGTGAACTCCTTCTCCCCGTAGTAGTGATAGTACTCGGGATGGTCCAGGATCGTGCGCTTGGCGAGGGTCGCCAGGTCGCGCGCGGTCACCCGCTGGTCGGGGTCGGGCCAGCCGGTCGCGTTGGTGAAGTGGCTGCCGGTCATGCCGAACTCGCGCCCCGTCTCATTCATGATCTCGGCAAAGGCCTCCTCGCTGCCGGCGAGACCCTCTGCCAGCACGATGCAGGCGTCGTTGCCGGACTGCACGATGACGCCGCGCAGCAGATCCTCCACGCGCACCTGGCTGCCGACCTCGACGAACATCTTCGAGCCGCCCATGCGCCACGCCTTCTCGCTGACGGTGAACTTGTCTTCGAGCGAGAGCCGCTGTTCCTGCAGCCGGTCGAAGACGATGTAGGCAGTCATCAGCTTGCTCATCGACGACGGCGGCATGGGCTGATCCGCGTTCTTGTCGAGCAGCACCGCCCCCGTCTCCGCGTCGATCAGGAAAGCCTCCTCGGCCTGGGTCTCGATGGTCGGCGCGGCCGTGGCCGCCGACGGCGGGAGCATCGCGACAGCGAGGCCGAGGAGAAGGAAGCAGCTTGTGAGGCGTTTCATCGGACGAATCTCTCCGCTATGCCAGTTTGCGATACCCCTGGACGCAGCACGCACCGGGGCAGTCGTGGCCGCGCCGGTCAATCGATTCAATCGACCACCACACGCGCGTCGTTGAAGCCGTTGCCGAGCAGCATCTCGAGAACCTGGTCGGCGCGGCCGACGTCGGCCATTGGACCCAGGCGCACCCGGTAGAACGAGTCGGCGCCGACCAGCGCCTTGGAAATCTGAACGTTGCCCAGCGAGGCGAGCCGCGCGCGCAGGCGCACCGCGTTGGCGACCTGAGTGAAGGCGCCGGCCTGGACGTAGATCTGGGTGCGGCGGACCGGCATCTGGGTCACCACCGGCTCCGGCGTTTCCAGGGCTGCCGTGCGCAGGGGCTCGGGCTCGGCATCGCTTTGGATGGCCGTGCTCTGTGCCACCGTCGACGCCGCCGGCCGCGCCGAGCCGCTTCCCGGCGGCGGCAGAGCCTGCACGGCGACGTTTTCCACCGGCACCGCCGGCGGGGCGGCGGTGCCGCCCGCGGTGCCGCCGCTCGCCAGCATCGCGAGCTGTCGGCTTTCCGCCTCGAGCACCTGCACCCGCACCTTGGCGGTGCCCTGGTTGGTGAAGCCCAGCAGCTCGGCCGAGCGCTTCGACATGTCGATGATGCGGCCGTGGGCATAGGGCCCGCGGTCGTTCACCCGCACGCGCACCGAGTGGCCGTTCTCCAGATTGGTGACCTGGACCAGGGAAGGCATCGGCAGCGTGCGGTGCGCCGCGGTCATGGCGTCCTGGTCGTAGACCTCGCCGTTGGCCGTCAGCTTGCCGTGGAAGCCAGGCCCGTACCACGAGGCGATGCCGGACTCGTCGTAGGTGTAGTCCTCGTGCGGGTAGTACCAGACGTTGGCGATCTGGTAGGGCTTGCCGACCTTGTAGGCCCCCATCTGCGTCGTCGCCGCCGAGCCGGGCTCCTGCAGGCGCTTGGCATTGTGCACCGCCAGCTCGGTTTCCGCGCAGCCGGCAAGCAGACCGAGCACGGCAAGCGCGCAGGTGCCGCGCTTCAGGCCAGTCGCCTTCATCTGGTGCTCCGCATCGATTCCGCTACTCGATCTTGTATTTTAAGAGGGTGTCCCCTTGGAAACAACCCGACCCGGCCCTGCCCCGGCGCCGTCATTGCGCGCTTGCGCGCAGGCGCTCGATCACGTCGACGGTCGGATAGCCGTCCGCCGGCAGGCCCGCGGCGAGCTGGAATGCGCGCAGTGCCTCGCGGGTCTGCGGTCCGACCAGGCCGTCCGGCTTGCCGGCGTCGTAGCCGCGCGCGTTCAGCAGCGCCTGCATCTCCTCGATCGCCTTCAGGCTCAGCGGCTCCTCGTCAGGCAGCGCGGCGGCGCTGAGCGGCGGCGCGCCCGCGATGCGGTCGGCGAGATGGCCGACCGAGAGGGCGTAGAGGATCGAGCGGTTCCAGATCAGGATGGTCTCGAAGTTCTCGTAGACCAGGAAGGCCGGGCCGCGGTGGCCGGCCGGCAGCACCATGGCCGCCTCCATGCCGTCGACCACCGGCAGCGGGCCGCCGCCGGCGTCGCGCAGGCCGAGCGCGGCCCACTCGCCGAGCGGCTTCTTCACGGCAAGGCTGGCGAGGCTGTAGTCGAAGCCGGACGGCAGTTCCACCTGACGGCCCCAGGTGCGGTCGCCGCGCCATCCTTCCTGCGAGAGGTAGTTGGCCGCCGAGGCGAAGACGTCCGGCAGGTTGTGCCAGATGTCGCGGTGGCCGTCGCCGTCGTAGTCGACGGCGAAGTTCACGAAGGTCGAGGGAATGAACTGGAGCTGGCCCATGGCGCCGGCCCAGGAGCCGGTCATCGCGGCGGCGGCGATGTGGCCCTCGTCGAGGATCTTCAGGGCATCGAAAAGCTGGGCGCGGAAGAAGTCGTGACGACGCCCCTCATGCGCCAGGGTCGCCAGCGCGGCGATCACGGAATAGCCGCCGGTGTACTCGCCGAAATTGCTCTCGAGCCCCCAGAACGACACCAGGAAGCGCGGCTGCACGCCGTATTCCGCCGCCACCTTGTCCAGGAGCGCGCGGTTCTCCGCCAGCAGGCGGCGCGCCTTCTCCACCCGCCCTTCGGTCACCGCGCCGCGCATGTAGCCCGTGAAGGTCAGGGTGAACTCGCGCTGCGTGCGGTCGCGCTGGACCACCTCGGGCAGCGGCTCCAGGCCGGCGAAGGCGCTCTCCACGGTCTCGCGGCGAATGCCGCGGCCGATGGCTTCCTGCTTCACGCCGGCCAGCCAGGCATCGAAGTCCTGCTCCGCCACCTCTACGGCAGCGCTGCCCTGTGCCGAGGCATCGCCGCCCTGAGCTGCGCCCTGTGCGCAGGCTGCCAGGGGCAGCAGCAGGCCGCCGAGCAAAAATGCTGCGGAACTCCGCAGGATGCCGTCAAAAAGCCTCACGCGCCGTTCTCCCAGACTTGCCGAGCGGATTCCATTGCGGGCACTTGTGCCACAAGGCCGTTAACCTTGGCAATCTGCCGTCCTGCCCGCCGTCCCGCCCGCGAATCCGCAGCCGGCGGCGAGGGTCTCCGGGGTGACGTTCTTTGGGGGTTGCCGAACGCCGGCGCCGCGGTCAGCGGTCGGCGGTCACCTCGAAGGTGACGGTGTCGCCGGCCAGCAGGAAGACCACCGAGCCGTCGGAGGCCACGTAGGTCCACTTCTCGATCGGGCCGAGCTTCGACACCTCGCTCGGCTCGCCGAGCGCAGCTTCCAGCTCGGCGCGCGAGCTGGCGCCTTGCGCCTTCTTGATCAGGTCCGCCTTGCTGGGCGCGAAGCAGGCGGTCAGCAGCAGCAGACCCGCAAGAGCGACAAAGGTTCTGACGATTTTCATGCGGCGATGCGTCCAAGGCTGAAGAGGCGAAAGCCCACCCTATCTGGCGCCCCGCGCCGGCTGCAACAAGGCCGCCCCCGGCGAGAAAAAGCCCCGCCGAGGTGGCGGGGCTTTCGAGAGGTCGATGCAATCAATTCAGGAGACGGTCGATGAACCGTGAGCCCAGTATTGGGGCCCTATGGTAAACAAAAGGTTAACGGATCGTCGATTTTCCCTAAAAGGCTAGCGGGTGCGGTGGTAGACCCGGCAATCGGTGGTGCCCTGGCCATGGAACAGGTAGATCACCTGGTCTTCCGCCAGTCTGGCGCGGTCGAGCAGGCTGGCATGGCCGCCGACCGCGGCGCCGTAGGTGCGCCCCTCGACCACGCCGATCAGGTACTGGTCGCGCTTCTGGCGGAACAGGCGCTTGCTGCAGGCGCGGCTGAGTTCGGCGCTCACCACCCAGCCCGCCGGCAGGGCCGCGGGGTCGCGCACGATGACGTGGGAGCCGGCGCGCGCCTGCTTGGTGCGG
>DATCXZ010000341.1:0-7005 GCA_036570545.1 Kiloniellaceae bacterium
GAGAACTGAAATCATGCCGATCAATATCCTGATGCCGGCGCTGTCGCCGACCATGACCGAGGGCACGCTCGCCAAGTGGCTGGTCAAGGAAGGCGACGAGATCAGCGCCGGCGACGTCATCGCCGAGATCGAGACCGACAAGGCCACCATGGAGGTCGAGGCGGTCGAGGAGGGCAAGCTGGGCAAGATCATGGTGGCCGAGGGCACCGATGGCGTGCCGGTGAACCAGGCCATCGCCGTGCTGCTGGAGGAGGGCGAGGACGCCTCCGCCATCTCCGAAGCGCCCCCGGCGCCCAAGGCGGCCGACAAGCTGAAGGAGCCGCCCAAGCAGGACGCGAAGCCGGCGAAACCGGCCGCCGGGGGCAACGGTGCCGAGCCGCCAGCGGCCAAGGCCGAGACGCCCAAGTCTGAGCCGCCCGCGGCGTCGTCCGGCGAGGAGGCTCGTATCTTCGCGAGCCCGCTGGCGCGGCGCCTCGCCAAGGAGAAGGGCGTCGAGCTGACTGCCTTGAAGGGCAGCGGGCCGCATGGCCGCATCGTGAAGGCCGACGTCGAAGGCGCGAAGCCGGGCGCCGCGGCACCGGCCGCAGCCAAGGCCGCTCCCACTGCTGCTGCGGCGGCCACCGGCCCGGGCTCCAGGCAGTACGCCGACATGCTGGGCATGAAGTACCGCCAGGAGCCGCTCTCCGGCATGCGCAAGGTGATCGCCAAGCGCCTCACCGAGTCCAAGCAGCAGGTGCCGCACTTCTACCTCACGGTCGATTGCCGGATCGACGAGCTGCTGGATTTCCGCAAGCGGCTCAACAGCCGCTCCGACGACTACAAGATCTCGGTGAACGACTTCGTCATCCGCGCGGTGGCGCTGGCGCTGAAGAAGGTGCCGGCGGCCAACGCCTCCTACGACGAGTCCGGCCTGCTGTTCTACCAGCACGCCGACGTCTCGGTCGCGGTGGCGACGCCCGCCGGCCTCATCACGCCGATCGTGAAGGCGGCAGAGGGCAAGGGCCTCGCCACCATCGCCAACGAGATGAAGGACCTGGCGGGCCGCGCGCGCGACGGCAAGCTGAAGCCGGAGGAGTACCAGGGCGGAACCTTCTCGGTCTCCAACCTCGGCATGTTCGGCATCAAGGAATTCTCTGCGGTGATCAATCCGCCGCAGGGCTGCATCCTGGCGGTCGGCGCCGGCGAGCAGCGCCCGGTGGTGAAGGACGGCGCGCTCTCCATCGCCACGATGATGAGCTGCACCCTCTCGGTCGATCACCGTGTGGTGGACGGCGCCGTGGGCGCCGAGTTCCTCGCCGCTTACAAGAAGCTGATCGAAGATCCGCTCAGCATGCTGCTGTAGCCCGTAGTCGCCGGAGGCGCTCACGCCGTGCGAAGCCTGGACACCCTGTTCCGCCCGGATGGCCGGAGGCCGATGGCCAGGGTGCGGGGCGTGCTCGCCCTGCTGCTGGTCGCGGTCCTGCCGGCCGCCTGCGCGACGGGGCCGGTGACCGAGGCCGATACGCCGGAGCGGGCGGTGGAGGACAGCTTCGTCGCCTTCCGTCAGGCGGTGCTCGACGGCGACGGCGAGAAGGCCGCCGCCCTGACCACTGCGGCGAGCTGGGACTACTACCGCGACCGCGCGGACGACGCGCTCTCCGCCGGCCCCGGGCAACTGCAAAGCGTCCCGCTCGACCAGACGCTGGTGGTCCTCACGCTGCGCCACGCCGTCCCGCCGACGGACCTGAAGAGCCTGAGCGGCCGGGAGCTGCTGGCGCTCTGGGTGGAGCGCGGCTGGATCTGGGTCGAGGAGGACTGGATCGACCGCCAGCATCTGGCGTCGACCTGGCCGACGCGCTACCGCATCATCGGCCTGGCGGCGGCGGCGCGGGTGGACAACGAGCTCTACTGGCCGCCGGCGCCTGGCGTCACCTTCAACTACGAGCGCAACGGCTGGCGCGTGAACTTCCTGCACGACCGGCGCACGACGAATCCCGTCTCCGAGGCGCTCATCGCCTATTTCCGCGTCGGCAGCCACGGCTCCATCGAGAACTACATCTATGCGACCCTGGAGCGGGTGACCGGCGTCAAGGCCGGCCCCGACGTCTGGAACCCGCCGATATGATGGGACGCGATATGACGTGGCGCACTGCCATCGCGACGCTGCTGCTCGCCCTGCTTCCTACGGCTGCATTCGCCAGTCCGGCCGAGGTCGAGGCCAGTTTCGAGGCCTACAAGCAGGCGCTCATCGAGGGCGACGGCAAGACGGCCTCGGAATTGACCGCCTCCGATACCCACGCCTTCCTGGACCAGACCCTCGACCGCGCGCTCACCATGGAGGAGGCGGAGCTACGGGCGCTGCCGCTGCTCGACCAGATCGCGGTGCTGATGCTGCGCCATAACATGAAGCCGGAGGATCTGCGCGAGATGAAGGACGGCGATCCCGTCGCCTATGCCGTCGACAAGCGCAGCTTCGACATGAACGAGGTGAGCAGGCTGGAAGCGGCCGACTTCACCGTCGCCGGCACCCAGGCGCAGGCGCCGCTGGCGAACCTCAAGGGCTCGCCGATCCCGGTGAACGTGCATTTCAAGGAGGAGGGCGGCATCTGGCGCTTCGACCTCCTGTCGTCCATCGCGCCCTTCCGCGCCCTCTTCGCGACGCAGGCGGGCATGCTCGGCGCGCTGCAAACGGGCGACGGCAAGAGCGGCGTGGTGCCGCTCGTCATCCATCTCATCACCGGCCGCGCGCCGGATGCGAACATCTGGAACCCGCCGGGATGAAGGTTCGGCGTTTACGCATGGCCCGTGGCGGGCGCACCGGCGGCGCCACCGACTCATATCGTCACCCTCGGCCACCGAGCCGAGGGTCCAGGGCAAGCGTTCGAGCAGTCGCCCTGGATGCTCGGGTCAAGCCCGAGCATGACGAGTGGAGGGGCAGTGATGTGGTCGGTGCCACTTCTTCCGCTGTCATACAGTGGAGGGGTGAGGCCGTCGAAGCGATCGCGGCAGGGGATGTGCTATTGCACATACGCACCGCTGTCGTCCCGGAGCTTGTCCCCGGGACCCATTGGCATCAGCGGTTGGCTACGCCGTGCGGGGTTTTCATCGTTGCATTCGAGGGCGAGGGCATTGGGTCCCGGCAACTAGTGCCGGGACGACAGCCTTGGATTGGCCTAAGTCAGGAGAGCTTTAGTGGCTAATACGAATTTCGATGTGATCATTGTCGGCGGCGGGCCGGGCGGCTATGTGGCGGCGATCCGCGCCGCGCAACTGAAGCTGAAGACCGCGGTGGTGGAGCGCGCGCACCTCGGCGGCATCTGCCTCAACTGGGGCTGCATCCCGACCAAGGCGCTGCTGCGCTCGGCCGAGATCTACCACACCATGCAGCACGCCGACGCCTATGGCCTGAAGGCATCGAACGTCGGCTTCGACCTGGAGAAGGTGGTGAAGCGCTCGCGCGGCGTGTCGGGCCAGCTCAACAAGGGCGTCGGGCACCTCTTGAAGAAGAACAAGGTGACGGTGTTCGACGGCGAGGGGAAGCTGAACGGCCCCGGCAAGCTGTCGGTCGCCAAGGACGGCAAGAAGCTGGCCGACCTCACGGCGCCGCACATCATCCTGGCGACCGGCGCAAGGCCGCGCGCCTTGCCGGGTATCGAGCCGGATAAGAAGTTTATCTGGACCTACTTCGAGGCCATGGTGCCGGAGACCATGCCGAAGTCGCTGCTGGTCATCGGCTCCGGCGCCATCGGCATCGAGTTCGCTTCCTTCTTCCGCACCCTCGGCGCCGAGGTGACCGTGGTCGAGCTGCTGCCGCAGATCCTGCCGGTGGAGGACGAGGAGATCGCCAAGCACGCCCACAAGCGCTTCGAGAAGCAGGGCATGAAGATCCTGACCGAGGCCAAGGTGACGGCGGTGAAGAAGAACAGCGGCAACGTGACCGCGACCATCGAGGACAAGGCCGGCAAGAAATCGGAGATCACCGTCGACCGCATCATCTCGGCCGTCGGCGTGCAGGGCAACATCGAGAACCTCGGCCTCGAGTCCACCAAGGTGAAGACCGACCGCGGCATCATCCAGATCGACGAATACGGCCGCACCGCGGAGCCGGGCATCTACGCCATCGGCGACGTGGCGGGCCCGCCCATGCTGGCCCACAAGGCCGAGCACGAGGGCGTCATCTGCGTCGAGAAGATCGCCGGCCTGAACGACGTCCACCCGATGAAGAAGGAACAGATCCCCGGCTGCACCTACTGCCACCCGCAGATCGCCAGCGTCGGCCTCACCGAGAAGAAGGCCAAGGAGGCCGGCTATCAGGTGAAGGTCGGCCGCTTCCCCTTCATCGGCAACGGCAAGGCCATCGCGCTGGGCGAGCCGGAGGGCCTGGTGAAGACCGTGTTCGACGCCAAGACCGGGCAGCTCCTGGGCGCCCACATGGTCGGCGCCGAGGTGACCGAGCTGATCCAGGGCTATGTGGTGGCGATGAACCTGGAGACCACCGAGGCCGAGCTGATGCACACGGTGTTCCCGCACCCGACCCTCTCCGAGATGATGCACGAGTCGGTGCTTGACGCCTACGGGCGCGTCATCCACATGTAGCGGGAAGGAAAGCCCGTCATATGACTGACATCGAAGCCAAGGCCCCGCGCATCCGTCACCCGGAGAAGGCCCACAAGCCGGACCAGGAGGTGAAGCGCAAGCCGGCGTGGATCCGCGTGAAGGCGCCGGTGTCGCGCGAGTACCACGCGACCCGCGAGATCGTGAAGGCGCACAAGCTGCACACGGTCTGCGAGGAGGCGGCCTGCCCGAACATCGGCGAGTGCTGGGCGCAGCGCCACGCCACCATGATGATCATGGGCGACACCTGCACGCGCGCCTGCAGCTTCTGCAACGTGGCGACCGGCAAGCCGGCCGCGCTCGACCCCTTCGAGCCGACCAACGTCGCCACGGCGGTCGCCAAGCTCGGCCTGAAACACGTCGTTATCACCTCGGTCGACCGCGACGACCTGGCGGACGGCGGGGCGGAGCACTTCGCCCAGGTGATCCGCGCGACCCGCGAAGCGGCGCCGGGGACCACCATCGAGGTGCTGACGCCGGACTTCCTGCGCAAGGATGGCGCTCTCGAGGTGGTGGTGGCGGCCAGGCCCGACGTCTTCAACCACAACCTGGAGACCGTGCCGCGGCTCTACGGCGAGGTGCGGCCGGGCGCGCGCTACTTCCATTCGCTGCGCCTGCTCGACGAGGTGAAGCGCCTCGACCCCTCGCTGTTCACCAAGTCCGGCATCATGGTCGGCCTCGGCGAGGGCAAGGGCGAGGTGCTGCAGGTGATGGACGACCTGCGCTCGGCCGACGTCGACTTTCTCACCATCGGCCAGTACCTGCAGCCGACGCCCAAGCACCACGTGGTCGACCGCTTCGTCACGCCGGAGGAGTTCAAGCAGTACGAAGCGATGGCCTATAACAAGGGCTTCCTGATGGTTTCGGCCTCGCCCCTGACGCGCTCCTCCTACCACGCCGGCGACGACTTCCTGAGGCTGCGCGCCGCCCGCGAAGCCAAGCTCGCCGCCGCCGGTTGAACCTCCGGGCCGCCGAAGCCGTTACATCTCAGTCATGCCGATCCACAAAGAAAAGCGCGTGCTGCCCTATAGCCCGGCCCAGCTCTACGGGTTGGTCATCGACATCGAGCACTATCCCGAGTTCCTGCCCTGGTGCCAGGGCGCGCGGGTGCGCACGCGGCAGGAGAACCTCATCGTCGCGGACCTCATCATCGGCTTCAAGATGTTCCGCGAGCGCTTCACCAGCCGCGTGAAACCCGATCCGGCCGGCCGCCGCATCGACGTCACCTACGCCGAAGGGCCCTTCAAGTACCTCGAGAACCACTGGGTCTTCGAGGACCACCCGCAGGGTTGCCTCATCGACTTCTACGTCGACTTCGAGTTCCGCTCCAAGCTGCTGCAGAAGGTCATCGAAGGTCTCTTCCACGAGGCGGTGCGCCGCATGGTCCGCGCCTTCGAGACCCGCGCCAACCAGCTCTACGGCCCGGGCGAGCGGGTGGCGAGTTCGCGCGCCGCGAAGCCGTAGTCGCTGCGCGAAACCCCTCACCCAGCTTCGCCTAAGCTCGGCTGCGCCTCGCTAAGGCTGCGCAACCCTCTCCCGCAAGGGGAGAGGGTAAACCATTGGAGAGGCGGCTAAATTTACCCTCTCCCCTTGCGGGAGAGGGAGGGGCCCGCGAAGCGGGAGGGTGAGGGGGCGTCGTCTCGATCTCTACGCGCCGCTCGCCGCCAGGGCGCCGTAGTAGGTGATCGTCATCACGCTGTTGAAGGTACCGTGCAGGATGATGGGCGGCCAGAGCGAGCCGCTGCGCTCGGTCGCTGCGGCCAGCACCAGGCCCATGAAGAACAGCACCGGCACCAGCATCCACACCTGGTGCGCCACGGCGAACAGCAGGGCCACCACCGGCGCCGCCAGGAGGAAGCGCAGGTGCTTGCGCAGCCAGCCGAAGAGGAGGCCGCGGAAGATGATCTCCTCGATGAAGGGCACCAGCACCCCGACCAGGAGCAGCATGGCGGCGAGGCTGGTCCAGGTGAAGCCCTCCGGCGCCAGGGCCTGAAGCTGCGGGTTCTCGAAGGGACCGTCGGCGAGCGCCTGGATGGCCAGATTGATCAGCGAGGCGATCGGCACGCAGAGCAGGCCGGCGGCAACCGCGATCCGGTTCCACGCGGTGCCGGCGGGCCGGAGCCCGATGTCGGCGAGGCGGAGGCGGTGGGGGCGCAGCACCGCCAGCCAGGCGAAGACGAGCAGCAGCAGCGACTGCGCCACGAAGAGCCCGAGCACGGGCAGCAGCCCGGCAATCGCACCCGAGTCCCAGATCAGCACGACGACGGCCGGCGGGCCGAGGAAGGCAGCAACGCCCAGCACCAGCAGCAGGGCGAGGTCGCGCGCCCGCACCGGCGACGGCGGCAGCGGCGGCAGGGGTGGCGGCAGCAGCGACACTTAGGCCAGAGCCTCCGCAAGGAGGCGCAGCGCCTC
>DATCXZ010000342.1:0-18761 GCA_036570545.1 Kiloniellaceae bacterium
AACTTCACCGCCTGCTTCGGCGAAAGCTGGCCGGCGCGGGACCTGCGGCGCCTCGCGATGCCGCTGCTCGCCATCAGCGGCGAAGACTCGCCGGCAGTGACGCGGCGGCTGACCGACAAGCTCGTCGACGCGGCCGGGGACGCCGCAGGAGAGGTGACGGCGGCGCGCCTCTTCGGCGCCGGCCATATGGCGCCGCTGACCCACGCGGCGGTCGTGAATGCCCTGATCGCACGCCACATCCGCCTCGCCGGAGAAAGCGGCGCCCGGGAATCGCGGAGTGGGTCCTTTCGTCGCTCCAGCGCGGCGGCCTGACGTTTGCGGCCCTCGCTTCATTTCAACAATGCCTAAGGAAACTTCGATGGACTTCACCAAGCATCCCGCGACCACTGTTTTGCACAGCGGCTACCGCTCCGACCCGACCACCCATGCCGTGGCCGTTCCCATCTACCAGACCACCTCGTATCAGTTCGAGGATTCGGCCCAGGCACGCCGCCTGTTCGCGCTGGAGGAGATGGGCAACATCTACACCCGCGTGATGAATCCGACGAATGCCGTCTTCGAGGAGCGCATGGCCGCGCTGGAAGGCGGCGCGGCGGCACTGGCCGTCAGTTCCGGCCAGGCGGCTTCCACGCTGGTGATCCTCAATATCGCGAGCAGCGGCGACAACATCGTCAGCGCCAGCGGCCTCTACGGCGGCACCTGGAACCTCTTCGCCAACACGCTCAGGACCATGGGTATTGAGGTCCGCTTCGTCGATGCCGGCAATCCGGAGAACTTCCGCAAGGCGACCGACGCGCGTACCCGCGCCTACTACGCCGAGGCCCTGCCGAATCCCATGCTGAAAGTTTTCCCAATCGCCGAAGTCGCGGCGATCTCCGAAGAGCTCGGCGTTCCGCTGATCCTCGATAATACCGCCGCTCCGGTGATCTGCCGTCCGTTCGACCATGGCGCTCACATCATCGTGCACTCGGCCACCAAGTACATCGGCGGCCACGGCAACTCTATCGGCGGCGTTATCATCGACAGCGGCACGTTCGACTGGGAGAAGCACGCCAAGCGCTTCCCCCTGCTGAACCAGCCGGATCCCAGCTACCACGGCGCGGTGTGGACCGAGGCGGTGAAGGAGATCGGGCCGGTTGCCTACATCGTGAAGGCCCGCTGCACCCTGCAGCGCGACCTCGGCATGGCGCTCAGCCCCTTCAACACCTTCAACTTCATCCAGGGTCTCGAGACCCTGCCGCTGCGCATGCGCGAGCACTGCCGCAACGCCCAGCGCGTGGCCGACTTCCTGGCCGTGCATCCGCTGGTGAAGAAGGTGATCTACCCGGGCATGACCCACGATGACCCGACTGAGCGGACCGAGCGCTATCTCACCGGCGGTCGCGGCGGTCTCGTCGGCTTCGAGCTGAAGACCGGCGATCCGGATGCCGGCGCCCGCTTCATCGACGCGCTGCAGATGATCTACCATGTGGCCAACATAGGCGACACCCGCACTCTGGCGATCCATCCGGCGAGCTCGACGCATCAGCAGCTCAGCCCGGAGGACCAGCTCGCCACCGGCGTGACGCCGGGATACCTGCGACTGTCGGTGGGCATCGAGCACATCGACGACATCCTGGCCGACATCGGTCAGGCGCTCGAGATTGCCAGCGCGGCCAAGCGCGTGGCCGCCTGAGCAAGCGGTTCCGGTGCCCCAGCGCATCGGAACTCTGCCGGGAGCTGCTTGGTTCGCGCTCCCTCGGGGGGCGGCTTCCATCCAGGAGGCCGCCTTCTTCTTGCCTGTGGTCCGGGCTTGACCTCCCCGCGCCCTCGGCCAATGCTGTGCCCTGCGACAAGGGACTGACGGCGGCAGGAGGACGCGAGCCATGCGCATTTCGGAAGAGAGCAAGGGCGTCTACGTCATCGCGGCGACGCCCTTCAAGGACGACGGCGCGCTCGATCTCGCCAGCACCGACTCGATGGTGGACTTCTACCTGGACTGCGGCGTCGAAGGCATGACCATTCTCGGCGTCATGGGCGAGGCGCCGAAGCTCACGGCAGAGGAGTCGGTGACCTTCCTCTCGCGCGTGCTCGACCGCGTTGCCGGGCGTGCCGGCGTCATCGTCGGTGTCAGCAATCCCGGCCTCGACAACCTGGCGCGGCTCGCGCACAAGGCCATGGAGAAGGGGGCGGGCGGCGTCATGGTGGCGCCGCTGGCCGGCCTCAACACCGAGGTCAAGGTGCTCGGCTACTATGAGCAGGTCTGCAAGGCGCTCGGCCCCGACGTGCCGCTGGTCTACCAGGACTATCCGCAGATCACCGGCGTGCCAGTCTCCGTGCAGACCCTCAACACGCTGATCGACCGCCACCCGCAGCTCGTCATGCTGAAGCACGAGGAGAGCCCGGGCCTTGCCAAGATCACCGCGTTGCGCCAGTCGGCCGAGCGGGAGGGGCGGCGGCACGTCTCCATCCTCGTCGGCAACGGTGGATTGCATTACCCCCAGGAACTGGCGCGTGGCGTCGACGGCGCCATGACCGGCTTCGCCTTTCCGGAGATGCTGGTCGAGGTCTACAAGCTGCACGCCGCCGGCAGTCGCGACGCGGCGGAGGACCTCTTCGATGCCTACCTGCCGCTGGTGCGCCACGAGCAGCAGCCGGGGATCGGCCTCGCGCTGCGCAAGGAGGTGCTGAAGCGTCGCGGCGCCATCGCCTCCGCCAAGCTGCGCGCGCCGGGCCCGAGCCTGACAGCGGAGGACCAGGCCGAACTCACCCGCATGATCGAGCGCGTGGAGCGGCGGCTGTCGGCCTTGCGGTTGGCAGCGTGAGGGCCACGCGCCGCCACTAAGCCATCTCAGCCTTGAGCGTCCAGGCGGCAACATCCGCCACCAATAGGCGTAGGTCGGCCTTCAACTTGTCATAGCCATCGTTGGCGGTGACGCTTGCCTCGTTCATGTAGAGGGCGCGCTTCATCTCGATCTGCAGGGAGTGACGGCCCTCGGCCGGCCGGCCGTGCATGCGAATGATCTCGGCGCCCTTGTAAGGATCGTTCACCGCTACGCTGTAGCCCAGCGCGCGGAGGCGTTCGGCGACGAAGGCGGTGAAGGCGGGATCGCAGCTTTGGCCGTCGAGATCGCCGATCACCATGTCCGGGCGCTCGGCGCCCGGGCCGTCGGGGGTGATGGCAGTGCCGACCGACTTCATGGAATGTGCGTCGATATGCCAGACGGCGCCGTGGCGGGCGTGCAGGGCGTCGAGCGCCTCGAGCAGCGCGTGGTGATAGGGGCGCCAGCAGCGCTCGATGCGCGCGCGCAGAGCGGCCACCGGCAACGGGCTGGGCAGCAGCGGGTTGCCGTCGTTGGTGCGGTGGCGGAACAGGCCGATGCCGAGGGCGGACTTCGGGCCCGGACTCAGCGGTTCGGGCCAGGTTCCGTCGAGCAGCACCGGGTCGACGTCATCGAGCCGCCGGTTGGGGTCGATATAGGCGCGCGGGAAGCGTGCCGCCAGCAGGCTCGCTCCCTCCAGCGGTGCTGCGCCGAAGAGGTCGTCGACCATCCAATCCTCGGCGCCGCGCAGCACCTGATGCGGCACCAGGGTGTGGAAATTCTCCGGGTAGCAGCGGCCGGAGTGCGGCGAGTCGATGAGCAGCGGCGCCTCCGTGCCGGCGGGGGCGTGGAAGACAAACGCCCCGGCATCGAAGGGCGGATCGTTCTCTTTCTCGGCCATGGTCAATCGTTGAGATGGCAGGCGGACCAGCGCCCGGCCGCGATTTCTCGAAGGGCCGGCCGCTCGACGCGGCAGCGATCGGTGGCATGCGGGCAGCGCGGATGGAAGTGGCAGCCGCTCGGCGGGTCGAGCGGCGAGGGGATCTCCCCCTTCACCGGATGGTAGCGGCGCTTGCGCAGGTCGAGACGAGGCACTTCGGACAGCAGTGCCTGGGTGTAGGGGTGGTTGGGAGCGTCGAAGATATCCTCGGTGACGGCGATCTCCACCACGCGGCCGAGATACATGATGACCACGCGGTCGGCGATGTGCTCGACCACCGAGAGGTCGTGGCTGATGAAGAGATAGGTGAGGTCGAGGTCCTGGCGCAGGTCCATGAAAAGGTTGATGACCTGGGCCTGGATCGAGACGTCCAGCGCAGCGATGGCCTCGTCGCAGACCAGGAAGCGCGGCTTCACCGCCAGTGCGCGGGCAATACCGATGCGCTGGCGCTGGCCGCCCGAGAACTGATGCGGGTAGCGGCGGCGGAAGTCCGGATCGAGGCCGACGCGGATCATGGTCTCGGCGACGTAGTCTGCAACGTCGCGGCGCGCCACCACGCCATGCACCCGGGGCGCTTCGCCGATGATCTCCTCGACGCGCATGCGTGGATCGAGCGAGGCGAAGGGATCCTGAAAGATCATCTGGATAGCCAGCGTCGTTTCCTTGGCGCCGACCTTGCCGTCGTGCCAGACCGGCTTGCCGTCGAAGGCGAGACTGCCAGTGGTTGGAGGCAGAATGCCGGCGACCATGCGCCCGAAGGTAGACTTGCCGCAGCCGGATTCGCCGACCAGGCCGACCACCTCGCCGGCGCCGATGGAGAGGTCGACGCCGTCGACGGCGTGCACGACCTCCTCCCGCACCGCCGCGCCCAGGCGCTGCGCGATCCTGCCCGCGAGGTCGAGGCGCTTCACGAAGCGCTTGCTGACGGCCTTCGCTTCCAGCAACGGCCGGCGATCGGCCGGCGTGCGGGAGGCTGCTGCCGACTGCGGCAGCGCCGTCATGTCAGCACCTGCTTGGCCTCGGCCACTGCTTCGTGGGGATGGAAGCAGCGAACCTGGCGGCCGTGGGAAGCGGTCCCAATCGGCGGCTCCTCCAGGCAGGCGGCATCGGCGCGCGGGCAGCGACTACGGAAGGCGCAGCCGGCAGGAAGGTTCAGCAGCGATGGCGTCATGCCGGGGATCTGGAACAACCGCCGGCCGCGCTGGTTGCGACCGGGCACCGAGCCGATGAGGCCGTGGGTGTAGGGATGTGCCGGGTGGTCGAGCACGGCGTCGATCGGCCCCTGCTCGACGATGCGTCCGGCGTACATGACGCAGATATGGTCGGCGAGGCCGGCGACCACGGCGAGGTCGTGGGTGATCCAGATCATCGCCGTGCCGGTCTCGCGGCACAGTGTCTGCGCTTCGTGCAGGATCTGGCCCTGGATGGTGACGTCGAGCGCCGTGGTCGGCTCGTCGGCGACGATGAGGTCCGGCTCGTTCAGGAAGGCGATGGCAATGGCGACGCGCTGGCGCATGCCGCCGGAGAACTGGTGCGGATAGGAGGAGAGGCGCTCGTCGGGCGCGGGGATGCCGACCTTCACCAGCGCCGCGCGCGCGATCTCCAAGGCCCGCGCTTTGGAGACGTCGCGGTGGGCCAGCACCGCCTCGGTCATCTGGGTGTCGACGCGGAGCACCGGGTTCAGCGTCATCATCGGGTCCTGGAAGATCATGGCGATCTTGGAGCCGCGCAGCTTGCGCCGCTCGCGCTCCGGCAGTGGCACCAGGTCGCGGCCCTGGAACAGAATCTCGCCGCCGGTGATGCGGCCCGGCGGGTCGACCAGGCCGAGGATGGAAAAGCCGGTGATGGTCTTGCCGCTTCCCGACTCGCCCACGAGGCCCAGCACCTCGCCCTTGCCGACGCGGAACGACACGCCGTCGACCGCCTTCACCACGCCTTCGCGGGTGAAGAAGTGTGTCGCGAGGTCCCTGACCTCCAAGGTCGGAGCGGTCATCGCTTCAACCCCTCATCGCTTAAGGCGCGGGTTCAGGACGTCGCGCAGCCGGTCGCCGACCAGGTTGATAGCGACGATAGTGACCAGCAGGGCGATGCCGGGAAAGAACGCGACCCAGTACTTGCCGGAGAGCATGTAATCATAGCCGTTGGCGATCAGCAGACCGAGCGAAGGCTCGGTGATCGGGACCCCGACGCCGAGGAACGACAGTGTCGCCTCCAGCGCGATGGCATGCGCCACCTGCACCGTCGCGACCACGATAAGCGGCGGCAGGCAGTTGGGCAGCAGGTGGCGGAACACGATGCGTCGGTGCGAGAGGGCGAGGCAGGCGGCGGCCTCGATGTACTCCTTGCGGCGCTCGACCAAGGCACTGCCGCGTACCGTGCGGGCATAGTAGGCCCACTGCACGATGATCAGCGCGAGGATCACCTTGTCGACGCCTTTGCCGAGCGCGGCCAGCAGGATGAGGGCGACAAGGATCGATGGGAAGGAGAGCTGCAGGTCGACCACCCGCATGATGACGGTGTCGACCTTGCCGCCGAAATAAGCGGCCAGCACACCGATCGACATGCCGAGGGAGAGCGCGATGAAGGTGCTCATCACGCCGACGCCGAGGCTCATGCGCAGGCCGAAGATAATGGCGGAGAGCATGTCACGACCCTGCTGGTCGGTGCCGAGGTGATAGGTCATCGAGCCGGCGAAATCGGTACTACCTGGTGGCAGCATGCCGTCCATGATGTCGAGCTGCGCCAGGTCGTAGGGGTTCTGCGGCGTGATGAAATTGGCGAAGGTTGCGAGCAGCGCCAAGACTATGGTGACAGTCAGGGCAGCGACGGCGACTGGGCTGGCCCCGAACTCGGCGGCGAAGCGTGCCACCGGCGTCCCGCGCCAGCCGAGGCGGCGGCCTGGCGCAGGGGCGGCCGGAACCTTCAGGGCGTCGGTCACGCCGATACCTCCGAGATCCTCACCCGCGGATCGAGCGCGCAGTAGAGCAGGTCGACTGCGAGATTGATGAGGATGAACATGAAGACAGTGAGCATCAGGTAGGCGACGACCACCGGGCGGTCGAGATGCTGGATCGAGTCGATGAGCAGCTTGCCCATGCCCGGCCAGGCGAAGACAGACTCGGTGACCACCGCGAAGGCGATCATGCTGCCGAGCTCGAGGCCTAGGACGGTCACTACCGGGATCATGATGTTCTTGGCGATGTGCACCAGCACGATGCGGCGCGGCTTCAGGCCCTTGGCGCGGGCGAACTTGACGTAGTCCTGCAGCACGGCCTCGCGGGTGCCGGCGCGGGCGAGGCGGATGACCAGCGAGGTCTTGAACAGCGCGAGGTTCACCGCCGGCAGCAGCATATGCGAGAGGCCGTCGAGCGTGAGAAAGCTGACGGCGACGCCGAGCACCTCGACCGTCTCGCCGCGCCCGCCGGAGGGCAGCACCTTGAAGATCACCGCGAACAGCAGGATCAGCATCATGCCCTGCCAGAAGTTGGGCAGGCTGAAGCCGAGGATGGAGCCGCCCATGATCGTCTTGCCGACGATCGAATCGGGCTTCAGGCCGGCCAGCATGCCGAGCGGCACGCCGAGAAAGATGGCGATGACCAGGGCCAGGAAGGCGAGCTCGAGGGTTGCCGGCAGCTTTGAGAGAATGAGGCCGAGCGCGTCGGTCGAGTAGACGAAGCTCCTGCCCAGGTCGCCCTGCACGGCGTTGGAGACGAAGACGAGGAACTGCTCCCACAGCGGCTTGTCGAGGCCGAGGCGGGCGATCGCCGCTGCCCGCTCGTTCTGGTCGGCCTCTGGATTGATCAGGATGTCGATCGGGTTGCCGATGGCGTAGACGCCGACGAACACCAGCACTGCCATTGCGGCAATGACGAAGACGCTTTGGCCGAGGCGGCGCAGAAGGTAGACGAGCATCGGCTATGCCCTGCCGCTGATGGGGTCCGGCGTGCCCCCCGAAGGGGCCGGCCCGGGCGGAGTCTATCCTCCGCCCGGGCCGGAGCGTCGCAGTCTAGCCGGCCGGCTTCACGCCGAGAGCCAGAGTATACTGGTCGGCGCGCGGCACGTAGGTGATGCCTTTGCGGAAGGCCCAGGGCGTCACCTCGAAATGCAGCGGCAGGATGCCATAGTCCTCTATGACCACCTGACTCGCCTGCTGCAGCAGCGCCTCACGCTTGTCGTCGTCAACCGTGGCCAAGGCCTGGTCGATCAGCGCGTCCATCTCAGGGTTGGAGTAGCGCCCGCGGTTGGTGCCGCCATAGCCCTTTACCTTGTCCGGCGTGGCCACCAGCGCGCGCAGCGGCGAGGACATCTCGCCGGTCGCCGCGCCCCAGCCGGCGAGGTACATCGAGAACTCGTGAGCGTTGCGCCGCTTGAAGAAGGTGCTGGCGGTGACTGCGTCGACCTCAGTCTCGATGCCGATGCGGGTCAGCATCTGGGCGACCGCCTGCGACACCTGCGCGTCGTTGATGTAGCGGTCGTTGGGCGAGCCGAGGGTAAGGCCGAAGCCGTCGGGATAGCCGGCCTCCGCCAGGAGCTTCTTGGCGCCTTCGGGATCGTATTTCTCCGCTTCGGCGCCCGGGGTGGTGCCGAAGAAGCCCTGCGGCAGCAACTCGCCCGCAGGCACGGCGACGCCGTTCATGATGCGCTCGACGATGGCCTCGCGATTGATCGCTATGGAGATCGCCTTGCGCACGCGCTTGTCGAGGAGGGGATTCTTGCCGTCGGTGCCGGTGATGCCCGGCGTCTCCTCGCCATGCTGATCCATGTGCAGGTAGATGACGCGGTTGGACAGGCCCTGGGCGACCTGGAAGCCCTCGGACTTGATGCGCTCGAGGTCCTGCAGCGGCGGATTGTCGATCATGTCGACGTCGCCGGACAGCAGCGCAGCCACGCGTGGGCCGTCGCTGGTGATCGGCCGGAAGGTGACGGTTTCCCAGGCACCCTTGTCGCCCCAGTAGTCGTCGTTGCGCTCGAAGACGATCTCCTCGCCGCGCGTGAATTCCTTGAACTTGTACATGCCGGTGCCGATGGCGGCCTTGCCGGAGTTGAAGTCCTCGGTCTTTGGATAGCTGTCGATGCCGGTGCAGCCGTCGCGGCTGAAGCCGATATCGCCGGTGACGCCGTTGGCGGTGGCCGAGAGGATGCCCCAGGCGGCGACTTCGTTGGGCAGCAGCGGGAAAGGGGTGTCGGTCTTGATAAGGAGGGTGTGCGGGTCCTTCACCTCCATGCCGGCAATCCCCTTGGTGTAGACCGTGAAGGACGAGGGGCTGTTCTCCACAGTGGGGATGCGGCAGACCGTGAAGACCACGTCCTTGGCGGTGAACGGCGAGCCGTCATGGAAGGTCACGCCTTCGCGAAGCTTGAATTCCCAGGTGGTGTCGTCGAGCGGCTTATAGGAGGTGGCGAGCCCCGGAGAGAGGCGCTGGTTCTCGTCCGTAAGCAGCAGCGACTCGAACATGTGACGCCGCATGGCGTTGTTCGGCCCAAGGTTATGGTAGTGCGGGTCGAGCGCCGAAGGCTCGGCCGAGATTCCAATGGTCAGCTCCTGCGCGACGGCCGGCGAAGCCAGCACCGCGGCGAGGGAGACCGCGCAAAGCAGCGTGCTCTTTCGCATGAGTTCGTTCCCCGTAAGACGTTGAGGCGCCTGTTCCTGTGATCCGCAAGTCGCAGCCGGATGGATGCGCCGCCGATTTCTTGTCGCGGTCCCTTCCCGTCGCTCGACGGCAGAACCTTGCCGGGTATAATGCGAGTGCCTAGTGGGGCTGTCAAAGTGAAATGCCGTCTGCCGGCAGCCCGGGCGATCCGCAGGAAAATCGTGCTATCGGTCATAGAGGCTATAACGTCGCGTTATGGGGTATGGCGTCGAACCGGAGATCGGTGCTGAGGGCCGGCGGCCCCCGACGCCGCGTATGATGGAGGCCTTCAACGCGGTCATGGAGGCGGGCTCGGTCAGCGCCGCGGCGCGTTGTCTCGGTGTCTCGCAGCCGGCGGTGAGCCGACTCCTGAAGCAGTTCGAGGAGGAGCTCGGCTTCGCCCTGTTTCACCGCGCCAAAGGCAAGCTGATGCCGACGCCGGAAGCCCACCGCCTCTCCGTCGATGTCGGCAATGCCCTCGACGGCATCGACCGCGTGCGCCGTTCGGCCGAGGATGTGCGCCGGCACGGCGTCGGACAGCTCCGCCTCGGTGTCACGCCAATGCTCTATGATGCGGTGCTGCACAACCTGCTGCGCAGCTTTCTGCGCGACCATTCGCAGCTCGTGCTGACGATGGAAACCGGGCTTACCGAGATGATGGTGGACTGGCTGCTGCGCGACCAGGTGGAGCTCGCCTTCGCCTCCATGCTGGAGAACCATCCCGGCATCGAGGCCATCCCGCTGATCCAGACCCATTCGGTGGTGCTCATGCCGCCGGGCCACCCCCTCGCGGCCAAGTGCAGCATCGGCGTCGAAGACCTGGACGGGGTGCCGCTGATCACCATGACGCGCCGCTATCCCTCGCGCCACCGCATCGAGCAGCTATTCCGCCGCGCCGGCATCCCGATGCGGCTGCGCGCCGAAACCAATCTTTCCGGCACGATCTGCGATCTGGTGCGCCTCGGCCATGGCGTGGCGATACTGAACGGACTGTCGTGGGCCGGCGGCAGCCAAGACGCTCTCCAGGTGCGCCCGCTGACGCCGCACCTGGCCAACCGCTACGGCGTGCTGCGCCTGGCCGACCGTGCCTTCTCGCGCCCGGCCGAGCAGCTTATCGCGGCAATCCGCGCCCATCTGGCGCTGACCATGCCGAGTGTGTATCTGGAAGAAGCCTGATGCGCCCGTGAAGCGGGCAGGGGAGACGAAAGAACGATGCAAAAAGACAGCCATCCTATTGAGCTGACGGCGCCCGACATTGCGCCCTACAAGGCCGGCAACACCGGCATCGACTACGTGACCTGCTTCGACAGCGGCCGGCCCGGCCCGCACGTGATGATCGCCGCCGTGGTGCACGGCAACGAGCTCTGCGGCGCCATCGCGCTCGACTGGCTGTTTCGCCACGACGTGAAGCCGCTGAAGGGCAAGCTGTCGCTCGGTTTCATGAATGTTGCCGCCTACCTCAGTTTTGATCCCGCCAATCCCACCGCCTCGCGCTTCGTCGACGAGGACTTCAACCGGCTGTGGACGGCGGAGGTGCTGGATAATCCCGAAAGGAAGTCTGCCGAGCTGACGCGGGCGCGGACTGTGCGGCCTTACATCGGCACGGTGGACCTGCTGCTCGACATCCACTCGATGCAGCGCAAGCAGCCGGCGATGATGATGGCGGGCCCGCTGGCCAAGGGGCGCGAGTTGGCCAAGGCGGTTGGCCTGCCAGAGATCGTGGTGACCGATGCCGGCCACGCCGCCGGCAAGCGCATGCGCGACTACGAGGGCTTTGCCGACCCGGCGAGCCCCAAGAACGCTCTGCTGGTCGAGTGCGGCCAGCACTGGGAGGCGGCCTCGGCCCTCATTGCGATCCACTCCGCCTTGCGTTTCCTGCTGGTGAACGGGGTGGTCGACGCCGACTGGGCGAGCCAGGGCCTTGCGGGCCTCGATCTGCCCGAGCAGCGCTTCGTCGAGGTGACGGGGCCAGTCACCATTACCAGCGAGAACTTCCGCTTCGTCGAGACCTTCAACGGCCTTGAGGTCATTCCCAAGGCCGGCACGGTGATCGCCTACGACGGCGACGCGCCGGTGACGACGCCCTATGACGACTGCGTGCTCATCATGCCCTCGCGCCGTCTGAACCCCGGCGCCTCCGCGGTGCGACTCGGCCGCTACGTCGACATGCGCTGACGCAGCCGGGCATGTTCGACGCCCGCCTGCGAAAGGTCATCGACCCGCCGCTCGAGGCTCTCGGGCGGCGCCTCGCGCGCAGTGGCGTCACCGCCAACGGTATCACCTGGAGCGGCTTCGTCATCGGTTGCGGCGCCTGGGCGCTGCTGGCGCTGGAGAGCTACCCGGCAGCGCTGGCGCTCATCCTGCTGAACCGCCTCGCCGACGGCCTCGATGGCGCGGTCGCCCGCCATGCGGGACCGAGCGACCTCGGCGGCTATCTCGACATCGTGCTGGATTTTCTCTTCTATTCCGGCGTGGTGTTCTTCTTCGCCGTCGGCCGGCCGGACGACGCGCTACCGGCCGCCTTTCTCATCTTCAGCTTCGTCGGCACCGGCGCCTCCTTCCTCGCCTTCGCGGCGCTGACCGCCAAGCGCGGCATTACCACGGCGGCGCGCGGCACCAAGTCGATCTACTATCTCGGCGGTCTCACGGAGGGAACGGAGACCATCATGCTCTTCGGCGCGATCTGCCTCTTCCCCGACTCCTTTGCCTGGCTCGCCTGGATCTTCGGCGCGCTCTGCTGGCTCACCACCGCCGTGCGCATCTATATGGCGGTGGAGACCTTCAAGCGGCCATGAGCGGGCGGCGGCGCCCGCGTCGCGTCGACGTCATACCACCTATCCTTGGAGGGCGCAGTGAGCACGACCATGCGAAAGCTTCTGGCAGAGGCTGCGCAGCGGGCCGCCAGCTATCTCGAAAGCTTGCCCGGAAGAGACGTCGGATCGCGGCCCGGCGCGATCGAACGCCTGGCCGAGGCGCTCGACGGTCCGCTGCCGAGCGGGCCGAGCAGTCCGGCCGAAGTCCTCGCCTTTCTCGACGACTACGGCTCGCCTGCTACCGTTGCCAGTGCCGGTGGCCGCTACTTCGGCTTCGTGACCGGCGGCGCGCTGCCCGCCACCGTCGCCGCGCAGTATCTTGCCGCGGCCTGGGACCAGAACAGCTTCAGCTTCGTCAGTTCCCCGGCGGTGGCCTGCTTCGAAACCGCTGCCCTGCGCTGGGTGAAGGAGGCGCTGGAGCTGCCGCAAGACGCCGAAGGCGCCCTGGTCACCGGCGCGACTATGGCGAACTTCACCTGCCTCGCCGCGGCTCGCAACCGGGTGCTGGGGCAACAGGGATGGGACGTTGAGCGGCAGGGCCTGTTCGGCGCGCCTGAAGTCACCGTGGTGCTGGGTGCAGAGGCCCATGCTTCACTGTACAAAGTGCTCTCCCTGCTGGGGTTAGGGCGCGAGCGGGTGCGGCGGGTCGAGGCGGACGGGCAGGGGCGCCTGCGCGCCGACCGACTGCCCGCCATCGCCGGCCCCACCATCGTCTGCATCCAGGCCGGCAACGTGAACTCGGGCGGCTTCGATCCGGCTGCCGAGGTCGTCCAGTGGGCGCGGCGCTCCGGCGCCTGGGTTCACGTCGACGGCGCCTTCGGCCTCTGGGCGCTGGCCTCCGCCGAGCACGCGCCCCTCGCCGAGGGATTCCGCGAAGCCGATTCCTGGGCGACTGACGCGCACAAGTGGCTGAACGTGCCTTACGACTGTGGCATCGCGCTCGTCCGGGATCGCGAGGCGCTGGGCCGCGCGATGTCGATCAGCGGCGCCTACCTGCTGGCCAGCGGGCAACGCGATGCCATGACCGTCACCCCGGACAGCTCGCGGCGCGCGCGGGCGGTGGAGGTCTGGGCGGCCTTGAAGTCGCTCGGCCGCGCCGGCCTCTCCGACCTCGTCGGCCGCAACTGCCGCCAGGCGCGGCAGATCGCCGGACTGCTGAGGGCCGGCGGTGCCGAGATCCTCAACGAGGTGGTGCTGAACCAGGTGGTTGTGGCCTTCGGGGACGATGCGCGAACGCAACGTGTCATCGCCGCGATCCAGGACGACGGCACCTGCTGGTGCGGCGGCACCACCTGGAAGGGCCGCGCCGCGATGCGGATCAGCATCAGCTCCTGGGCGACCAGCGATGCGGATGTCGAGAGCTCCGCAGCGGCCATTCTCGACGCCTATCGGACCGCTTAGCGCGAGGCTCAGGTTGTGACGCCTGGCTTCGTGATAGTGGGGCGTGCGGCGCCTGCCCAGGCTGCGATCTACTCCGCCGCGGCGGAAGCTTTCTCGTCCTCGGCCACGGGGTGGTTCGCCATCAGCTCCAGCGCCTTCACCATGCCGGAGTGGTCCCAGCCGGCCCCGCCGTTGGCGGCGCAGGCGTTGAACAGCTCCTGCGCCGTCGCCGTGTTGGGCAGGCTGACGCCCAGCGCCTTGGCGCCCTGCAGGGCGAGATTCAGGTCCTTCTGGTGCAGCTCGATGCGGAAGCCCGGGTTGAAGGTGCGCTTGATCATGCGCTCCCCGTGCACCTCGAGAATGCGCGAGGAGGCGAGGCCGCCCATGAGGGCCTGGCGCACCTTGGCCGGGTCGGCGCCGGCCTTGGAGGCGAAGACCAGCGCCTCGGCCACCGCCTCGATGGTGAGCGCGACGACGATCTGGTTGGCGACCTTGGTGGTCTGTCCCACGCCGTTCGGGCCGACCAGGGTGATGTTCTTACCCATGAGGGAAAAGATCGGTTTTGCCTTTTCGAAGGCGGCCTCGGTGCCGCCGACCATGATGGTGAGCGAGGCCGCCTTGGCGCCGACCTCGCCGCCGGAGACCGGCGCGTCGAGGTAGTCGCAGCCGAGCTTATTGATCTTCTCGGCGAAGACTTTGGTCTCGATCGGCGAGATCGAGCTCATGTCGATCACCAGCGTGCCCTTCTTCAGGCCCGCGGCGACGCCGTTGTCGCCGAACAGCACGGCCTCGACCTGCGGCGTGTCCGGCACCATGGCGATGACGACCTCGCTGGCCGCGGCTACATCTTTCGGAGTCTTGGCGAGCTTCAGGCCTTTCTTCTTCAGCTCCTCGGGCGCCGGTGTCCTGTGCACGCAGCTCGTCACCTCGTGGCCGCCATCGAGCAGGTGGCCGGCCATGGGCGCCCCCATGATGCCGAGGCCGATGAATCCGATCTTTGCCATGACTTTCCGTTCCTTTCGCTTGTCCCTCTGCGGCTTATTCCGCCGCGGCGCTGGCGGCGAGGTAGGGGCGCAGCCAGCCGAGGCCCCCGGTGGTGCCGGCCTTGGGCTTGTACTCGCAGCCGATCCAGCCCTTGTAGCCCATGCGGTCGATGGCGTCGAACAGGAAGGGGTAGTTGATCTCGCCGCTGCCCGGCTCGTGGCGGCCGGGATTGTCGGCGAGCTGCATGTGCGCGATCTTGCCGAGGTTCTGCTCGATGGTGCGTGCCAGGTCGCCCTCCATCACCTGCATGTGATAGATGTCGTACTGGAAGGAGAGGTTGTCGGAGCCCACTGTCTCGATGATCGCCAGCGCCTGCGCCGACGTCGAGAGGTAGAATCCGGGGATGTCGATGGTGTTGATCGCCTCGATGAGCAACCGGACGCCGGCCTTCTTGGTCTCCTCGGCGGCAAAGCGCAGGTTCTCCACATAGGTCTGATCGAGCTTGTCGGGATGGGCGCCCTCCGGACGGATGCCGGCCATGGTGTGGAGTTGCGTGCAGCCGAGTGCCCTGGCGTAGTCGATCGCCTTGCCGACGCCGTCCTGGAACTCGCCGACCCGGTCCGGCAGGCAGGCGATGCCGCGCTCGCCGGCATCCCAGTCGCCCGGCGGCATGTTGTGCAGCACCTGGGTCAGCTTGCTGACCGTCAGGGCCTCGGCCAGGACCTCCTTCTCGTAGGCGTAGGGGAAGAGGTACTCGACGCCCTGGAAGCCGTCCCTGGCGGCGGCGGCGAAGCGGTCGGGGAAGTCGTGCTCGCCGTAGAGCATGGAAAGATTGGCGGCGAATTTCGGCATCCCTGGGTCCTCCTCGATTTTTGTGCGACAGCTTACAGGGCCGGGCCGGGCCCGAGTCAACGGCAGGGCGGTGGAAAGCGGCTAAGCCTTGCTCTATTCGGCAGGCTCCAGCGCCGCTTCCCTGCCCTTCGGCAGCCCGTTGGGCCCCAGCGTGGGATCGAGGCAGAGGATCTCCTCGAACTCGTTCACCGCGTTCAGCTCGGTGCCCATGGCGACGTTGGTGACGCGCTCCAGGATGAACTCGACCACCACGGGAACCTGGAACTCCGCCATCAGCTCGCGCGCCCTGTCGAAGGCTTCCTTGAATTCGTTGGGGCTCTTCACGCGGATCGCCTTGCAGCCGAGCCCCTCGGCCACCGTCACGTGATCGACGCCGTATTGGCCGAGGTCCGGCGCGTTCACGTTCTCGAAGGAGAGCTGCACGTTGTAGTCCATGTCGAAGCCCCGCTGGGCCTGCCGGATCAGGCCGAGGTAGGCGTTGTTCACCACCACGTGGATGTAGGGCAGCTTGAACTGCGCGCCGACGGCAAGTTCCTCGATCATGAACTGGAAGTCGTAGTCGCCGGAGATGGCGACGATCTCGCGCCCGGGGCAGGCCTTGCGCACGCCGAGCGCGGCCGGCAGCGTCCAGCCGAGCGGGCCGGCCTGGCCGCAGTTGATCCAGTTGCGCGGGTTGTAGACGTGGAGGAACTGCGCGGCGGCGATCTGCGACAGGCCGATGGTGGTGACGTAGCAGGTATCGCGGCCGAAAGCCTCGTTCATCTCCTGATAGACGCGCTGTGGCTTCAGCGGCACCTCGTCGAAGTGCGACTTGCGCAGCATGTTCTGCTTGCGATGCTGGCACTCCCGCTGCCAGGCGCCGCGGTCCTTCAGCTTGCCCTCTGCCTGCCACTCTCGCGCCACCGCGACGAAGTGCTCCAGGGCCGCCTTGGCGTCGGAGACGATGCCGTAGTCGGGCATGAAGACGCGGCCGATCTGGGTCGGCTCGATATCGACGTGCACGAACTTGCGGCCCTTGGTGTAGACCTCGATGGAGCCGGTGTGGCGATTGGCCCAGCGGTTGCCGATGCCGAGCGCGAAGTCCGAGCGCAGGAAGGTCGCGTTGCCGTAGCGATGGCTGGTCTGCAGCCCGACCATGCCGGCCATCAGCGGATGGTCGTCGGGGATGCTGCCCCAGCCCATGAGGGTGGGGATGACGGGAATGCCGGTGACCTCGGCGAACTCGACCAGCAGGCTCGCGGCGTCGGCGTTGATGATGCCGCCGCCGGCCACGATGAGCGGCCGCTCTGCGGCGTTCAGCATGTCCATGGCCTTCTCGACCTGGCGCCGTGAGGCGGCCGGCTTGTAGACCGGCAGCGGCTCGTAGGTCT
This sequence comes from Kiloniellaceae bacterium, assembly GCA_036570545.1. GTDB lineage: Bacteria > Pseudomonadota > Alphaproteobacteria > Kiloniellales > Kiloniellaceae > Pelagibius. The sequence goes on from DATCXZ010000342.1 coordinate 16,771, forward strand.
CGTCGTCGAACTCGATCTCGGCGAGTTGCACGTCGAGCGGCAGGTCGATGAGCACCGGCCCCGGCCGGCCCGAGCGCATGAGGTGGAAGGCTTGCTGGAGAGCCCGCGGCACCAGCGCCGGCTCCTGCACCGTCACCGCCCACTTGGTCACCGGCTTGGCGATGGCCTCGATGTTGACCGCCTGGAAGTCTTCCTTGTTCAGCTTGGCGCGCGGCGCCTGCCCGGTGATGCAGAGGATCGGGATCGAATCGGCCTGTGCCGAGTAGAGCCCGGTGATCATGTCGGTGCCGGCCGGCCCCGAGGTGCCGATGCAGACGCCGATGTTGCCGGGGCTGGCGCGGGTGTAGCCCTCGGCCATGTGGGAGGCGCCCTCGACGTGGCGGGCCAGGACATGGTCGATCGACTGGCGCTTCTTCATGGCGGCGTAGAGCGGGTTGATCGCCGCGCCGGGAACGCCGAAGGCGACGTCGACCCCCTCCTTCTCCAGGACGCGCACGGCGGCTTCGGCTGCGGTCATAAGGGTCATCGTGGTTCCTCCGCGCCGGTCTGGCTGCTTTCAGTTTGTCTTTCTGCGTAGTCGATCAGCATGCCACCCCTCGGTCTTGGTGGTCAAGAATAATGGAATACAATTCCACATTGTGGAATATATCGGAAAGATGATAAGAAGCAGCGTGGAATCAAAATGATACCATTCATCATAAATGGAATAGGCAACCACAAAGTGAGAACAGTGATCGCTGAAGTGCTCTGCTGACAGCCGGAGGCCTCGGCCTCTATGCTGCTGCGCCCGGCAACGGGGCCGACAGGCAGGCAGAAGCGCGGCACAAGGGCCTGGTCAGGGGGGAGTGCAGATGGTCAAGACAGCCGTCAAGACGCGGGACGGGGGCAAGGGCCCCGGAGGCAAGATCGGGGCACGCAGGACAGCAGCCCAGGGCGGGCAGGTGCAGTCGCTCGATCGTGCACTGTCGATTCTCGAGCGCCTCGCCGAGGCTGACGGCATGACCCTCACCGACCTCGCCCAGTCGGTCGGACTTGCGCCCTCCACCACCCACCGCCTGCTGACCACCCTGCAGCAGCGCCGCTTCGCCGCCTTCGATGAGGAGTACGGCGTCTGGGTGATCGGCGTCGGCGCGTTCAATGTCGGCAACGCCTTCCTGCGCAACCGCCGCATCGTCACCCTCGGACGGCCGGTCATGCGCCGGTTGATGGAGGATGTCGGAGAGACGGTGAACCTCGCCGTGCAGGACCAGAACGAGCTGGTCTACGTCACTCAGTTCGAGAGCCATGCGCCGATGCGCGCCTTTTTCCGGCCCGGCCGGCGCGCGCCCATGCACGCCTCGGCCGTCGGCAAGGCGATGCTCGCGGAGATTGACGACGCCGTTCTGACCGAGGTGCTGCACCAGAAGGGCATGCCGCGCTTCACGGAGAAGACCATCGTCGACCCAGCCGCGCTGCGCTGCGAACTGGCGCGCATCCGCGAGCGTGGCTGGGCGGTGGACGACGAGGAGCACACCGTCGGGATGCGCTGCGTGGCGGCGACCATCCACAACGAGCACGGCGAGGTGATCGCCGGGGTTTCGGTCTCAGGCCCCTCTGTGCGCGTGACCGAGACGCGGCTTGGCGAGCTCGGCGCCCGCGTGGTGCAGGCAGCCAATGCCATCACCGAGCAGATCGGCGGCACCGTGCCGAGCCATCGCCGGCAGGCCTCCGCCGACTTCGGCTGAGCCTTTACCAGGCGAGGTGTCGCAGCAGGTAGTCGGGTTTGGCGCCTTCGCGGCCCTCGAGCGTGGCAAGCCGACCGGCGAAGGCCGCGTCGTCCGGATCGCCGAGTTCTTCCTGGTGGATTCCCTCGACGACCAGGGCCGCGGCAAGGCCGACGCCCTTGGCGCCGGCGACGTCGTGGGCCAGCGAGTCGCCCACCGCCAGCACCCGCGCGGGCGGCAACGGCGCCAGGGACTGCAGCACGTGGCGGTAGATCGGCGGATGCGGCT
>DATCXZ010000343.1:0-5982 GCA_036570545.1 Kiloniellaceae bacterium
TGCAACTGCAGGCGCTGAGCCTGGTGCGCCCGCTGGAGCGCGCCTTCGTGTGGGCGCGCGACGGCGGCAAGGCCGAGGCCTGCGCGCAGGAGATGACCGATGCCCTCGGCGTTCCGGTGCACCGGGCCGAGACCATTGCCAAGCTCGCCGGCGAAAGCGACATCGTGGTGACCACCACGCCGGCGACCGCGCCGCTGATCGAGGCGCAGCACCTGCGCCCGGGCATGACGGTGATCGCCATGGGCTCCGACGCGCCGACCAAGAACGAGGTGGCGCCGGCGGCGCTGGCCGCTGCCGACGGCTATTTCTGCGATCGCCTGAGCCAGGTGCGCCTGGTCGGCGAGCTGCATCATGCGATCGAGGCGGGCACGATCGAAGCGGCGGCAACCTTCCCCGAGCTGGGCGAAGTGATCGCCGGCAAACAGCCCGGCCGCACCTCCGACGCGCAGTGCCTGATCTGCGACCTCACCGGCACCGGCGTGCAGGACACCGCCATCGCCGCGCTGGCGGTGGCACGCGCGAAGGCGGCCGGGGCGGGGACAAGGTTTCGGTCTTAGCGCTCCGCTACCGCCAATGACGATCCGACGCCTCACGGCCGATGACCTACCGCTGATGGATGGCCTGCTCGACGTCTTCGGCGAGGCGTTCGGGGAGCCGGAGACCTACGGCGGCGCGCGCCCGCCGGCCGACTATCAGCGCCGGCTGCTGGATGATCCCGCCTTTGCCGCGCTGGTGGCGCTGGAGGACGGCAAGGTCGTCGGCGGCCTCGCCGCCTACGAGCTGCAGAAGTTCGAGCAGGCGCGCAGCGAGTTCTACATCTACGATCTGGCAGTTGCCGCCGACCATCGCCGCAGGGGCATCGCCACCGCGCTGCTCGAGCAACTGAAGCAGATCGCCGCGATACGGGGCGCCTATGTGGTCTTCGTGCAGGCCGATCGCGACGACGCGCCTGCCATCGCACTCTATAGCAAGCTCGGCACGCGCGAGGATGTGCTGCACTTCGACATTGGGGTCCTCTGAGCGCGCCGCCGCCTCGCCCGTGCCGATTCACACAGCACTGCCGCCCCAGGCACCCTCGCGGCAGACAGCCCCCTCACCCACGCTGGGGAGAGGGATAAGAAGGGAGAGGGGACGCGCGCCGTCAGCTCATGAAGAAGTTCTGGGTGCCGTGGGCTTCGATCGCCTCGGCGAGGCGGCCGAGGGCGTGGACGTAGGCTGCGGTGCGCACGGTGATGTTCTTCTCGCGCGCGATGGTCCAGATCGCGCGCCCTTCGCGCTCCATGATCTCCTGCAGGCGCTGGTGAATTTCTCCCACGGTCCAGTAGTAACCCTGCCGGTTCTGGACCCATTCGAAATAGGAGACGGTCACGCCGCCGGCGTTGGCGAGAATGTCGGGCAGAACCACGACGCCGTTCTTCTCGAGGATGGCGTCCGCCTCCGGTGTCACCGGGCCATTGGCGAGCTCCAGGATGAGCCTGGCCTTCACGGACGGCGCGTTGTCCTCGTCGATCATGTTCTCGAGCGCGGCCGGGACCAGCAGGTCGCAGTCCACGCCGACCAGCTCGTCCCCCGGCAGCAACGCGTGCCCGGCCTGACCGGCGGTGCTGGCGACCGAGCCGCCGCCGTCCTTCGCCGCGACCAGCCGCTCCAAGTCGAGCCCGCCATCGGCCTTCACCGCGCCGTTGGAATCCGACACCGCGACGATGGCGTGCCCGTCGGCAGCCAGCAGCCGGGCGATGTGCTGGCCGGCATTGCCGAAGCCCTGAATGGCAACCCGCATGGTTCCGTTCAGCCCGAGCTCGCGGGCCAGATGGCGGACGAGATAGTAGCCGCCGCGCGCGGTCGCATCGGCGCGCCCCAGCGAGCCGCCCAAGGCGATCGGCTTGCCAGTGATGACGGCCGGCTCCGCCTGGCCGACGATCTGGGCATACTCGTCGGCCATCCAGCCCATGATCATCGCGTTGGTGTAGACGTCGGGCGCGGGGATATCGCGATCCGGCCCGATGATGCGGGCGAAGGCCTGGATGTAGGCCCGCGACAGGCGCTCCAGCTCGGCCTTGGAAAGGTTGCGCGGGTCGACCTGAACGGCGCCCTTGCCGCCGCCGTAGGGCAGGTTCATGACGGCGCACTTGAAGGTCATCCAGAACGCCAGCGTCTGCACCTCGTCCACACTGGCGTCCGGATGGTAGCGGATGCCGCCCTTGGTCGGCCCGCGCGTGTCGTCGTAGCGGCAGCGCCATGCCAGGAAGGATTTCCGCGAGCCGTCATCCATGCGGATCATCAGGCGGACCTGGGTGGTTTCCCGAGCGTACTTCAGCTTCTCGATGACGTCCGGGTCGATGCTGATATGGGCGGCGGCTTCGTCGAGGCGGACGAGGGCGTCATCAAGCAGGCTGTCTTCAGGCATCATGCCTCCGTCGTTCTTTTCTTTGGGCGTGGTGTAGCGGGGGAGTGACTGGGCGGGCTGGCGGACTTTGGAGGACTGGCTCGAGCTTCTGACCCCGGTCGACGGCCTTGCGGCCGCGCCAGGGCTAGAGAAGTGCGATGAGGCTGCCCGCGCGATCGAGAAATCTAACGCGGCTCCTGGGTACGCCTCGACGGAAACTCGCCTCGAGTTTCATGCTCGAACCAATCGGGAACAGTAAGGTGGGCGCCAAAGAATAGCGTTTTCATGCTGCGTTGCAAGATCGGTGGTGTTACTGGCCCGCGGCTGTCGCCCCCCTGGGTGCGATGCGGGCGGGCGGGAAGCGGACGAAGGCGGTGGTGCCCTCGCCCGGCGCGCTCTTCAGCACGATGCGGCCGCCGTGCATCTCGACGAGGTTGCGCACCAGGGTGAGGCCGAGGCCGGTGCCGAGCTGCGCTTTGTCGGTGCCCGGGTGCAACTGGACGAAGGGCTCGAAGACCTTTTCCACCTCTTTGGGCTCCATGCCGCGCCCGCGGTCGATGATCTGCAGGCAGAGGCCCTCGTCGTCGATGTCGAGACGCACGCTCACCGTGGTGCCCGGCGGCGAGAACTTCACCGAATTGGTCATGAGGTTGAGGAGGATCTGGCGCAGCCGCCGCGGCTGAGCGACGAGGCAGGGGGCGTCTGCCGGCACCTCGTTGGAGATCGCGACGCCGGTCGCCTGAGCGCCATGCCCGAGCAGGTGCGCGCAGGTCGCCACCTCCTCGTGGAGGTCGACGGCCGACGTCTCGCCCAGGGTGGCCTTGCCGGATTCGACAGAGGAGATGTCGAGGATGTCGTTGATGAGGTCCAGCAGATGGCGGCCGCTCTGGTGGATGTCGCCGGCATACTCCGCATAGTGCTCGCCGAGCGGCCCCATCATCTGCCGCACCATGATCTCGGCAAAGCCGATGATGGCGTTCAGCGGCGTGCGCAGCTCGTGGCTCATGTTCGCCAGGAACTGGCTTTTCGCCCGGCTGGCCGCCTCCGCCGCTTCCTTTGCCTGCAGCAGCCGCGACTCGAACTGCCTGCGCGGCGTGATGTCGCGAATGAAGGCGGTGAAGATCGTGCTGCCGTCCGCGGCCTGCGCGCTCAGCGAAGCCTCGACCGGGAACTCCGTGCCGTCACGGCGCCGCGCTGTCGTTTCGCGGCGGCCACCGGTCACGCGACCACCGTCCCCCTTCATGCCGCCCGCGAGAAGCTCGCGGTGAGCGGCACGCAGGCGCTCCGGCAGAATAAGGTCGCCGAGCGAGCGTCCGATGGCTTCGTCGCGCGACCAGCCGAAGATCTTCTCGGCCGAGGAGTTCCAGTCGAGCACACGGTCGGAACGATCGACGCTGACAAAGGCATCGAGGGCGCTGTCGATGATCCCCCGCATGAAACGCTCGCTGCTTTCGAGCGTCGCCTGCGCCATCCGCTTCCCAGTCACGTCGCGGCAGGCAATGACGACGCCGCCCGACGGCAGGGGCTGGCCGCGCACCTCTATGATCCTACCGTTCGGACGCTGATGCTCGAGGGTGTAGGGCTGCGTGCAGGCGATCATGGCATAGCGCTCTTCCGCCAGGCGGCGCGGATCGCCGGGCCCGTATTCGCCGCGCCGCGCGAGGTAGTGGAAGAAATCCGCGAAGTCGCTGCCTATCGTCAGCTCGCCCTCGGGGATATCCAGGATCTCGAGCAGGTGGCGATTGACCATGACGACCTTGCGGTCGCGGTCCACGATGGCGACGCCCTGGCCCAGGTTCTCGAAGCTGTTGTCCAGCAGCTCGCGGCGGCGGCCGGCCTCGCGGCGGGCCAACACCGTGGCAGTAACGTCAGTGCCGGTGCCGCGATAGCCGATATAGTGGCCGCCTTGGTCGTAGATCGGCTTGCCGCTGATCCGGATGGTCCTCATCGTGCCGTCGGATGCCTTCGTCTCGAGCTCGAATTCGACGATCCTTCCGCGCTGCTCAATGGTGCGCTGCTGCTCCTTCCAGGGACCCGGCGAATCTCTGGAGAGGTCCCAGCTTCGGGTGCCAAGCAGATCTTCCTTGGACCAGCCGGTGAGCGTCTCGACGCGGTCGGAGACAAAGGTCAGCTTGTTCTCCGCGTCGGTTTCCCAGATCCAGTCGTCCGACATCTCGGCGATGTCGCGGAAGCGCTCCTCACGCTGCCGCAGCAGGCGCCCGGAGCGACGGATGTAGGCGAGGACGTAGAGCGACACCGCCACCGCCAGGGCAACGAGGCCAACGAGGCCAAAGCCAAGGCCGACGATGCCGGGCCCTGCGGCCACAAGAATGGCAATCGCGAGCACGAAGGCCCCGAGCGGGACGAGAGCGAGAATCAGACGTAAAACCTTGGCGTTCAATGCGGTGTTGCCCTCGACGTCCGGGCGGGACGCGGCCGGCGCGCCGACGCCCCTCCCCCGTGTGGTCGGCACGCGTGCCAACGCGCAGGCGGACGCTTTGTTGCATGACTTTGCCGTATGACTTTAGCTGGGCAAGGAGGAAATCCCTCGCCCTCGGCAGACATCATCGGTGCTGCGAGGATTGCGCCGGCGCAGCGGGGCGCTGTACAAGCGGCCGGTTCCTCCTGCCGCCCGCCCCCGTCCTCACACCCAAGAGGTGCTTCCAATGCCGGAAACCGTCACCGCCGCCGCACAGGACCTGCGGGGCCTCGCCGTCGCCGCCCTCACCGCCGCCGGCGCGCAGCCGCGCCATGCGGAGTGGACGGCGGACATCCTGGTGGAAGGCGACCTCATGGGGCTCGGCACCCACGGCGTGCTGCGCCTGCTGCTGTACTGCGAGCGCCTGCGGCTCGCCGGCATCAAGGGCGCCGCCGACATCGCGGTCGAGCGCAAGGCGCCCTCCCTGGCGCTGGTCGACGGCGACAACGCGCTGGGGCCGGCCGTCGCCATGAGCGCGCTGGAGGCGGCCTTCGCCATGGTCGCGGAGACCGGCATCGCCTACGTCGGGTGCCGCAACTCCAACCATCTGGGCGCGCTCGCCCCCTATGGCTTGAAGGCCTGCGAGCGCGGCTATGTCATGATCGCCGGCACCAATGCCTCGACCACCATCGCGCCCTGGGGCGGTCGCGAGGCGCGGCTCGGCAACAATCCACTGTCGATCGCCGCGCCCTGCCCCAAGCCGCCGCACTTCCTGCTCGACATGGCGATGAGCGTCGCGGCGCGCGGCAAGATCCGCAAGGCGCGCGACGAAGGCAGCAGCATCCCGGAAGGCTGGGCGGTCGACGCCGCGGGCAAGCCGACCACGGACCCGGTCGCGGCGCTCGGCGGCTTCCTGCTGCCCTTCGGCGCCCACAAGGGCTCCGGCCTGTCGCAGGCGATCGAGCTGCTGTCCGGCGTGCTGGCCGGCGGGCGCTTCCTCACCGACATCACGCCGTGGACCGACTTTCCGGAGCAGCCCTCCGGCACCGGCCACTTCTTTCTGCTGATCGATCCCAAGCGCCTGCTCGGCGACGCCTACGACGCGGCCATCGCGCGCTTCAGCGGCCTGGTGCGCAGCACGCCGCCGGCCGAGGCCGCGCAGCCGGTGCAGCTCCCC
>DATCXZ010000344.1:0-2635 GCA_036570545.1 Kiloniellaceae bacterium
GGCTGATAAGCTTCATGCAATACGATCTCGGCTACATCGACTTGGAGCAGAGAACCTTGCAAACCATCGACAACCCGTTCGGCTCGAGGGTGTCACCCATGTCTTAGGTACAGTCCGTTACCCATGTCTCCGGGTCGGACACGCGTGAGAGTGGCGGAGGGGGTGGGATTCGAACCCACGATGGGCTTCCACCCATGCCAGTTTTCAAGACTGGTGCCTTAAACCGCTCGGCCACCCCTCCCGGCGACGGCAAGGGCCGCCGGAACCTCGGAAGACGCGCAGAGTTAGCAAAGCCGCCCGCGGCTGCAAACCCCGGAATTGTCGTCTGGCGCAGGCCCTGGCTGGCCCGCCCGCACCTTACCAGCATGCGAGCCCGAACAAGGTACAGGGGTCCATGGCAGGGCCGGCGCCAAGCCCAGCCATGGATTCTCGCGTCGGGGCGCGAGAATGACAGCTTTGAGGGCTGCACCGCTCGTGCGCCCTCCCGGTCGCCATCGTCGGCCCGCCGCTTTGTGCGGCCGCGCCGGCGGGGCTACACTGGCGGCCGGAGCGACGGGAAACCCAGGAGGCCGCCATGCCCGACAGTTTCGACCTTCCCAGCCTGACGCGCCAGGTGGCGGCGGCCCTGCCGGTCGCGCCGACGCGGCTGAAGCTCGGCGGCGAGCCCACCGGCCTGGTCATCGTCGATGAGGTGAACGGCTTCGCCACCGTCGGCGCCGGCAACCTGGCGCCGCCGAAGGCGAACCCGCAGGTCGCCGCCATGGTCGAGGAGACGGCGCGTCTCGCGCGCGGCTTCAGCGGGCAGGGCTGGCCGATCCTCGCCTTCCTCGACACCCACGTGCCCGGCAAGCCGGAGCCGCCCTACCCACCCCATTGCGAAGCCGGCACGGGCGAGGAGGACCTGGTGCCCGAGCTCACCTGGCTGGGCGACGATCCGCACGCGACCCTGGTGCGCAAGGACTGCATCAACGGCTTCGTCGGCGCCATCCGGCCCGACGGCAGCAACGCCGTGGTCGACTGGGTGAACGCCAACAAGCTGCAGCGCCTCGTCGTGGTCGGCATCTGCACCGACATCTGCGTCATGGACTTCGTGCTCACCCTGCTGTCGGCGCGCAACCACGACCTGATGCCGAGCCTGAAGGACGTCTCGGTCCACGCCGGCGCCTGCGCCACCTACGACCTCACCCGGGAAGCCGCCGAGCACCTCGGCCTGCCGGAGACGGCGTGCCACCCGCAGGATCTCACCCATCACCTGGGACTCTACTTCATGGCCGCGCGCGGCGCCGAGATCGCCGGCGAAGTGGTGCTGCCGGCGTAGCGGACTCCGCATGGTTCGAGACGCCCGCTCACGCGGGCTCCTCACCATGAGGCTGTTGTTGGTTGCCAGCAAAACCGACCTCATGCTGAGGAGGCGGCAAAGCCGCCGTCTCGAAGCACGCCGGGCGCCGCTGCAGCAGATCGCTACTGCCGCGCCGGCCGGCGCGGCGCCAGCGCGCGCTCCTCGACGCGCACGCGCAGCGCCAGGATCGCGGCATTGGCGAGCGAGAAGACCACCGCGATCGGCCAGGCGCCGAAGGCCAGCGGCAGCACCAGGATCTCGCCCGTCACCACGAGATAGTTGGGATGGCGGAACCAGCGGTAGGGGCCGCGGCGCACCAGCGGCGCGCCGGGCAGGGTGATGACCCGGGTGGTCCAGAATCGTCCGAGGCTCGCCAGCACCCAGAGCCGCAGCAGTTGCAGCACGGCGAAGAGGGCGAGCAGTCCCCAGTCCGGCTGCCGGTCCGCCGGCACGAAGATCGCCAGCGACAGCAGCCACAGCGCGTGCAGTCCGACCAGCAGGGGGTAGTGGGCGGCGCCGCTCTCCGCCGCGCCCTCGGCCAGCAGGCGGCGGGTGTTGCGCCGCGCGTAGGCCAGCTCGGCGAGGCGCTGGGCGGCCACCAGGGCGAGCACGATCCAAAGAACGCTCATTGCGCGCTCAGGCCTCGAGGATCTGGAAGCCGGCGGTGAAGCCCGGCCCCAGCGCCGTCATCAGGTAGCGCCCCTTCATGCCCTTGCGGCGCAGGCGCTCCAGCACGAAGAGCACGGTGACCGCCGACATGTTGCCGAAGTCGCGCAGCACGCCGCGCGCCGCTGTGAAGCCACCATCGGGTACGCCGAAGACCTCCTCCAGCGCGGCGATCACCTTGGCGCCGCCGGGGTGGCAGGCGTAGCCGTCGAGGTCGGCGCGGGCGAGGCCGTGGCGGGCGAGGAAGCCGTCGACCACCGGCCCCATGCGCTCGCGGATGAGGGCGGGAATGTCGCGCGAGAACAGCACGCCGAGGCCGTCGTTCTCCACCTCCCAGCCCATGACGTCGAGCGAGTTGGGCCAGGTGTGCTCGCCGCCGGGGCCGAGCCTGAGGCCGCCGACCGCTGCACCACCGTCACCGCTGCGGGGCGCCTCCAGCAGCACCGCGGCGGCGCCGTCGCCGAACAGGGCGGTGGCGATGACGTTGCTCTTGGAACGGTCGTTGGCGCGGAAGGTGAGGGCGCAGAGCTCGACCACCAGGCAGAGCACCCTTGCCGGCCTTTCCCGGGCCAGCCCCTGGGCGAGCCCCCGGCAAAGCATGGCCGCGCGCGACAGGCCGAGCACGCCGCC
>DATCXZ010000345.1:0-22321 GCA_036570545.1 Kiloniellaceae bacterium
AGGCGCGTGCCCCGCGGATGGCCGATGCGGTCTGCCAGGTAGCGCGCGACCAGCCGCAGGCCAAGCCAGGCGGCGCGGGGCGAGCGGTCGGCGCGCAGCAGGGCCGCCGCCTCCGCCCGGGTGATCATCATGCCGCCGAACAGCATCAGCTCCGGCAGCGGGCGGGCGAGCTGCGCAAAATCTTCCGCCAGCCTGCGTCCGTCGAAGTCGAGAGGCTCCAGCGCACGCCCGCCGGGCGCCGCGCCCGGATGGTCCTGGCGGTAGTCGGCCGCCTTCATGAACGGCCGGAACCCGATGCCGGCGCGGTCGCGCAGGTCGGCCAGCATAAGCGGCCCGCTGTCGAGAAACGCTTGCCAGAGAGCGGTCTCGCCGCGGTTGCCGACCAGCGAGGCGAGATAGCGCTCCGCCTGCGCGCGGTCGTCCGTGACGCCCGCGGCGCGCAGATAGGGACTGTCGGGAATCCAAACCGTGCCCGAAGAGCGCGCCGAGGTGCCGCCGATGACCGGCGCATGCTCGAGGACAAGCGCGCTAAGCCCCGAGAGCGCCGCCGTCAGCGCCGCCGTCAGGCCGCCCGCGCCGCTGCCCAGCACGAGGAGGTCGACCGCCGCGGGCGGACCCGTGAGCCTGCCACCGCTTCCGGCTGCTGATGCCTGCCGGCTCACCAAACCCCCTTCTTTGCGCCACAACGCAACCACTTTGCCACAATGGCAAAAGCATTGCGATGATGTGGATGGCGTGAAGCGCTGTCAATCCGCCCCGCGCCTCGCCTGTTGACTCGCACAAGATTTTTGTACAACTGTACAAATCAAGGGCCCGCACGAGACCGAGGGGCGATGCGACAGGGAAACGTGAGGGAGGCGCTGCTGGAAGCGGCAGCGAAGCTGTTTTCGCGCAACGGCTACAATGCCGTGTCGATGCGCGAGATCGCGAAGGCCGCCAACGCCAACGTCGGCAGCCTGACCTATCACTTCGGCTCCAAGGCCAACCTGCTGCGCGAGATCTACCAGCGCCACACCGCGCCGATGAACCGCCGGCGCCTGGAGTTGCTGGGCGAAGCGCGGCGGATCCAGAACCCGGACGAGCGCCTGATGGCGATTCTCCGGGCCTATGTGCTGCCGGCCTATTCCCCCTCCTCCGACCATGACGGCGGCGGCGCGGAGTTCACGCGCATGCGCGCGGTGCTGTCGGCCGAAGGCAACGAGGATGCCCGCTCCATCATCGCCGACGCCTTCGACACGACGAGCCGCGCCTTTCTCGAGGCCATCGCCGGCTGCGTGCCGGGCGCTCCCCGCGAAGGGCTCGTCTGGCGCAGCCAGTTTCTGCTCGGCGCCCTCTACTACGCCCTCATCAATCCCGAGCGCGTCACGCGCCTCTCGGAAGGCGCCATCGACGGCAACGACCGGGAGATCGCCATCAACCAGATCGTGGAGGCGAGCTACGCCAGCTTCCGCAGCCTTGCGGCCAACGCCCGGCAGGCCGCCGAATAGTTCAACAAGCAACCGGGCAAGGGAGGATTCCAGAATGACGTTTTTCAAGTTGCTGGCCGCAGCGGGCTTGTCCGCGCTGCTCGCCGGTCCCGCCCTGGCGCAGGAGCGCATCTCCATCGGCACCGGCGGCACCGGCGGCCTGTTCTACGTCATCGGCGCCGGCATGGCCGACGTGCTGAACCAGAAGATGCCGGGCACCACCGCCCGCGCCGAGGTCACCGGCGCCTCGGTGGAGAACATCCGCCGCGTCGCCGCCGATCAGATGACCTTCGGCTTCTCCTCGTCCTCGACGCTCTACGAAGCTTCCGTCGGCGAAGGGCCCTTCGAGGAGGCCCTGCCGGTCGCGGCCATCGCCTACCTCTATCCGGCCGTGCTGCAGATCGCCACCACCGCCGACAACGGCATCGCGACCATGGAGGATCTCGCCGGCAAGCGCATCAACCTCGGCCCCCCCGGCTCCAATGCCGCCGTGCTGGCGCAGCGCCTGCTGGAAGCCTACGACGTCTTCGACGCCGGCAACGCGCAGTTCCTCTCCTACAGCGAAGGCACCAACGCGCTGATGAATGGCACGATCGACGCCACGGTGGTGCTGGCCGGCGCGCCGACCGCGGCCCTCATCGATCTCGCCGCCCAGCGCGACATGCGCCTCATCCCGCTGGAGGCCGACAAGGTTCAGGGCCTGCTCGAGGACTATCCCTTCTACCAGATCCACGAGATCCCGGCCGGCACCTACGACGGCCAGGATGCGCCGGTCACCGTGATCAACGACCCGGCGACGATCTTCACCAGCAAGAGCGCCGACGAGGAGGCCATCTACAGCATCACCAAGACCATCTTCGATAATCTCGACAGGCTCGGAGAGGTGCATCCGCAGGCCGGCGCGATTTCGCTCGATACGGCGACCAGGACGCCGATCCCGCTGCATCCCGGCGCCAAACACTACTTCAGCGAAGCGGGCAAGTAAGCGGCGATGCGGGCAGGGCCGGTGTCAAAGGTGCTCGGTGCGCTGCGACTCGAGTCCGCGGCGGCCGGCGAGAGGGAAGCGACCGCCGTGTCGCTTCTCTACGCCCTGCTGGCCGTGGCGGTTGCGGGGCTGGTGGTGCACGGCGCCTACTTCGGCAGCATCACCGCCCTGCTCCTGCGCTCGCTGTTCTTCTCGATGGTCGCCGCGGCCGGCCTTGCCGCCGCGGCGCTACCGATGCGCTCGGCCTGGGCGCGCATGGCCTGCTACCTGCTGGCCGCCGTCGCCCTGGTGCCGGGGCCCTACCTCTGGCACGGCTTCCACGACATCATCATGCGCGGCGCCATCGCCACTGAAGCGGACCAGATCGTATTTCTGACGCTGCTTGTAGCGTCGATGGTGCTCGTGCGCCTGTCGCTCGGCTGGCCGCTGGTCATCCTCTCCGCCATCGCCCTCGTCTATGCCTACTTCGGCTACCTCATCCCCGGCAAGTACGGCCACGGCGGCTACGACGTCTCCCGCCTCACCTCGACGCTGCTTCTCTCGACCGAAGGCTTCTACGGCATCCCGATGGGCGTTGCCGTCGAGTACATCTTCCTCTTCACGCTGCTCGGCACACTGCTGATGAAGGTCGGCACCGGCGAGGTCTTCGTCGACATTGCCCGCGGCATCACCGGCCGCGTGCAGGGCGGCCCCGGCCTCTCGGCCGCGCTGTCGAGCGCCCTGCTCGGCACCATCAACGGCAGCGCCGTCGCCAACGTCGTGACTACCGGCACCTTCACGATCCCCCTCATGAAGCGCGTCGGCTACACGCCGACGCTCGCCGCCGCCATCGAGGCCGCCGCCTCCTCCGCCGGCCAGATCCTGCCGCCGGTCATGGGCGCCGCGGCCTTCCTCATGGCCGAGATCCTGGGTGTGCCCTACCGCGAGATCGCTTTCGCCGCCCTGGTGCCCGCGCTGCTCTACGTGCTCGCGCTGATCATCGCCGTGCGGCTCGAGGCCGGCAAGCTGGACCTCGCGCGCGACACCGCCGGCGGCTGGCGGCTCCTGCGTGAGACCCTGGCGAAGCGCGGCTATCTGCTGCTGCCGCTGATCGGCCTCATCGTGCTGCTCGCGCGCGGCATGACGCCGACGCAGTCGGCGGTCTACTGCATCGTCTTCGCGCTGGCGATCAGCCCGTGGCGCCGCGACACGCGGCTCGGGGCCATCGATCTCGTCGTCGTGTGCCGCAACACGCTGCTGTCCGCCCTGCCCATCGTCGCGGCCGTCGCCGCCGCCGGCGTCGTTATCGGTGTGCTCAACCTCACCGGCATGGGCCTCATGCTGTCCAGCCTCATCGTCGAGGTCGGCGGCGGCAGTCTCTGGGCGGTGCTGCTGCTGACGGCGCTTGCCTCCTTCGTGCTCGGCATGGGCCTGCCGACCTCGGCGGCCTACCTGCTGCTCGCGGTGCTCGTCGCGCCGGCGCTGGCCCGGCTCGGCCTGCCGCCGATCGTTGCGCACATGTTCATCTTCTACTTCGGCCTGGTGTCCGCAATCACGCCACCGGTGGCGCTCGCCGCCTATGCCGCCGCCGGTATCGCCGGCACCGACGCGAACGCCACCGCCTGGGAAGCCATCCGCCTCGGCTTCGTGAAGCTGCTCGTGCCCTTCGCCTTCGTCACCATGCCCGGCCTGCTGATGATCGGAACGCCATTCCAGATCGTCCTCTCGATTGTTCTTGCGACCATAGCGGCCTCAGGCCTGTCGGTCGCCTTCGCAGGCTGGGTGGTGCGCCCGCTCACGGCCGTCGAGCGGCTCGCCTTCGCTCTCGCCTCGCTCGTCACGCTGTGGCCCACGCCAGTCGACGCCACCGACCCCCTCACCCTTGCCGCGCGCATGCTGGGACTGACGGTGCTGGCGGTCATCACCTTCAGGATTGCGGCCGGCACCGCCCGGCCGCTGCCGGGGGCGACCCGCAACTAGGACCCTTGCATGACACCGCTGCCTTACCATCCGAGTCCGAAGAAGCCGGACATCGCCCTTCCCGCGGGCGCTTGCGACGCCCACTGCCACGTCTTCGGGCCGGCCGCGCGCTTTCCCTTCGCCCCCTCGCGCACCTATACGCCGGTCGATGGCCCCAAGGAGAAGCTGTTCGCGCTGCACCGCCATCTCGGTATCCAGCGCGCAGTTCTGGTGCAGGCGAGCTGCCACGGCACCGACAACAGCGCCATGCTCGACGCCATCGCCGCTTCCAATGGTGCCTATCGCGGCATCGCCATGGTGCAGGCCGATATCACCGCCGAGGCCTTGCGGGCGCTCGACGAAGGCGGCGTGCGCGGCGTGCGCTTCAACTTCGTCGGCCACCTCGGCGCCGACGCCGACCGCGGCGCCATCCGCACCATCGTCGAGAAAGTCATCCCGCTCGGCTGGCATGCGGTGATCCATTTCGACGCCCACCGCCTCGCCGAGCTGGCACCTTTCCTGCGCGAGCTGCCCTTGACCCTGGTCATCGATCACATGGGGCGCATCGACGCCAGCGCCGGGGTCGAGCAGGAGGCCTTCCGTCTCCTGCTCGAGCTCATGGAGGACGCGCGCTTCTGGGTGAAGGTCAGCGGATCGGAGCGCATCTCGCGCGAGGGCCCGCCGTTCCACGACGCGGCGCGCTATGGGCGTCTGCTGGTCGAGCGCTTTCCCGACCGCGTGCTGTGGGGAACAGACTGGCCGCACCCCAACATCTC
Organism: Kiloniellaceae bacterium; assembly: GCA_036570545.1. Lineage (GTDB taxonomy): Bacteria > Pseudomonadota > Alphaproteobacteria > Kiloniellales > Kiloniellaceae > Pelagibius. Next base: position 5,166 of record DATCXZ010000345.1, read on the forward strand.
CAAGAACATGCCGGACGACGGCGCGCTGGTCGACCTGCTGGAGGTGATCGCGCCCAGGCCGCGGCAGCGCCATGCCTTGCTGGTGGACAACCCTATGCGGCTCTACTGGCCTCAAGCCGCTTGAGCAGACGGCGGGCGCAGCGCCGCGATCTGCGGCCCAACCCTGATTGCCTGGGTCAGGAAGGGCCGCGGTCGCGAGGACGGGAAAGAACCGAGCGGTTTTGGCGGCGCTCAACGGGAATTGACAACACGAGAAAAATCAACACATTAAGGGGCCTCGCCCGTTCGGATTCCCGGACACCCTCATTATCTGAAGTTCGGATTCAGCCGCCGGTCGGGGGGCTGGGGAAAACGCGAAGAGTGCCACCAACAGCAACCACGCCGACGGGGCAAGACCGGCGCGGCCGGCAGGCTGTCCCCGGCGGCACCGCAACAATATTTGCGACACCATGACTCTTCGCCGCATCATCGAGCTGGCCCTCTGCTATGCGGTGGCGTCGGTCGCCGGATACCTGTTCAGCCTGCTGGACCTGCCGCTTCCCTGGATGATCGGGCCGCTGATCGCCACGGCGCTGATCGGCCTCGTGGTGAAGCCGATCGACATTCCCACGCGCACGAGGCCCATCGGGCAGGTGATGATCTCCGCCCACGTGGGCCTCGCCTTCAACGCCGCAGCCTTGACGGCCATCCTGGATCACGGCGTCACCATTCTTTGTGTGGCTGTTGCCACGGCGATGATCGGATTTCTGATGTCCGGTGTCCTCAGGCGCATGACAGGTGTCGATCACGCGACCGCCTTCCTGGCCAGCATGCCGGGCGGCCCGGTGGAGATGGCCAATCTGGCACGGCAGTATGGCGGCGATCCGGGACCGGTGGTCTTTGCCCAGACCCTCAGAATCTCGGCCATCGTCATCCTGGTGCCGGCGGCGCTCTACTACCTCCTGCATGAAACGCGGGGCAGTGTGCCCGATGCGGAATTCGTGCCGGACTTCCTGGGCATGGCGTTGCTGGTCGCCGGCGCGGTCGGCACCGCCGCCCTGTTCCACCTCTGCCGGATCAACAACCCCTTCTTTCTCGGCCCCCTGGCGTTTTCCTGCCTGGCGACGGTGCTCGGCCTTCCGCTGGCACCCTTTCCCGACGCAGCGGTTTCCATCGCGCAGATCCTGCTGGGCACCTGGCTCGGATCGACCTTCCGGCGGGAGCTCTTCCTCAATGCAGGCCGCCTTGTGGTGGCGACCACGCTGACGTCAATGCTGCTGGTCGCCCTCTGTACCGCCTTCGCCGCCAGCCTCGCGCTGGTCACCGACCTTCCCTGGAACATCCTGGTCCTCGGTGCGGCACCCGGCAGCATCACTGAGATGGCGCTGACCGCGCGCTTCCTGCGCGAGGACGTCGCGCTGATCACGGCCTTTCACCTGGTGCGCATCTTCCTGATCATCCCCAGCACCCCCTTTATGCTGGCCCTGTTGCACGCGCGCCTGGCGCCGTCCAACTCCGATCCTGCGCGGCAGGACGAGCCCGAGGACCAGTAGCCGGACGGCGGGAATGCAGTTCGCGCGGTCCGTCGCGCCGGCTGGCTGTGGTTCCGGCCGACAACCGCTTCGCCCCGAAGCGGACAGGCTGTCTCAGTCGACGAACTCGCAGCCCTTCTCGCGCAGCGTCTTGTCGACCCAGCTCCGGTCGGTCTCTCCCCGGAGCGTGGCAGCCATCTGGCGTTCTTCGGCCTCGCTCTTCGCCCTCGCCCGCTCGAGAACCTGCGCAGCAGAGGCGCGGGGAACGGCCAGCACGCCGTCCATATCGCCGAGAACCAGGTCGCCCGGCTGGATCACCATGCCGGCGAGGCTGATCGCGAAGCCGATTTCGCCCGGGCCGTCCTTGTAGGGTCCGCGGTGGGTGACGCCCACGGCATAGACCGGAAGGTTGCGTTCCAGGAAGGCATCCCTGTCGCGCACCGCCCCGTTGATGACGAGACCGGCAACACCGCGCACGATGGCATGCGTCAGCATCAACTCGCCGAACAGCGAGTTGGTGACGTCGCCGCCTGCGTCGCAAACGATGACGTCGCCGGGCTGGGCCATGTCGATCGCCTTGTGCAGCATCAGGTTGTCGCCGGGGCGCATTCGCACGGTGAGGGCCGGTCCCGCCAGCTTGCCGTCCCGGTGCATCGGCCGCAGGTCGCTGCCGCCGGCATCCATCCGCGCCATGGAGTCGCTGACGTTGGCGACCGGGATCGGCCCGAACGCCTCGACCAGCGAGGCTTCGATCCTTTGCCAGTTCTTCCTGATGCGAAAACCTTCACTCATTCCTGGATTTCCTTGTTTTCTGCGCGGCGATCAGGCGGCAACCTGGGGCAGCTTCAGCCTGCTGAAGACCTTGAGCGCATTCTCATAGAAAATCTTCTCCTTGTCCGCCGCGCTGAGGTGCGTGTTGGCGTCGATGTACCGGCGGGTGTCGTCGAAGAAGTGCCCAGTGTCGGGGTCTGCGCAGCGCACGGCGCCGTGCATCTCCGAGGCAAAGAGCACGTTGTCCACCGGCACGACCTCGGCCAGCAGATCGATGCCCGGCTGGTGGTACACGCAGGTATCGAAGAACAGGTTGCCGGACATCAGCGCCGCCGGCTCCTGCCGCTTCATGTCGAGAGCGATGCCGCGATAGCGGCCCCAGTGATAGGGAACGGCGCCGCCGCCGTGCGGAATGATGAGCCGGAGCTTGGGAAACCGCTCGAAGAGGTCGGAGCGCAGCAACTGCATGAAGGCGGAGGTATCCGCATTGATGTAGTGCGCGCCGGTGAAATGGAAGTTCGGATTGCAGGAGTCGCTGACATGGATCATCGCCGGCACGTCGAGCTCCACCAGCGCCTCGTAGACCGGGAACCACCAGGGATCGGTGAGCGGTGGGTCGGTCCAGTAGCCGCCGCTCGGGTCGGGATTGAGATTGCACCCGATGAACCCCATTTCCTCGACGCAGCGCTTCAGCTCGGGGATCGCGTTCTCCGGCGGGCAGCCCGGCGACTGGGGAAGCTGGCAGACCGGCGCGAAATTGCTGGGATAGAGGTCGCAGATGCGCCGGATGAGATCGTTGCAGACCCGCGACCACTGGCGGCTCATCTCCTCGTTGCCGATGTGATGGCCCATGCCGCCGGCGCGGGGCGAGAAGATGGTGAGGTCGGTGCCCCGCTCCCGCTGCAGGCGAAGCTGGTGCGCCTCGAGTCCTTCGCGGATCTGGTCGTCCGTGATCGCGGGGCCGTCGGGCGCGCGCATCTTGGAGCGCTCACCATGGACGTCGATCTGCTCCTGCCGCCAAACCTTCAGGTCATCAGGCGCTGTGGTGTAGTGGCCATGGCAATCAATAATCATCGCATCTTTCCGCTAATTGTCACTCGTCCGTATTCAGCGGCCCCGCCGCCTTGCTCCCGCCCGCGCCCTGCGCCGCGATCTTGGCGGTCAGGCGCCGGAGCGGCCGGCGGAACAGCATCAAGAACAGGAGAACCAGCGTCAGCGCCAGGACCGTCCCGCTGATGGCGCTGCTGAAGAAATAGGAAGCCTCGCCGCGCCCCATGATCATCGCGCGGCGGAAGTTCTCCTCCAGCATCGGGCTCAGCACGAAGCCGATCAGCAGCGGCGCCGGCGAGAAATTGTAGCAGCGCAACAGATAGCCGGCCACGCCGAACACCAGCGTCAGGTAGACGTCGAACACGCTGTTGCTGAGGCTGAAGGAGCCGAGGCAGATCAACACCACGATCGCCGGATAGAGATAGCGGTAGGGAATGTTCAGGAACGAGACCCAGAAGCCGATCAGCGGGATGTTCAGCACCAGAAGCAGCAGATTGCCGATCCAGAAGCTTGCGACGAGGCCCCAGAACAGTTCCGGTTCGGCGCTGATCAGCGTGGGCCCCGGGATGATGCCATGGATCATCAGCGCGCCGATGATGACCGCCATGGTCGGACTGCCGGGAATTCCGAGCGCCAGCGTCGGCACGAAGGCGGTTTGCGCCGCCGCGTTGTTGGCAGATTCCGGTGCGGCGATGCCTTCGATCGCGCCCTGTCCGAACGCCTCCGGGCGACGCGACAGCCGCCGCTCGGTCGCATAGCTGGCGATGGTTGCGACGGTCGGCCCGGTTCCCGGCAGCGGCCCGAAGAAGCAGCCATAGCCGGCGCCGCGCAGCGTCGCCAGGATGGAGCGCTTCCATTCCCGCGCGGTGGGCAGCATGGCGCGGAGCCTGACATCGTGACGCGGCCGGTAGTCGCTCCCCCGGATCGAGGCGATGACCTCCGAGAGGCCGAACAGGCCCATGGCGAGCGGCACCAGGTGCAGCCCCTCGAGCAGGTATTGAAAGCCGAAGGTATAGCGCTCGGTGCCGTCGTAGATGTCGATGCCGATCGTGCCGGCCAACGCGCCGATGGCGGCCATCACGGTATTCTTCGCGGGGTCGGATCCGCCGATGGTGGAGACCGCGATGAGGCAGAACAAGATGAGCGCGAAGTACTCGGCCGGGCCGAAGGCCATGGCGACATCCACGATCACCGGCGTCAGCCAGGACAGCACCAGGATGCCGATGCTTCCCCCGATGAAGGACGCGACGGTCGTCATGAACAGGGCGACCGAGGCGCGACCCTGTTTCGCCATGGGATGGCCGTCGAGGCAGGTGATGGCGTTGGCCGGCGTGCCGGGCACGTTCAACAGAATGGAGGAGATCGAGCCGCCGTACTCGGCGCCGTAGTAGACTCCCGCCAGCATGACGATGCCTGTCGTCGGCTCCATCGCGAAGGTGAGCGGCATCAGCAACGAGATCGCCGCCAGCGCGCCGATGCCGGGAATGGCGCCGATCGCCGTGCCGACGAAGACCCCGCCGAAGCAGGCCAGCAGGTTCTGCGGCAGCAGGGCGACGGAAAGGCCGAGAGCGAAGTTCTCCATCGTCAGGGAATCCGGAAGGGCGCCAGCGGCAGCCCGAGTCCGTAGGAAAACAGCACCCAGGTGCCGAACCCGAAGACGAACGCGTAGACTGCGAAGAAGACATAGCGGCTGCGCACCTGCCCGGCATAGGCGGCGACCATGCAGAGGACGACGGCCGGCACCAGGCCGAGGCGCTCGACAACCAGCGCGAACAGCAGCACCGCCGTGACGATGGCCAGGAAGGGGCGGCGGTCCAACTCCGCTATCGGCCCGCTCTGTCCGAAGATCATCCCATAGAGCGCGAGAAGGACGATCGTGGCTGAGAGGATCAGCGGGTAGACCGCGGCGCCGATGTTGTTGGCGGTCCCGAAGTTGTATCCGAGCGCGATGGCCGCCGACCCGGCGCCGAAAAAGGCCAGAAAAAGCCAAGGCGGGTCGCGAAGGATCTTTCGAATCATTTCTATCTCAGCGGGGGTCGCCGACGGTGCCGTCGACGATGGCAGGACGCAGGCCGCGTGCAGGATGCGCTCGCGCCCTCCGGCGCGAGCGCATCTCTACGATCACTGCCGGAAAACAGGATTGTCCAGGACCTTGCGCCACCAGGCGAGCTCTTCCTCCATGAACTGGCCGAATTGCTCGGGCGAATCGGAGACCGTAACCTCGGTGCCGATGCTCGCGAGGCGCTTCTTGAGTTCTTCGGACTGCGGCATCGTCTTCATCGCATCGTAGAGCCGGCCGATCGCCTCCGGCGGCGTGCCGTCCGGAGCGACGAGGCCGTACCAGGAACCCATCTCCATGCCCTCCAGACCGGCTTCGCCGGTGGTCGGCACATCCGGCAGCAGCTCCGAGCGCTTCTTCGCGGCCAGGGCGAGCGGCCGCACCGCGCCCGTGCCGACGTGCGCGATGAACGACGGAATGTTGTTCATGTAGATATGCACGCGCCCGGCGAGGAGATCGTTCATTGCATCGCCGGCACCCTTGTAGGGGACGTGCGTGAGCGATGATCCCGTCTTCTCGTTGTAGAGTTCACCGGCGACATGCGCCACGGTGCCGACGCCGCCCGAGGCATAGTTGAGCGGCGCGCCGCCGGAGGTGAGCGCGATCAGTTCCTCCAGGGTCTGTGCTTCCACGGAAGGGTGCACCACGATGAGCACCGAGGAGATAACCGCGACACTGACCGGATCGAAGTCGGCGAGCGGATCATAGCCGACGTCGCGCAGCACCGGGTTCACCGAGTGGCTGCCCGCCGTCGCGAACAGCAGCGTGTAGCCGTCCGGCTCGGCGCCCGCGACGAGCTTCGAGCCCACCGAGCCGCCGCCGCCGCCGCGGTTCTCGATCACGACTGGCTGGCCGAGCTCCTTCGACAGGTGGTCGGAGACGATCCTGGCGATGGTGTCGGTGTTGCCGCCGGCCGAGAAGGGCACCACCACCGTGACCGCCCGCTCGGGATAGTCCGCATGGGCCGCCTGGGCAAAGCCCAGGGTGAGAGCTAGGCCGGCAGCGGCCAGCTTGATCGTTCTGTTGAGCATTCTTTTCCTCCCGATTTTTGCCAGCACTAGACCACGATGGCCGCGGCGCCTCCACGACAATTTCGCTATACTACGATCTAATTTTCTTATACGGATGTGAAAGGCGGTGGGAAACGCCGAACGATATGCGGGACGTCATTGCAAAATAATCCATGTATTATCAAGAGGTTTCTCCTTACGTGCCCCGGCATGCAGCGGCAATCTCCCTTCCAGCAGTTGCGCATTCTGATTGTGGCGCCCCTTCCTCTCAAACCTAGGCCGGGGGCCGCGCCGAGCGGTGGAATGGGGTGAGGGAAGCCAACGACAGCATCTCGCTCAGGCATCTGAGCGCGTTCATGGCGGCGCTGGAGCAGGGCCGCATCGCCGGTGCCAGTCGCCGGATACGCCGCAGCTCGTCCGCCATCGCGCGATCCATCGGCATTCTGGAGCAGGAATTGGGGCGGCCTTTGCTGGCTCGCTCCCAACGCGGGCTGGCCCCGACGGCCGAAGGCGCGCTGGTCGCTGCGCGCTGTCAGATCATCGGGGAAGAGCTATCCGCCCTGCAGGACGTCCTGAGGCGCTCCGGCAGCCGCGCGGCAAGCTCCGGCGGCGCCTCGGCCCTGCGCATGCAGTTCGACGTGTCGCATCTGCGGGCGCTGGCCACCGTGCACGATTTCGGCTCGGTTCAGCGGGCTTCGCAGCTTCTGGGAATCTCGCAGCCCGCGGTGTCGTCATCGATCCGTCATCTGGAGGCGGACCTGGGGATAGAACTCTTCTCGCGCACCCCTAAGGGCATGATGGCCACACCGGCCGGCGTCTTGGGCGCTCTCTGCGCCAAGCGCATCCTGGCGGAGCTGCGCAAGATGAAGGACGATATCGCCTCCATCGACGGCGGCTCGTCGGGATTGGTCTGTGTCGGCGGCCTCGCCTATTCGCGCAAGACGCTCCTGCCCGAGGCCATCAGGCGCACGCTCTGGGCCTTCCCGCGCATCGTGGTGCGCACCGTCGAGGGTCCGATCGGGGCCCTGATCGGCGCGATGCATGCCGGCGACATCGATGCGCTGATCTGCGCGCGGCCGGATTCCACCCTCCTGGACGGCGTTTCCGTCGAGCCCATCGTGCGCGACCGCATGGGACTCTTTGTCGCCAGCCATCACCCCCTGGCGCGCCGGCGAGGTCTCGCGGCGCAGGACCTTTTGCCGTTTTCCTTCATCCTGCCGCCGGTCGGCAGCATCACCCGGAACCTGCTCGACGACACCTTCGCCACCGCGACAGGCAACCGGCCGCAGGGTGCGGTGGAGACAAGCTCCTATTCCTTGATCAGCAAGCTGCTGCTCAGCTCTAATCAAATCTCCTTCCGCTCGATGTCGGAGTTCGAGGACGAGATGCGAACCGGCGAGATCGTGCCGCTCGATCTGACCTTTGAGCTTCCCGGCCGGGCCATCTGCCTCTTGCAGCGACGCAAGGGCAAGCCGACCGCCGCCGTCGAGGATTTCCTCGCTGTCATTCGCGAGGTCGCGGGCGAGCTTTGATACCCGCCCCGCGCGCTACCGGCGCATCAAAATCCTGGCGCTATGCCGTGACCTCGACGGCAAGCGGCCGTACCGGGGACGCCGTAGCCCCTACCAGCTTCAGCGGGGCCATGACGAAGAGAAACTCCGCAGGCCCGGCTGCCGCCAGATGCTCGAGATCGAGAGTCTCGATGATCGGCACGCCATGGTCGACGAGGAGGATCTTGTGGCCCGGCAGCTCGGACAGGCCCTTGCCGGCGGGGATATGCTCGAAGGCAATGGTGTCCGAGCCCACGACCTTGACACCCAGGCTGCAGAGCCAGTCGATGGCTTCCACACCGGGTCCCGGCATGCCGCCCTCGAAGTCGAGATAGGTCTTTCCATCGTCCCAGTGGCGCCCCCAGCCGGTGCGCACGAGGACCGCATCGCCGCGTCGGATCGCGATGCCTGCGACGCGCGCCGCCTGCTCCAGGTCGGCTCGCGTGATCTCGTAGCCCGGCGCCCCGGCGTGGGCGCCGACATGGCGGGGCACGTCGAGCAGGACGCCGCGGCCGAAGATCGGTGGCAGCGTCTCGGCGCCATGCTGCTTGAACCGTCCGCCGGTCTGCGCCTCGGCCGCGTCCACATCGCCATGCAGCCGGCCAGCGTGGGAGAAGTGGCTGAGGGCGTCCACGTGAGTCCCGACATGACCGCCGGTGATGATGATCTCGTTGGCCGCCGAAGTGTCGCCGGGCCGGCAGCGATCGCCGTGACGCCGTTCCAGGATCATCTGGAACGGCGGATGGTTGGGGGACTGCGGCATGCCCCGCTGGAGCGGCCGGCCGAGGTCGAAGACCCGTGCCGTGCCGAGGCTGTCCAGCAGGCTCACCATCCGATCAGGCTCGTCGGCCAACGCAGGTGCATCAGATAGGTCACCGCGAACAGCGCCGCGACCAGGGCGGCAACGCTCAGACCGACGAACGGATAGCTCATTCGTCCTTCGAGCCGCAGGAAGGCGCCCAGGAAGACGGCACTGGCAACCGGCAGGCTCACAATACCGATCAGCGCGACGTAGCCGACCATCCAGCCAAGATAGTACGCCGTGGTCCAGAAGCGCTTGCGTTCCTCAGCATCGGTCAGCGGATCGCCGACGCTGTACTCTTCGATCGACGACGGCGCGCGATTTGCGGCGTCGCCACCGGGGGCTCGGAGCCGTCGCAGCTCGGCAAGCAGCAGAGGCAGGGAAAGCGCCGCGCCGGCGACCGAGACATAGAGCGGCATGTAGCGGGCGAGACGCGAGAAGGAGAGCGCCTCGAAACCGGCGTAGGCAAACAGGCAAAGGACCGCGATTGTGAAGCCTACGCGCAACCATTCCCGAGGATTCATGGGTCACTCCGCAAAGTTGCTTCGCCGGCAGGCTTGCGATGCAGGCGGTTCGGCGCAAGGCCGGCCACCAGCGCAATGACGATCAGGGCCAGAATCGCGAGCACGCTGGGGAAGAGGAGCCAGTCGAGCCCGTAGCGGCTCATCGAAAGGTGCAGGTAGCGCTCTGTCACCAACGACAGGACGAAACCGATGAGCATCGGTGCCCGCGGCCAGCCCGCCTGCTTCATGATCCAGCCAACGACGCCGATGACGAGGAGAATGATGATGTCGCCCCAGTGCCGTGTGCTTTGATAAGCGGCCACGGTGATGATGACGAAGATGAACGGCACGAGGCGCGTCGCGGGGATCACGCTCGCGCGCGCCACCCAGCCGGCGCAAACAAGGCAGGCAGCGGCACCCAGCACGTTGGCCAGCGCCAAGGTCCACACGATGGACAGCGTGACGTCGAGGTTCTCCTTGACCATCGAGGGCCCGGGCTGGATGCCGAGCAGGATCAGCCCGCCCAGCAGCATGGCGGTCGTGCCGCTGCCGGGAATGCCGAAGATGAGCGTCGGCACCAGCGCCCCGCCCTCCTTGGCATTGTTGGCGCTCTCCGGCCCGATGACGCCGCGGATGTCGCCCTTGCCGAAGTTCTCGTTGTCGCGCACGGTCTGCTTGGTCACGCCATAGGCGATCCAGTCGATGACGCTGCCGCCGATGCCGGGAAGGATGCCAAGCGCCGCGCCGAGCGCCGAGCTGCGGACGATCAGCCACTTGTGGCGCAGCGCCACGCGGATGCCGTCGAGACGGCTGCCGGTGAGCTTCGCGCCCTGGGCGATCTGAGTTCGTTGCGCCAGTAGATCCAGCATCTCCGGCACCGCAAAGAGCCCGAGCGCCAGCACGGCCAGCGGAATGCCGTCGAAGAGATAGAGCCACTCGAAGGTGTAGCGGTAGACGGGAACGCCCGGCGCGCCGCCGATGGTGCCGACGATGAGGCCGAATAGCGCCGAGACGATGCCCGCAAGGGGCGAGCCGGTAGAGAGGATGCCGACCATGCTGAGCCCGAAAACCGCCAGCATGAAGAGTTCCGGCGAGCCCAGCGCGAGCACCAGCGGGCGCGCGATGGAGAGCGTGCCGAACAGGACGACGGCGCCGAACAGCCCTCCGATCATGGACACGAAGAAGGCGGCCCCCAAGGCCATGGCCGCCTTGCCTTGGCGCGCCAGCGGGTAGCCGTCGACGATGGTCGCCTGCGATCCCGAGGAGCCGGGAACGCCGATCAGGATCGACGGGAAGGTATCGCCCGTGTGGATGACCGCGGCCATGCCGATCAGCAGAGCGACCCCGCTATAGGGATCCATGCCGAAAACGAACGGCAGCAGGATAGACATGCCGACGGTGCCGCCGAGCCCCGGCAGCAGCCCCACCACAAGGCCCACTGCGCAGCCGAGAACCATCCAGCCAAGGCGGTCAGGCTGGGCGATAAGGAAAAGCGCGTCAGCCGCCGCTTCGAACATCGCGATGCCCCATGGATTGCTTCGCTAGGAAAAGTGCCGGGCGCGGCGGCAGGCCCGTTGCCGCCGCGCCCGGCCGCACGAGCGCTACTCGCTCAGTTCCAGCTCGTATTTCTCGTTGAGATAGCGGCGGAGCCAGGTGAGCACCTCGTCGGAGACCGACAGCATGGCGGCGGCGTTGCGGGCGAGCGGCTCGCCGACGATCGGCTCGTAGCCGGCGAGGATCTCCTTGCCCTGCTGGTAGAACTCCTCGCGCTCCACAACGCAGGCGGTCGCCTCTTTCATCGCAGCCAGGGCCTCCGGCGGCGTGTCGCCGTGCATCCAAACCTGCCGCTGGGCCGAGACCCCGGAGCTGACCAGCGCAAGGTAGGCCTCCCACGCTGGGCCGCTGGGGTCGCTGCCGCGGGCTTCCCGGTAGGCTTCGAGGAAGGACGGAAATTCGGGGAAGGCCGGGTCGCGAACAAGTTGCCCGTCCTCGACCATCCCGGCCGTATAGAGGGGAATTGCGGTGCCCTCCTCGACCTGTGGCCGCACGAGCTGGTTGAAGGCGGGGGTGGTCTGGTAATCGATGTTGATCTCGCCCTGCTGGAAGGCGATCTGGACCGGGCCCTTGCCCTCGTAGCCTAGCACCGCCTTTGTCTCGATGCCGAGAATCTCGAAGGTCAGCAGGCCGAGAAGGTCGAGGCCGGTGGCGCTGATGCCGCCGAACACCAGCTCGGCGTCGGTGCTCACGAGGTCCTTGATGTTCTTCACGCCGGTGTCGGGACTGACATAGACCACGCCGCCGCCCGGCAGTCCGAGGACCGGCGTCCAGTTCCGCGGCGAATAGCGGACTCCCTGCTGGCCCAGCATCCAGGCGTAGGAGGTGGTTCCGGCGGTAACCAGGACGGAAAGCCCGTTCGGCTCGCGCATCAGCTCGAATTCGTTGGCGCCGATCACAGTGGCACCGCCCGGGATGTTGACGACTTGGATCGAGGCCGCCTCGGGCATGCAGGCACGGTATTGCGACTGCAGGAGGCGAGCGAAGGTGTCGTTGCCGCCACCCGGCGCATAAGGCACGATGAATTCCACATCCTTGCCCGCATAGTAGTTTTCCTGCGCCTCCACTTCGGCGCCAATCCAGGTAAAAGCCAGTGCCGTCATGGCCGCGGCGGCTGAGCGCATTGCAACAGTCTTCGTCATAGCAACTTCCCTCCTGTCGTCATTTCTTCAAGGCGCGGTCGCGCCTGTCTTGGCAGCCCGTCGAAGCAGTCGTCGGCTGTCGATGTAGGCTGTCGAAGTCGGCCCCCAGCGCAGCGATGAGCGGCTCGACCGTCTCCTCGTGCTCGAGCGTCTCGACGATTGCGACCACCCGTTCGACATCGATGCGGTCGCCGGCGAAGGCGGTCAGCTTTCCGATCGCAATCGCACGCCAGGAATCGCCGTCGACGGGATAGGTGCAATCGAGGCGCGTCGACGATCCGTCGTCGAAGGTCAGCTCGATCTCCTGACCCTCGACAGCGAAGGCGTCGTCTTCGCCGGTGGCCTCGACCGCCATCCGATCCATCAACTGCAGCACGTCGGCATCCTTCCAGCGGCCCTCTTGCAGGCCGGCGACGGTCAGACCGCCGTCCAGCAGCCCGCTCGCCACGCAAAACGGCAGGCTGTGATCGGCAGTCTCCCGGCTGGCCGGACGGAACTTGCTGGGATCGGCAGTGCGCCGGACCGTCTGCTGCGGCGCGCGGACGACGATCCGGGCGATCCGGGCGACACGATCGGCTTGTTGAAGGCGAAAGGCAGCGCCGGCCGCGATCAACGGCTGAAGCGCGTATTGGGCGGGATAGGCCTTGAGCGTGATGTCGGCGACCGCGCCGAGATCGGCCGGCAGCAGCAGCGATGCCGGGTTGATCTCGCGCCCCATCAGACGCTCGAGCAGCCGGATCACCTCCTCGCAGGCCTGGGCCTGGGCGCGGAGGCCGGCCGAAGCCAGTTCCGTCAACTCGATCGCGCGCTTCGCTAGCAACGCAAAGGCCATGGCCTTCACGTTGGCGACCTCGCCCCGGCTGAAGCCCTCGGGCACGATGAGGCCGGATGCCGAGAGGTTGAGGGCCTCGGCGGCACCCTCCTCTCCCAATCCGCTCAGGCGTCCGGCGATCAGGGGCACCACCCAGGCCGCGTGGCCGACGTGATGCAGCCCGTTGCGGTGCAGCGCGATCGTGCTGGCCAGGTGCGCCTGCATCGCCAGGGCCGCCAGCACCGTGTCGAGAAAGTCCCGCCCGCTTGCCCGATTCGCTTCGGCGCAAGCGAGCGCCGGCGGGATGGACTCGCTGGGGTGGCAGACGTCCACGTCCACGTAGACGTCCATGAAGTCGAGCGACCGCAGCATGGTGCCGTTGACCAGCGCGGCATTGGCGGCGCTTGCAGAAGGGCCGCCCGGCAGGATCGTCGCGCTGCCGGCGCCGGTCACGCCTGTGCTCGCGGCCGCTTTCGCGATGGCGACGCTCTCCGCATCGGCGCCCGCGAGCATGCACGCCAGCGCGTCGATGATCAGCGTGCGCAAATGCGCCGAAACAGGGGCTGGAGCCTCTGCCGCGGCAATTGCGTGGAACGCGCGGCTAAGCTCGGCGGCGAGGCTCATTTAATAGGGGCTCCCTGGCACGGCAGCCACTTCGCGCGGTGGTGGCTGTTTTCGCTTAGCGAATTTTTATTTGCATTGTGAAAAGATTGGCAGAGCGTAGCCGCGGCGTCAAGCCTTGCCGCCGATCATTGCGCGGGACGCTGGGCAGGCTTGACCGCGAAATGTCGTGGGCTTAGCTTCTATGCGAAAATATCTTCGCTATGCGAATTGCTCAGAGGAATGCAGGTGTCAGCGCAACGGGATGTCATTGTAATCGGCGCGGGCAATGCAGCCCTCTGCGCCGCCATTGCGGCCGCCGAAGGTGGCGCCGAAGTTCTCGTGCTCGAGCGTGCACCGGAGACGGAGAGCGGCGGCAACACCCGCTTCACCGCCGGCGGCATGCGCTGCACCTACGATGGTGCCGGCGACCTTCGCCGCCTGATGCCGGACTTCACCGATGAGGAAGCCGCTCGCACCGACTTCGGGAGCTATCCCGCCGCGGCGTTCTATGACGACATGTTCCGCCTTACCCGCTATCGCACGGATGGCGCGCTCTGCGAGCGGCTGGTCGCCGAGTCCTTCCCCACTCTTCTGTGGCTGGCCGAGAAGGGCGTTCGCTTCGTGCCCATCTTCGGCCGCCAGTCGTTCATGGTCGACGGCAAGATGAAGTTCTGGGGCGGCGTCGTCGTCGAGTCGTGGGGTGGCGGGCCTGGCCTCTTCGATCAGGAGCTGCGGATCGCGCGCGACCACGGCGTCGAGGTGCGCTATGGCGCGCGGGCCCTCTCCCTGCTGACCGACGGTCACCGCGTCACCGGCGTGCGGGTGAAGCATGGCGGGAGCATCCACGACCTTCGCGCAGCCGCTGTGGTGCTCGCCTGCGGCGGTTTCGAAGCCAATGCCGAGTGGCGGACGCGCTACCTGGGGCCGGGCTGGGAGCTGGCGAAGGTGCGCGGCAGCCGCTTCAACACGGGCGACGGCATCCGCATGGCGCTGGATATCGGCGCCTCGCCCTTCGGAAACTGGTCGGGCTGCCATGCCTGCGAGTGGGACTACAACGCGCCCGAGTTCGGCGATCTCGCCGTCGGCGACGGCTTCCAGAAGCACTCCTACCAGCTCGGCATCATGGTCAACGCCAGCGGGCGGCGCTTCGTCGACGAAGGCGCCGACATCCGCAACTATACCTATGCCAAGTACGGCCGCATCATCCTCAACCAGCCCGGCCAGTTCGCCTGGCAGATCTTCGACAGCAAGGTGTCGCCCCTGCTCCGCGACGAGTATCGCATCCGCAACGTGTCGAAGGTGACGGCGGACACGCTCGAGGACCTGGCGAAGAAGCTGGAGGGTGTCGATGCGGCGGCCTTCCTCGACGAGGTGGCAAGCTACAACCGCGCGGTCGTCACCGACATCCCCTTCGATCCGACGGTGAAGGATGGCCGCGGCACCGCAGGGCTGGCGCTTCCGAAGTCGAACTGGGCCCATACCATCGACGAGCCGCCGTTCGAAGCCTATCAGGTCGGCTGCGGCATCACCTTCACCTTCGGCGGCCTGCGGGTCGATCCCCAGACCGCGCAGGTGCTCGACACCGACCTCGCGTCGATGCCCGGCCTTTTCGCCGCCGGAGAGCTCGTCGGCGGCCTGTTCTATTTCAACTATCCGAGCGGCACCGGGCTGACCGCAGGCAGCGTCTTCGGCCGCACCGCCGGGATGGCTGCCGCCGCCTCCCTCCGCTGACGCCGCTAGCCCGCTCCGGCCGCCGCGCGCCGGCGACGCAGGGAACTCCACAGGGACCAGAGGACAAGGAGCAGCGTCAGGCACAGGACCGAGCCGGTGATCGGCTGCGCCAGGAGCTGGTAATAGTCCCCGCGCGCCAGCAGCAGCCCGCGCCGCAGGTTCTCCTCCATCATCGGTCCGAGCACGAATCCGATGAGCAGCGGCGCCGGCTCGAATCCGAGCAGCCGCATGGCATAGCCGACGACGCCGAACAGCAATGCCAGCGCGACGTCGAAGACGTTGTTGTTGACGCTGTAGACGCCGATGCAGATCAGCACGATGATGACGGGATAGAGGTACTGGTAGGGCACCTGCAGCAGCCGCACCCAGAGGCCGATCAGCGGGACGTTCAGCACCACCAGCAGCACGTTGCCGATAAAGAAGCTGGCCACGACGCCCCAGAAGATGTCGGGGTGGTTCACGATCACCATCGGCCCGGGCGCGATGCCGTGGATCATCATGGCACCCAGCATCAGGGCCATGGTGGCGCTGCCGGGAATGCCGAGAGACAGGGTCGGAATAAAGGCCGTCTGGGCCGAGGCGTTGTTGGCCGCTTCCGGCGCGGCGATGCCCTCGATCGCGCCCTTGCCGAAACGCGACGGATCGGCGGCCACGCGCTTTTCCACCGCATAGCTGATAAAGGCCGCGATCGTCTGTCCGGTTCCAGGCAGCGTGCCGAAGAATGCGCCGATGCCGGTGCCTCGCAGGATCGGCAGGACGGAGCGTCTGACGTCGTCACGGCGCGGCAGCATCGAGCGCAGCGTGATGCTGCCCTTCGGCGCGGACGCGCTGTCGTTGATCGAGGCGATCACCTCGGTGATGCCGAAAAGCCCCATGGCGAGCGCCACCAGGCTGACGCCGTCGATGAGATAAGGGGAGTTAAAGGTGAAGCGCCAGACGCCGGTGTTGATGTCCGTGCCTACCGTGCCGATGAGAATCCCGACCGTGACCATGCCGATCCCCTTGATCGCCGATCCCATGGTAATCGCCGCCGCCGCGACCAGGCCGAGCAGCATGATGGCGAAGTACTCCGCCGGGCCGAAGGCGAGCGCTACCTTCACCAGCAAGGGCGCGAAGAAGGTCAGGATGAGGATGCCGATGATGGCGGCAACGAATGACGCCGCGGTCGTCATGAAAAGGGCGACCCCGGCGCGGCCGCTGCGCGCCAGAGGATAGCCGTCGAGGCAGGTCACGGCAGCGGCCGGCGTGCCCGGCAGGTTCAGCAGGATCGAGGCGATCGACCCGCCGTATTCGGCGCCGTAGTAGACGCCGGCGAGCATGACGAGCGCCGTGGCGGGCTCCAGGTAGAAAGTCACCGGCAGCAGCATGGACACCGCGGCCAGCGCACCGATTCCCGGCAGCACGCCGATGAACGTGCCAAGGAACACGCCGACGAAGCAGTAGAACAGGTTGACCGGCGAAAAGGCGACCTCGAAGCCGAGCGCCAGGTTTGACAGCAGCTCCATCAGAAGGGGACTCTGATCAGGGGTATCGGCAGGTTGAGGACCACCACGAAGATAAGCCAGCAGGCAGCAGCCACACCGGCCGACAGCACCAACGCGCCCCTCTTCGTCGACCGGCGGTCCGCGAGCGCCGCGACCCAGACGGCGAAAACGACGGCCGGCACGAGCCCGGCCTGGGACAGGCTGACGATGAAGACCGCAATGCTGGCGCAGACGGCAGCGAAAGGCCGCCACGGTGGGACGACGAGGGCACCGGAGCGGAACAGTGCCGCCACGGCGACGAGGACCCCCGCCACGATGGTTACCGCCGAGAAGATCAGCGGAAAGTAGCCGGCGCCCATCTGCCGGGCGCTGCCGATACGCAGCTCCAGCGAGCCGAAGGCAAAGGCGACGCCGACAGCGACCAGCGCGAGGCCGGCAGCGAGGTCACGCTTGTCGAAAGATCCCATCTGCAGCTCCAAACGACCCCGGGCGCACGGCCAGCACGCCCGGGGAGCGATCCATGACCTGGTGGTGCCCTACTCGATCTTGATGCCGGTTTCCTTGATCACCTGCGC
>DATCXZ010000346.1:0-2646 GCA_036570545.1 Kiloniellaceae bacterium
GTGGGCCGAGCAGTCGTACCACTTGCCGGTCAGGCTGTCGGTGCGGGTCAGCGCCTGCTCGTACCACAGCAGCAGCGCCTCGTGGCTGGTGTAGAAGTCGGTCTCGCGCAGCTCCGGCACGGTCGCCGACTCGATGCCGCAGGCGCGCATGAAGGCGAGCGCCTCGTCGATGCGCCGGGCCAGCTCGTCGTAGCGCTTGCCCTGCGCGCCGTCGGAGACGAACTCCAGGTTCCACTGGTGCACCTTGTGCAGGTCGGCGAAACCGCCCTGGGCAAAGGCGCGCAGCAGGTTCAGCGTCGCGGCCGCCTGATTGTAGGCGCGCACCAGGCGCTCCGGATCGGGCTCGCGGGACTCCTTGGTGAAGTCGATGCCGTTGATAATGTCGCCGCGATAGCTCGGCAGCTCGACGCCGTCGATTACCTCGGTGGGCGCCGAGCGCGGCTTGGCGAACTGGCCGGCCATGCGGCCAACCTTCACGATCGGGCAGGCGGCGCCGAAGGTCAGCACCACCGCCATCTGCAGCATGACCCGGAAGGTGTCGCGGATGTTGTTGGCATGGAACTCGGCGAAGCTTTCCGCGCAGTCGCCGCCCTGGAGCAGAAAAGCCTTGCCCTCGGCCACCGCGCCGAGCTGCTCGCGCAGGCGGCGCGCCTCGCCGGCAAAGACCAGCGGCGGGAAGTTGGCGAGCTGCTTTTCCACGCGCTGCAGCACGGCCTTGTCGGCATAGTCGGGGACCTGCCGGATCGGCTTGCTGCGCCAGCTATCGGGCGTCCAGGCGGTGGCCATGGCGGACCTCTGCTCCCTAAAAACTCAAGTAGGATCGCGGTTTTACGCGCCTCGGCCCCTTTTTTCCACAGGAAAAGCCGCCTCGGATGCCATGGTAAATGCCGGTTAACCCTGGAGTCGCGCGGCTTTGCTGAAGAAAGCCGCCGTGGCCGGGCTCCGGTCGGTTGCCGCCCTTACTCCTCCAGCAGGTATTCCAGGGTGGAGACCACGCGCAGGGTCTTGTGGATCTCCTTGCCCTCCTGGACGCCCGGGATGTCGTCGCGGGCCAGGATCTGGAACACCCCCTGGTTGGCCCGCCGGATGGCGCCGACGCGGCTGCCTGAATCGGCGGCGAACTGTTCGGCGCCGGCGCGCGCGTTGGCAGTGGCCTCCGCGATCATCGCTGGCTTCAGGTCGTTGAGGCCGGTGAAGACGTAGGTCGGGCCGGCGTTCCACTGGTTCTCGTCGGACAGCACGAGGCCGGCCGACACCAGCTCGCCGAGGCGACCGGCGAGGCCGGCCACGCGGTCGACGTCGCCGCTGCGCAGGGTGATGGTCTGGGCGATGATGAAGCGGCTCTCGACCTCGCCCTGCTGGTACTGCTGGGCGAGGCGGTCGACCACCTGCAGCGACTGGCCCTCGAAGGCTTCCGGCGGAAAGCCGTTGGTGGCGAGAAATTCCTGCACCAGCCGGGTGTCGTTCACGATCTTCTGCTGCACGGCCGCCAGGTCGTTGCCGGTGGCGACGAAGCGCAGCGGCCAGACCGCGAGATCGGCCTTCACTGCGCGCTCGGCGAGGCCCTTGACGGTGACGTAGCGGTCGCCCTGGCGGCCCTTGAGGAAGCCGTCGCCGACGAACCAGCCGGCGACGGCGACGCCGATCGCCAGCACCACGGCGGCGGCAAGGGTGAAGAGACTGTTGCGCATGCTTCCTCTCAACGGCTGTGCGGGGCCGCAGCCTGGCGGAAAGTTGCGGCGGAATTGCGGCGCCCCTGCGTCGTGAACGTCCGGCAAGACCCAGCCTAGCAGCTTTTCGCCTGCGCTTGACCCCCGCGCCGCAAACGGGGAAGCTGCGGCCCGCGTCGTTTCCGCCTTCCGATTGTCCCCGAGTGTGACCATTCCCGATCCCGAAGAGACAGCCCGCGCGGCCCTCGAGCCCGGCGAGAGCCTGGTCTGGGCCGGCCGGCCGGACGTCGCCCCGCTGGCGTGGCGGCAGTTCGACCTCAAGGCCAGCCTGCTGGCCGCGCCGGCGGCCCTGGTGGCGGCGATCCTGGTGTGGAATGCCGTGGCGGGAGGCTTCGCGAAGCTGCTCGACTACCTCTTCGTGCTGGCGGCTATCGTCGCCCTCTGTGTCGCGGTCTGGCCGCTTGCCGGGCCGCTGCGCGCCGCGCGCGGCGCGCGTCACACCGTCTATGCGATCACCGACCGGCGGCTGTTCATCCTCGAGCTCTATCCCCGCCGGCGGCTGCGGTCCTTTGCGCCCGCGGAACTCGAGGCGCCGCGGGTGCAGGATCGCGGCAAGGGCCGCGGCGATGTCATCTTCGGATGGGCGGTCGCGATGGAGCAGACCCGGCAGGGCTTGCGCAACCGCCTGCGCGAGGCGACCTTCGTCGGCGTTCCCGATGCCGAGCGCGTGGCGGCGCGGATCGCGACGCTGAGATCGCAGGCGCCAGCCCGGCCCTCCGCGGCAGAACGCCCGGCATGAACACCGCTGACCCTCTCGACGCCGCCCGCCGCGCGCTCGAGCCGGGCGAGACGCTGGTGTGGGCCGATCGCCCCGATCCGCAGGCGCTGGCGCGCTCGCGCCTGCCGCAGGTCATTCGCGGTGTGCTCGGTCTCGCGGTGATCGCGACATTCCTCTGGCTGAGCTTCCTGCCCAACT
>DATCXZ010000347.1:0-12341 GCA_036570545.1 Kiloniellaceae bacterium
CGGCCGCACGCCGCCTGCTGGCGCTCTACCAGGACTGGACAAGGGCCCGCGGCACCGAGGCGCGCGCCGCAGTCTGGCGCCAGATGCTCGACCTCCATGCCGAGCAGGTCTTCACCATCGGCCTTGTCGGCGCGGTGCGCCAGCCTGTGGTCGCCAACCCGCGCCTGCGCAACCTGCCGGCCGAGGCGCCCTACCTCTACGATCCCGGCGCCTACTTCGGCCGCTACCGCATGGACACCCTCTGGTTCGCGGAGGAGTAGGCGGCGGCGCCTTCCCCCTCATCCAGTTTCGTCCCACCGGGCGGCCCCACCTACTCTCTTGTCATCCTCGTGCTTGACACGAGGATCCATGGCGCCGCTTGGCGCCCGGCCTCTCCCATGGACCCGCGGGTCAAGCCCGCGGGAGACAGCCTGGGGATGGCAGGCATCCTACGCGCTTAGACGAAGCTGGGTGACGGGGCGGCGCCGCCAAATCCCCCAGCAAAATTGGGGTCGTCTTGGCCCCGCCCGGCCCGCTAGTATGCGGGAGAATTGGTCATACCAATTGGCATGGCCTCCGAAGGAAAATGAGCGTGGGGAGCGGGAGAGCCGGGCGGGCCTCCCCTTAATCCTTGCGCCGCAACAGGTTACGGAGAGAATTCATGGACATGCGCGGCAAGCGCGTCCTGGTCTGCAACTGCGATTCCACCATGCCGCTGCAGGAATCCGCCCTCACCCGCGCCTGCCAGGCCGTCGGCGCCGAGGGCAAGGCCGAGCTGAACACCCAGCTCTGCCGGGCGCAGCTCGGCAACTTCCAGCGCGCCATCCTCGGCGAGCAGCCGGTCATCGTCGCCTGCACCCAGGAGGCGCCGCTGTTCCAGGAGATCGCGGCTGAGGACAACCCGGCGGCGACGCTGGAGTTCGTGAACATCCGCGAGAGCGCCGGCTGGTCGGACGAGGCCGCGGCGGCGACGCCCAAGATCGCCGCTCTGCTGGCCGCCGCCGCGGTGGAGGCCGAGCCGGCGTCGCTGGTGACACTCACCTCCCAGGGCGTCTGCCTCGTCTACGGCCGCGACGAGCAGGCCATCGAGGCGGGCAAGCAGCTCGCCGGGCGGCTCGACGTGACCGTGCTGCTGAGCGAGCCCGGCGAGATCATGCCCCCGCAGGTGATGGACGTGCCGGTCTTCAAGGGCACCATCGTGCAGGCCAAGGGCCACCTCGGCGGCTTCGGCATCACCGTGAACGGCTACGCGCCGGCGCTGCCGTCGGGGCGCAGCGTGCTCGGCTTCGACGCGCCGAAGAACAATGCCTTTTCCGAGTGCGACCTCATTCTCGACCTCTCCGGCGGCCAGCCGCTGTTCGCGGCGGCGGAGAAGCGCGACGGCTACTTCCGCCCCGATCCCGGCGACCCGGCGGCGGTGCAGCGCGCGCTCTTCGAGATCGCCGACCTCGTCGGCGAGTTCGACAAGCCGCGCTACGTGCAGTACCGCGGCGAGATCTGCACCCATTCGCGCAGCCGCAAGACCGGCTGCACGCGCTGCCTCGACGTCTGCCCCACCGGCGCCATCACCTCCGCCGGCGACATCGTCGACATCGACCCGCTGGTCTGCGCCGGCTGCGGCTCCTGCGCCTCGGTCTGCCCGACCGGCGCCGCCAGCTATCAGCTCCCTGCCGGCGACAGCCTCTTCGAGCGCCTGCGCACCCTGCTCGGCGCCTATCGCGAGGCCGACGGCAAGCGGGCGACGCTGCTGCTGCACGACGCCAGGCACGGCAGCGAGATGATCGGCATCATGGCGCGCTTCGGGCGCGGCCTGCCGGCGCAGGTGCTGCCCTTCCCGCTGAACGAGGTGACCCAGGTCGGCCTCGACTTCCTCGCCGCCGCCTTCGCCTACGGCGCGGAACAGGTGGTCTTCCTCGCCAACCCGAAGAAGCGCGACGAGCTTGGCGGCCTCGCCGGCCAGATCGGTCTCGCCGAGACCGTGCTGAGCGGGCTCGGCTACGGCGAGGGCCGCCTGCACCTGATCGACGATGCCGACCCCGACGCGGTCGAGGCGACGCTTTACGGCCTCGCCGCGCCCGGGGCGCCCCAACATCCTTGCTCAATGACGCCGAGTACCTTCCTGCCTGTCGGCGGCAAGCGCAGCCGCGCCTTCCTCGCGCTGCGTCACCTGCACGACAAGGCGCCGGCGCCGGTCGACCTGCTGCCGCTGGCGCCGGGCGCGCCCTTCGGCCGCATCGCCGTCGACACTGCGGGCTGCACCCTCTGCCTCGCCTGCGTCTCCGCCTGCCCCACCGGCGCGCTGCTCGACGACGAGAACCGGCCGTGGCTCGGCTTCCGCGAGGAGGCCTGCGTGCAGTGCGGCCTCTGCCGCGCCACCTGCCCGGAGAAGGTGATCGCGCTCGAGCCGCGCCTCAACTTCACCAACACGGCGATGAGCGCGGTCACGCTCAACGAGGACGAGCCCTTCGAGTGCATCCGCTGCGGCAAACCCTTCGGCGTGCGCAAGTCGATCGAGCGCATCGCCAGTCAGCTCGCCGGCAAGCACTCGATGTTCCTCGAGGGCGGCCAGGCCGACCGCATCAAGATGTGCGAGGACTGCCGCATCACCGACCAGTTCGCGCGCGACGACAATCCCTTCAAGCTGGGCGAGCGCCCGCGCATGCGCACCACCGACGACGACTTGCGCGAACGCGAGTTGGCCCGCGCCAAGACCAACGGCGAGCCGGGCTCGCATAAAGGGTGACGTGGTGCGATATCTTGCGCGGCCGTCATCCCCGCCTCCATCGTCATGCTCGGGCTTGACCCGAGCATCCAGGGCGACCGCTCCGTCGCTTGCTCTGGACCCTCGGCTTGGGGACCGAGGGTGACGAGAAGAGAAGTTCTCCCATGACCAATCCCGATCCCTTCCTCAACGCCTGGCGCGACGACCTCGCCGACCTCCGCCTGAAGGACCAGGTGGCAGCCCCGCGTTACGTCGAGGGACGCCTTGCCGGCGTGACCCGCGGCGTCGCCGACCTGCGCCGCCAGCCGGCGCGCGGCGCGCCGCTCGACACCCAGCTCCTCTACGGCGAGACGCTGCGCGTCTTCGACGAGAGCGACGGCTGGGCCTGGGTGCAGAGCGAGACCGACCGCTACGTCGGTTACATGGAAAGCGCGGCGCTCGGCGCGCCGCCGCCGGCACCGACCCACCGCCTGCGCGCGCTGCGCAGCTTCCTCTTCCCGGAGCCGAACCTGAAGGCGCCGCCGCTCGATTGCCTCAGCATCGGCAGCCCGCTCTGCGTCGTCACTACCGAAGGCGCCTATAGCCGGCTCGCCGGCGGCGGCTGGCTCTATAGCAAGCACCTGCAGCCGATCGCCGCGGCCTCGCCCGACTTCGTCGCCACCGCGCTGGAGTTCCTCGGCACCCCCTATTACTGGGGCGGGCGCAGCAGCATCGGTCTCGACTGCGCCTCGCTGGTGCAGCTCTCGCTCGCCTGCGCCGGCGTCCAGGCGCCGCGCGACTCCTACCAGCAGGCACCCACCGTCGGCGAGGCGCTGAACGGACTCCCCGGTGAGATCGCGCTGGAGCGCGGCGATCTCGTCTACTCGCCGGGCCATGTCGCCATCATGCTGGACGGCACCCGCGTGGTGCACGCCAACGGCTTCACCATGAGCGTCGCCGTCGAAGACCTCGCCACGCTCGAAGGCCGCGTGCTCAAGGAGACCGACGGCAAGGGCTTCAGCGTGGTCCGCCGCGTGCGGGTGTGACCCACATTCCCGTCACCCTCGGGCTTGACCGCATCAAGCCGCCATCGTTGGCGCCCCGACCATCGTGTGAAGGCTCCGCACCGGTCCGGCACCGAGTCCTGCGCCCTGGGCCAGTCGCGCCAGGAACGCACGCTCGGCATCGGTATCGGCCGAGATGGCCATCAGGGCGGCGGCATAGACCTGGGCGGCGACTTCGCGACTGGGAATTGCCGCAATCAGGCCCTCCACGTCGGCTGGCTTGGCCAACTGCTCCATGACGAAACGCTGTTCCTCCGCGGTGATGCCCCCTTCCTGAAGCTGGCCCGTGATGCGTTCGATCTCCTCGGGCGCAATGGCGCCATCCGACTTCACCGCCTCGATCATGCCACGCAGACAAAGCTCGGCGGTTTCCGGCGCCGTCATCTGCTCCACTTCCGCCTCCGACAGCTTCGGTGCGGTGGCGGGTTCGCTACCGCCCTGCGGCTGCCAGTTCTTGAGGGCCGAGATGGCGAGCGTTCCGAGGAGGGCCATGGCACCGCCACCGATGGCGCCCTTCACCGACCGACCGCCGAGAAGGGCACCAGCAATCGCGCCGATCCCGCCGACTTCGCCGCGGCTAAGGCCGCCGATGCCGCTGCTGCCGGAGAGCATGCTGCCGATCCCGCCGAGCAGGCCGCCATCGCCGCCGGACGACCGTCCCGCGGCATCGCCACCGAGGAAGCTGCTCAGCACATCTCCCAGGCCTCCTTGAGCATCGAGGCCGCCCAGTCCATTTGGTCCCGTCGAGTGTTCAAGGCGTGTCCTGGAGGCCGGCGACATGCCGCCTCTCAGCAGTTGCCCGACGACATCATTGAGGCTCATTGGATCGCTCCTCTGGCTTGTCGTCTCGAAGCGCGTCATGGCGCGGGCTGTGGCTGCATAGGACGCCCAAGACGACGGATCACGGAAGGTCCCGTCTGTTCCTCACGTCCAGCGGCGACGGCGAGGCGTCGCAACTCCCCACTCCATCTTGCGACTTTCCATGATCCGAAGCAACGAGCCGTCCCGCCGTGCTGCAACGAAACCTGTCGGCGAAACCCGTTGTGGGACCGGAGGCCGCTTCGCAGGCGGCGGGGACCACAAATGTCGCTGCGGGAACAAGCAGATCCGCTAAGATGTGCCGTCCCGGCAGCCCGCAAGCCTGCCCTGAAAAGTCCGTCCCGCAGGAGATCGTCAGATGGCGAAGAGCGATAAAGACAACCTGTCCTTCCTGGGCCTTCTGCTGCGCGTTCTTGCGCCACTGGCGATCGTGCTGGCCACCTACAATCCCACCGGATACTGCTTCTACACCTGGTTCATGGACGCGATGGCGGCGGGCGAGCTGGGCGGAATTCATTTCCTCGCTCTCGCGGTGCTGGTGATCTGCTGGAGCATCCTGCTGATCGCGACCTGGAACGCCCTCGATACCTACGGCGTGATCCTGGTTTGCGCGCTGCTTGCCGCAATCATCTGGGTTCTCATCGACTGGGGCCTGCTGCGGGCTGACTCGGGGAACACCATCACCTGGATCGTTCTGGTCTGCGCGGCGATCATCCTGGCGGTGGGACTGTCGTGGGCGCATGTCTGGCGGCGACTGACGGGCCAGTATGCGGTGGACGAAATCGAAGACTGACTCCCCTGGACAGTCCGACTGGCCGGAGTCCGGTTGCCTTTCCCCCTGGTTGCGGTCATCCTGCGGTCGACGGTGCCTCGCCATGAGGTGAAACGGGAAGCCGGTGAGAGGCCGGTGCCGCCCCCGCGACTGTAAGGAGATCGTCCGCGCTCACGGGACGCCACTGGCCCACAGGCCGGGAAGGCGAGCGCGGGAAGAAGCTCCGAGCCAGGAGACCGGCCGTCTTCGCGATCACCAGCACTGGGGCGGCGGGCCCCGAAGGAGTTTCCATGCGCTTTCTTTCCGCTTTTGTCGTGACCCTCTTGGCCGCCACGGCGGCGCAGGCCCATACCGGCGCCCCTATTGGTGTCGGGGGCGGCACCGGCGGCTTCGCCGTCGGCTTCCTGCATCCCCTGGGCGGTCTCGACCACGTGCTCGCCATGGTCGGCGTCGGCCTCTTCGCCTGCTTCCTCGGCGGTCGCTCGTTGTGGCTGGTGCCGGTGGCCTTCGTGGCGATGATGGCGCTTGGCGGCGCCGTCGGCTTCGCCGGCGTCGGCCTTCCCTTCGTGGAGACGGGCATCGCGCTCTCGATCGTCGTGATCGGCGGCGCCCTGGCGCTCGGCCTGTCGCTGCCGGCGATCGCGGCCATGGCGCTGGTCGGCGCCTTCGCCGTGTTCCATGGCCATGCCCACGGCGCCGAGATGCCAGTCGCCGCTTCCGGCCTCGCTTATGGCCTCGGCTTCCTGCTGGCGACGGCGTTGCTGCATGGCGCCGGGCTGGCGCTCGGCTTCGGCCTCGACAAGGCAGCCGGAGCCGCCAGCCACAAGCTCGCCCGCGCCGGCGGCGCCTTCATCGGCCTCTCCGGCCTGGCGATCCTCGCCGGCGTGCTCTGATACCTATTGCGGCGGCGGCACCACGTTGTTGCCGCCGCCGACCTGAGCCTGGCAAAGCGCCTCGGCGCGACCCTTGAACAGCTCGGCCTGCTGGCGCGTGATAGTGCCGTCGGCCGCCATCTTGTCGATATCGACGCCCCGCTCCGCCAGGCAGCGCGCCACCGGATCGTCGGCGTTCACCGCCGCCCGCTCGGGCGGAAAGAGGTCGTCGCGGTGCATGACGGCGAGCGGCACCGCCGTCAGCAGCGCCACGCCCACGGCGCACAGCCGGGCAGCGGGCCGGTCCAGGAAACGGACCTCTTTCAGTGAGACGACCATCGCGCGAGGCTAGAGCGGACCCGGCCCGCCGGCAATACGCGAAATCGCGGCCCCGGCACTCTCCCGACGGGAAAAACGCCATGAAATCGGGAGCATAGCCCGCACAAAAGTTGGGGGCGAAATGACTGCCCCCTGCTACTATATTCACGAGAGGCGCAAGCAAGCCGCCAGCATACGAAGGGTTGGGAGATACCTGATGGCCGAGATGATCGATCCCTTTGGCAGGGCGATCACCTATCTGCGCGTTTCGGTCACCGACCGTTGCGACTTCCGCTGCGTCTACTGCATGGCGGAAGACATGTCATTCCTGCCCAAGAAGGAAATTCTCTCGCTGGAGGAGCTCGACCGCGTGTGCAGCGCTTTCGTGCGCCGCGGCGTGAAGAAGCTGCGCCTCACAGGCGGCGAGCCGCTGGTGCGCCGCGACATCATGAAGTTGTTCCACTCCCTCTCGCGCCATCTCGACAGCGGCGCGCTGGAGGAGCTCACCCTCACCACCAACGGCAGCCAGCTCAGCCGCTTCGCGCACGAGTTGGCCGGCCTCGGCGTGAAGCGGGTGAACGTCTCGCTGGACACCCTGAACCCCGACAAGTTCCAGGCGATCACCCGCTGGGGCAAGTTCGACAAGGTGATGGAGGGCCTGGCCGCCGCCAAGGACGCCGGCCTTCAGGTCAAGATCAACGCCGTGGCCTTGAAGGGCGTGAACGATGACGAGGTCGACCGCCTGGTCGCCTGGTGCGGCGGCGAGGGCTATGACCTCACCTTCATCGAGGTCATGCCGATGGGCGAGATCGGCGAGCAGCGTGTCGACCAGTACTGGCCGCTCTCCATGCTGCGCGCGCAGCTCGCCGAGAACTGGGCGCTGGAGGAGATCGACTACCGCACCGGTGGGCCGGCGCGCTATCTGCGCGTGAAGGAGACCGGCGGGCGCCTCGGCTTCATCACGCCGATGACCCATAACTTCTGTGAAAGCTGCAACCGCGTGCGGCTGACCTGCACCGGCACGCTCTACATGTGCCTGGGCCAGGAGGACGCCGCCGACCTGCGCACGCCGCTGCGCCAGAGCGAGGGCGACGAGCTGCTCGACGCCGCGATCCTCGAGGCGATCGGCCGCAAGCCCAAGGGCCACGACTTCATCATCGACCGCCGCCGCAAGCAGCCTGCGGTCTCCCGCCACATGAGCGTCACCGGCGGCTGACGACTTGTCCCTGCCATACCAAGGCTGTCGTCCCGGCACTCGTTGCCGGGACCCATTGGAATCAGCGCGTGGCGGCGTCTTTCCACGATTGCATCCCCGCCAGTCGCGAACGCCCCACCCCTGAGCGGCAAGACCTTCAGACGGCTCGGGCATTGGGTCCCGGGAACAAGTCTCGGGACGACAGCCGTTGTGTGGCGAGAGCGGGCCTCTCCTGCACGAGATGTGTGAATGTCGTAGGCCCTCGCGAGAGGGAGGGCGAGGGGGGCAGCTCCGTTCTGCGAAGCTCGTCACGCGCCGGCCGGCTTTGCATGGCCGGCGGCGGTGATGTGCCAGAGCACACCGGCAGGATCCCACAGGTAGGCGACGCGCAGTCCCCAGCTTTCCTCCTTGGGCGGGCGTGGGGGGCCGACCCCAAAGCGTTTGTCGAGCTCGAGCGATTCGATGTGCTGCCACCAGCGGTCCAGGTCGGCGACGACCAACTGCATCATGTGGTTCTCGGCCCACTCCTTCACATAGAAGTCCTGCAGCAGGAAGGACGCGGTATCCCGCCCCTTCCCCAACAGGACCCGAGCGATCTTCTCGCTCAGTGGCGTGACAGTGAAGCCGAGGGCCTCGTAGAAGCGCTGGCTGCTCTGGAAGTCCTTCGCCGGAACGAAGGGCCTCAGCGTCACCACGCTCGACATAAGGGCGTCCGTTGTCATGCAAGGGTCCTTTCGGAGGGGCAGCGTTTACAGCACCAGCTTCATACCTTCGTGGCTGGCCTCGAACCCCAGCGACTCGTAAAAGCGCCGCGCGTCGGGCCGCGCCTTGTCGGTGGTAAGCTGCACCAGACCGCAGTCGCGCCGGCGGCATTCCTCAATCGCCCACTCGAAGACTCTCCGGCCGAGACCGCCGCCGCGCCGTGTAGCGGCCACGCGCACGCTCTCGATCTGCCCGCGCCACAGGCCGCGCCGCGACAGGCCCGGAATGAAGCTGAGCTGCAGGCAGGCGACGATCGCGCCACCCTCCTCGGCGACGGCGAGGAACTGGTTGGGGTCGCGCTCGATGGCGGCGAAGGCGTCGGCGTAGCAGGGGTCGAGCGGCGGCCCCGGGTTCTCCCGTGCCCGGCCCAGCACGTCGTCGGCCAGCAGGGCGACGATGGCTTCGAGATCGCTTGCCGTCGCGCGGCGAATCGTCAGAGCTTCCATGGCCTCAGCAATAGCCGATGACGCGGCCCCAGGCGACCGTTCAGAGGCGACCGCTCAGAGGTTCTCCCACAGCGGCAGCGCGGCAAGCGCCGACAGCGCGCAGAGCCCCAGCGCCAGCAGGCGATAGGCGCCGTCGGTGGAGCGTCGGAACAGCCGCGCGCCGGCGAGGGTGCCGACGACATAGATGGGCAGCAGAATGAGCGCCTCGTGCAGGACCGCCAGCGTCAGCAGCCCGTTCAGCCACAGCGTGATGCCCGCCACCACCGCCAGCAGCCCGAAGATGGCGTAGATGTTGTCGCGCACCTGCGCCGCGCCGGCGGAGCCGCCGAGCCAAAACAGGATGAGCGGCGGGCCGTAGAGGGCAGCGGCGCCGCCGGCCAAGCCGGAGAGCCCCCCAACGGCCGCGGTTCCCGCCGTGGACAGCGCCCGCTTCAGGCGCCAGCCGCTGGCGAGCACTCCCACGGCCAGCAGGATCGAGAGCGAGATCGCCCAGCGCATCGCCTGCGGATCGACGGCGACCAGCAGCGCCACGCCGAGCGGCACGGTCAGCGTCGCCCCCGCCGTCAGCGGCAGGATCTCCGCCCAGCAGCAGCGCCGGAACGAAGGCAGCGTGATGTGCAGGGTCGCCAGGTTGTCGGCGACGAACAGCAGCGGCACTGCCGTCTGCGGCGACACCACGATGCCAGCCAGCGGAATGAAGACCATCGCCGCGCCGAAGCCGGAGAAGCCGCGCACCAAGCCGGCGGCGAGCGCCGCCACGGCCAGCCAGAGGAAGCGATCTTCGGCCAGAGCTGCCGGCCATGCGATGTCCAAGCGCGCCCCCGGTCCCGCTACCGGATGAGGACCTGGTGCGCGAAGTCGCGGCCGTTGGAAATGGTGATCTGCTCGAAACCCAGCATCTTCGCGAGATCGAAGAAGGTGTAGAAGTCCTCCACGCCGAGCTGGGAGAACGCCGGCAGCAGGCGTGCCACCGCCGTCATCTGCGCGAAGATCGCCCGCGCCCGATAGATGGTGTCGATGCGGCCGTCTTCCAGCGCGACGATGATCAGCTTCTCCGCCTCCGATCCCTTGGCGAAGATCGCCGCCTGCGGCGGATAGGGCGCCTTGTTCTGCTCGTTGGTGATGCTGGTAACGAAGGCGATCCGCGCCTTGCGCGACGCGTCGGGCAGGGTATAGGCGCGCGCGTCGTAGACCTCCGGCGTGCCGTGCTCCGGGTAGTAGTAGCCGGCATGGCGGTCGTCCGACGGTTCCTGGGCCGCCACGCCAACCGGTGTCGCCATCCCCCCGATCACCAGCCCCACCGCCAGCGCCGCCGCCAGCCCGCTCCGCGCCCGCATCCCCATCTCCCCGCTGCCCCGCGCCGATTCCAAGGCCGCCAGACTGCGGGAGCCCCCGCGCTTTGGCAAGCCTCGCGCCCTGGCTACGCCTGTGTCCGCCGGCCCTGGCACGGCAACGCCGGGGCGCTATACTCCCGGCGCGGCCCCAATGCCCGGAGTCCCCGGCCCGGAGTCGCCGCCCGTCTACTGCGGGCAGACGCTCAGGAATGCTGTACCGGGAACCTCTAAGGGCCTGCCGCCATGACCCGTCGAAGCTTCGCGCTGGTTGCCAGCGACACGCCGGATGCCTGCGAGGCGAAGGCGCGCCTCGAGGCGCGCTACCCCACGGCGGGGCTCGACGAGGCGGAGGTCATCGTCGCCCTCGGCGGCGACGGGCTCATGCTGGAGACCCTGCACCGCTTCATCGACCGCAGCGTGCCGATCTACGGCATGAACTGCGGCACCATCGGCTTCATGATGAACCAGTACGAGGAGGACGGCCTGCCCGAGCGTCTGGCCCGCGCCCAGCAGGTGACCCTCCACCCGCTGCGCATGCGCGTCGATACCGCCGCCGGGCACAAGGCGGATGCGCTCGCCATCAACGAGGTCTCGCTGCTGCGCGAGAGCCGCCAGGCCGCCAAGATCGGTGTCACGATCGACGGCGTGAAGCGCATGGACGAGTTGATCTGCGACGGCATCATGGTCGCGACGCCGGCCGGCAGCACCGCTTACAACCTCTCCGCCCACGGCCCCATCATACCGCTCGGCGCCCAGCTCCTGGCGCTGACGCCGATCAGCGTGTTTCGCCCGCGGCGCTGGCGCGGCGCCCTGCTGCCGGCGCGCGCCGAGGTGATCTTCGAGGTCCACGAGGCCGCCAAGCGGCCGGTCAGCGCCACCGCCGACTTCACCGAGGTGCGCGACGTCGCCCGCGTCGCGGTGCGCGAGGACACCAGCGTCGACCTGAACCTGCTGTTCGATCCCGAGCACAATCTCGAGGAGCGCATCGTCAAGGAGCAGTTCCAGCCTTAAGCCAAGCGCAAGCCATCATCCACCCTGTCATCCCGGCCAAGTGACCGAAGGGAGCGCGAGCCGGGATCTACGGATAGGCCGGGCACCAAGCGTCGCAATAGGCCCCGGCTCGCGCTCGCGGGACGCTCGCTTGGCCGGGGTGACGGCCTGAGTGGGCGGCGGAGATGTGCGAACGCCGGCGGTCCGGCGCCGCGCGCAGCATCAAAAATTCCACGGCCAGATACCCCGTCGTGCTGGCGATTGTTTCCCGCGTTCCGCGGCATTCCGAGACTCCTTCGGGCGATTCGGGCGGAGACTGCTGGCACCAGACGCGATCACGTCGGCCGATCAGGGGAATCGTCCGTGCAGCAGCGGCGGGGCTTTCACAGCAGCAGAGCGGCGTCACGCCCGCACGGTTGGCGCGGTCGGCGTGCGCGTAAGCACTTCCGCGCCGGCCTCGCCGAGCAGCACCGTGTCCGACACGAAGTAGTCGCCCCGGCCCTGCCCCGCGCCCATCTGCCCCGCGCCCATCAGCCACGACAGGATGTGGAAGGTCATGCCGCTGCGCAGCGCCATGTCGCCGTCGGAGCGCAGGCCGGTCACGCTGTTACCGCCGGTCCAGCTCGGCGGCATGCCGATGCCGACCGCGTAGCCGCAGTGGTGGCGACGATAGTGGCCGAGGCCGGCGCGGTCGACCACCGCCTGCCAGGCGGCATAGACCTCGCGCGCCAGCGCCCCCGGCCGGAGGGCGGCAAGCACCGCGCCGAAAGCCTCCTGGCAGACCGCCGCCATTTCCGCCGTGCCGTCCGGCAGCCGGCCCACGTGGACCAGGCGGCCGAGCGGCGCGTGGTAACGTCCGACGCAGCCGGACAGCTCCAGGAAGACCGCATCGCCCTCGGCCAGAACCGCATCGCTCCAGGTCGTGTGCTCTTCGCCGAGGCGGCGGGTCGAGCGGATGAAGGGGCCGAAGCCCGGGAAGGTGCCGCCGGCCTCGATCATCGCCTTGTGGCAGGCCGCTGCCACCTGGCGCTCCGTCGCTCCCGGCTCGATCGCCGCGATGGCCGCCGCCATGGCGGCGTCGGAGACCTG
>DATCXZ010000348.1:0-36006 GCA_036570545.1 Kiloniellaceae bacterium
CAGGGCCGCTGAGCATGCGGCGCCGGAGGAGATCGCCCGGCTGCGCCAGCTCGCGCTCGAGCTCGCCGCGGCCCGCCAGCGCGGCGACGTCGCAGCCGACATCGCCAAGCTGACGGCGTTTCAATTCGCGCTCTACCGCGCGGCGCACATGCCACTCCTGCTCCCCGTCATCGAAACGCTCTGGCTGCAGACCGGCTCCTGTCTGCGCCTTCTCTACCCGGACTACATTCGCGCGCTGAAGCACGACTGGCGGGGCCAGATCATCCGCGCGCTGCAGGCCGGCGACGGCGATGCCGCCCGGCGAGCGATCGAGAGCGACATCGGGCCGGCGCTGGCCTACATCGCCGACCTGGCGGGCGAGGACGGCATTATCCAACCCCATAGCGCCCGCAGCGGGCCTCGCAAGGCGAGCCTGGCCGAAGCAGCCGCCCGCGCAGAGAATGCCTGAAGGGTCCGGGCAGGGAGCGGCGCGGCCGGGGCCTGCACGGCAGAGCACCAAGGGCCAACGGCCCCGCGACGGAAAGCGTCCTGACATGAACCAGCCTCTTTCGAAGATCGCCACCCACCCGCAATCCGCCCGGGCCCATGAACGCGCGCGGGCGGTCATGCCCGGCGGCAACACCCGCAGCACGGCCTATGAGAGCCCCCATCCGCTCTATCTTGCCGCCGGATCCGGGCCCTTCGTGCGCGATCTCGACGGGAGGCGCTATCTCGACCTGCAGAACAACTTCACGACGCTCATCCACGGTCATTGCCACGAGGCGACGGTGGCCGCGCTGCAGCGCCAGCTCGCCTTGGGCACCTGCTTCAGCAATCCGACCCTGACGGAGATCGCGCTGGCGGAGCTCCTCTGCGCCCGGGTGCCTCACTTCGAACACCTGCGCTTTGCCAACACCGGCACCGAGGCGGTCATGCTGGGCGTCAAGGCTGCCCGCGCCCTGACCGGCCGGAGCAGGATCGCCAAGTGCGAAGGCGCCTACCACGGCGGATACGATCTGGTCGAGGTGAGCCTCGATCCGACGCCCGACACCTGGGGCGAGCCGCTGCCGCGGCCGGTGGCGCTAAACGCCGGCACGCCGCCATCGGTGCTGAAGGAAGCCGTCGTCCTGCCGTTCAATGACGTCGCGGCGAGCGAGGCCCTCCTCAGCCGGGCGCTGCCCGACCTGGCAGGCGTCCTGATCGATCCCCTGCCCTCGCGCATGGGGCTGGTGGCGGCCACAGCCGCCTACCTGCAATTCCTGCGCGCCTTCACCCGGCGGCACGGAATCGTGCTGATCGCAGACGAGGTCCTCAACTTTCGCATGGGCTATCGCGGCGCCGCCGCCCAGCTCGGGCTCGAGCCCGACATCACCGCCTTCGGCAAGATCATCGGCGGCGGCTTGCCGATCGGGGCGATCGCCGGGCGTCGCGAGATCATGGCCGTCTTCGACCCGAGCAAGGGCAAGCCGGCGGTGGCCCATGCCGGAACCTTCACCGCCAACCCGCTGAGCATGGTCGCCGGCGCTGCCGCGATGGCGGCGCTGACGCCGGAGGCCTTCGACCGGCTGGCAGCGCTGGGCGATCTGGCCCGAGAGGGGCTCAGGCGGGCTTTCGCCGCAGCGGGCCTGGCCGGCCAGGTCACCGGCCGCGGATCTCTCTTCCTGCTGCACCTCAAGGCGGGCCCGCTCGAGAACTACCGCACGGCCTATCGCGACGGGGCCGAGCGCGCGCGGCTCGCCAGGCTCGTCCGCGGCTTTCGCGACCAGGGCGTCCTGCTCTCGCCGATCGGGCTGGGGGCGCTGTCGACGCCGATGGACGAAAGCCACGTCGCGCTCCTCGTTGATGCCGCCCACCAAGCCCTGCGCCAGCTCGAATAATTCCACAGCCTTGCGGCCCCGCAGCAGCCACTTCCTGTATAACATGCTGAATGCACCGCCCTGTCTGCCGTCCAGAGGCCAGGATGAGCGCTGAAATTACTTAAATACCAAATAATTAGTCGCGCCTGTTACCGGACGGCGACAGAGCCTTTGAATGACTGTTAGTTTGTGATAACATTTTTACGGGATCACATCGGTGCCGGTGGCCGCCTTTGCGGCAGGTCCTGGCACCTCTCAGCAGGAAGAAGCGATGTCAGGGCAGAAGCATGCGGCGGTCCTTCCAACCGAGGGGCGCCCCTGGGAGGAGATTCGGCGGTCGCTGCTCGACGCCAAGCGGTGTGACTACAACTGGCGCGAAGGAAGGCTTCCGCTTTACGTCTACTACAACGACGAGGCGCTGCTGAAGGTATCGCGGGAGGCCTTCAACCTCTATTTCTCGGAGAACGCGCTGGGCCGGAAGGCCTTCCCGAGTCTGGTGCAGCTCGAAGCCGACATCGTCTCGATGGCGCTCAGGCTCTTCAACGCCGGTGACGAGGCCGGCGGCACCTTCACCTCGGGCGGCACGGAAAGCCAGCTCCTCGCGGTCAAGGCTGCCCGAAACCGCGCCCTGACCGAGCGACCGGAGCTTGCCCGACCGAGCATCGTCGTGCCGCGCAGCTGCCATCCGAGCATCGACAAGGCCGCTCATTACCTCGGTCTCGAGGTCCGGCGCGTGCCGATCTCCGACGCCTTTCGCGCCGACCCTGCCGCGATCGCCGAGGCCATCGACGACAGCACGATCATGCTGGTGGCCTCGGCGCCCGGCTACACCCATGGCGTCTTCG
The DNA here is from genome assembly GCA_036570545.1 of Kiloniellaceae bacterium. Lineage (GTDB taxonomy): Bacteria > Pseudomonadota > Alphaproteobacteria > Kiloniellales > Kiloniellaceae > Pelagibius. Next base: position 2,681 of record DATCXZ010000348.1, read on the forward strand.
ATCCCGTTGCCGAGTTCGGTGCGATTGCCGAGGCGCGAGGGCTGTGGCTGCACGTGGACGCCTGCCTGGGCGGCTTCCTCGCCCCCTTCGCGAGGATGGAAGGCTATCCCATCCCGGACTTCGACTTCTCCGTGCCAGGCGTGACGAGTCTTGCAGCCGACATTCACAAGTACGGATTCTCGGCGAAGGGGGCCTCGGTCCTGCTGCTCCGCAGCGAGACGCTGCGGCGGTTCCAGCAGTTCGAGCATCGCGACTGGCCGCGTGGCGTCTATGCGACCGATACCTTCCTGGGCTCGCGTCCCGGCGGGCCGGCGGCTTCTGCCTGGGCCGTCATGAACTACCTCGGGGAGGCCGGTTACCGCCGCATCGCGCGACGCATCATGAGCGCCAAGCAGGGGCTGATGGGCGGCATCGAGAGCATTCCTGGCCTCGAGGTGATCCGGCCGTCGGAACTTTCCATGCTGCTGTACCGCTCACGGGATGCGGCGCTGGATACCAACGCCCTCGCCGAGGGCATGGGCGCGCGCGGCTGGTTCATGGGCCGCAGCCTGGAGCCGGAGGCCATCCATTTTGCGATCAACCCTGTGCATGCGCCGGTGATCGACCGCTACCTCGCCGACCTCAGGGCTGTCAGCCTGGAGGTCCGCGAGTCGGGACGCGTCGGGGCGCTGGACAAGAGCACCTATTGAGGCCCGCCGCTGCCTTGGCCGCGGTGTCCACCGGCTGCTCCGGCGGCGGTGCAGCGCGGGCAGCCGGGGCGGCGCCGCCTGCGGCGTGCAGGTAGAGGCCGGCGCCCACGATGAGACCCGCCCCGATCATCCCGAGACCGTCGGGACGCTCTCCCCAGATGAGATAGCCCAGGAGAAGGGCCCAGATCAGACCGCTGTAGGTAAAGGGCGCGACCAGAGAGGCAGGAGCGTGACGGAAGGCCTCCGTGGCGAGGTACTGGGCGGCAGCCCCGAGTGTGCCGAGGAGGCAAAGCAGCGAGAGATCGGATAGCGTGGGCGCCTTCCACACCGCTGGCAGCATGGCGGCGGAGACCGTGGTCGTCACGAGACAGCAGTAGAGGACGATGGTCGTGCTGCTCTCGCTGCGGCTGAGCGCGCGGACCATGACCGCTCCCAGCGCGTAGAGCACAGCATTGCCGAGCGCAGTCAGGCTCCCCAGGTGCAGGAGATCACCGTCAGGGCGCAACGCCACGACGACTCCCAGGAAGCCGACGGCGACGGCGGCCCAGCACCCGAGGCTCATCCTCTCTCCCAAGGCCCCGGCCGCGAAGGCCGCGACGAAGATCGGCGCCGAAAAGCCGATGGTGGCGGCATCCGCCACCGCCAGCAGGTGATAGGCCGCGAAGGAGCAGTAAAGCATAGCGAGCCAAACCAGCGCCCTCAGCACGAGGGCCACCGGCCGACGGGTCCCGAAATGCGCCCGCCCGCCGGTGGCTGCCATTACCACAAGGCAGGCGAGGAGCGCGAAAAAGCTGCGGAAAAATACGAGGACCGGAATCGGATAGCTGTCGGCGAGATGCTTTCCCAGCAGGTTCAGGACCTGGAAGAGGAAGACTCCAAGCAGGCAGAGGCCGATCGCGCGGCCGGCATCGCCAGCCGGGTCGGGGGTCGACGGCCCTTTCATCGCGGCCCGTGCCGGCCGCCACGACTTGGCGCCCGAGGCCAAGCGCGGCTCGGAGGCGCCGCCGCGATCACGGCCGTCCGCGCAAGGTAGGACCTGGCACCTTGCCAGCCAAGCGCGCCGAAACCGCCCACGGGAGCCGCGGAAACTCCTCGCGCGTCGTCTCGTAGTAGCGCCGCAATCGGCCGCGGTGCATGCGGTAGCCTACAAACCTTTGGCCGAGCTTCTCGGCAACCCTGATCGCCGCCGTATTGTCGGGTGCGATGACGCCGACGAGCAGCGGGAGCGAAAGGACCGAGAAGGCGTGCTCGAAGACCCGCTTGCCGGCCTCGACTGCCAGCCCTCGGCCCGACCCGGCCGTCGAGAAGCAGTGCCCGAACTCGACGACGCTCGAGCCGTCCAAGCACCTCAGCCCCGAGCGACCGACCAGGACGGGGCCGTCGTCGCGCCTCTCGTAGACCATCCAGAAGCCGATGCCCAGCTGGCGCCAGTCTGTGAGATAGAGGGCGAGCCTTTCCCTGGTGTGCTGCCGCGTCGGCAGGCGTCCGTCCCACAACGCGCGCACGATGAGGGCATCGCGGTGAAGCCGGTGCAGCGCCTCCTCGTGCGCGGCCGCGACCGGCTTGAGGATCAGGCGCTCGGTCTCCAGCACCGTCATCGCGGCAACTCCCTCAGCGGCATGGCATGCCTCCCGCCTGCGCCGCCGGATCGAAGGCGCGCCAGGCCTGGGCCGCGTCGATCAGCCCGCAGAGCCTGCGGATGTCGTCTTGCGCATGGCTCGCGGTGAGGCAGATGCGCAGACCGGCGGCGCCGCGGGGCACGGTCGGAAAGAAGACAGCGGAGACATAGAAGCCGCCATCGAGAAGCAGCTTGGCCGCAAGGATTGCCTCGTCTGCAATGCCGAAGGGGACCAGCCGAATGGGCAACCGGCTTCCCTTCTGGGGCGTGTGGATGCGATCGTCAAAGGCGTCGATGCGGTGCTGCAGGCAGGCCTGGAGCCGTGGCAGCTCCTGCGATCTGTGGATGGCGGCGGAGGCCAGCGCCGCGCCGACCGCGGCCAGGTTGGGGGCTGCCGAGAAGGCATAGGGCTGGGCGTAGCGGCGCACCACATCCTCTTGCTCCCGGCTGCCGAGCATCAAGACCCCGCCGGAGGCGCCGAAGCCTTTGCCCAGGGAGGCCGCAACGATGGTCCGGGGTCCCAGTTCGTCCGGCAGCTGGCCGCGCGCAAAACCCTCGCCCTGTGCGCCGAGGATCGAGATCCCGTGGGCGTCGTCGATGTAGAGGAAGAGGTTGTAGCGTTCCTGAAGACGCATCAGCGCCTGGAGCGGTGCCTCACCACCCATGGAGTAGACGCCGTCGCAGATATAGGCGACGCAGCCTTTGGCCTCGCAGAGTCTCTCGAGCGCCGAGAGGTCGTTGTGATCGACGGTGACGACCTCCGTCTCCGCGGCCACGACCGGCTTGTGATAGGCGAGCGAGGCATGGCAGAGCCGGTCGAAGGCCACAACCGGCTTGACGCCCCCCGTGAGATGCCCCGAGGCGATGAGCGGGAGCGCGCCGAGGTTCGCGAGCATGACGGAGGAGAAGGCAACGACTCTCGCCCTGAAGAGCTGAGAGATTTCCGCTTCCAGGTCTCTGAGCAGAGCAAAGCTCAGCCTCGTGCGGGCGCAGGACCAGTGCAGGGATCCATAGTCGGTGATCGCATCGACAGCGCCGCGAACGATACTGGGGTGATTGTCCAGGCCGAGATAGGAGCAGCGGACGAAGTCCACGATGGCGCCTGCGCCAGGCTCCTGTGGCGAGAGCTGAATGGCGCGCTTGGCAAGCGACCTTCCGTAGAGGCCCATCACGTTGACGCGGTATGCGAGGTCGAAGTGGCCCGTGGCTTCCTTGATCACGAAGGCGGTGTCCCGAAAGGATGCCTTCGACGGCTGAGGGGTCCTGCCCAAGTGCGCGCTCCCTGGTTGGAGGCAATGCCAGCTTTTCCAGCATTCGGATTGGCACGATTATTCCGGTTGGCGCCTCGGGCGGCAAAGCAAGCTTTGGCAAAGATGCCGTCGCGAAAGCGTCATGCGCTCGCGGCACGCGGCAGGTCTTGTAACGGTGACGACTCCGGCGTTCGACGGCCGGCATCTGACGTGGTCGCGCCGACCGCTCAGCCGTGCTGACCGTTGTCGCCCTGCTGACCCCCGTCGCCCGGCTGATTGGAGAGGGCGTAGCCGACCGACCTCACGGTCCTGATCAGGTCGCGGTCAGAGACCGAAAGCAGGGCCTTGCGCAGGCGGCCCACGTGGACGTCGATCGTCCGGCGCCCGACGTGCACGTTGCCTTGCCAGGCGGCATTCTTCAGTTCTTCGCGGGTGGAGACCTGCTCGGGATGCTGGAGCAGGTGGCGCAGGATCTTGAACTCGATGGGACTGAGGTGGATATCACGACCACCGCGGCGGACCCGATAGGTGATCAGGTCCATCTCGAGGTCGGCAAAGTGCACGACGCCCGGCCCGCTCGCGCGTCCCGCCGCGCCCCGGGGCGGGTCGCGGGTTAAGGCATTCAGGCGCTCGACGAGCTTGGCTGGCAGCATCGGCCTGATGAAGATGTCGTCGATTCCGGACTTGAGGAGATCCACGTAGTCGCGCTCCGCCCCCTGATCGATGAGGGCGATGATCGGGATGCTGCGGGTGCGGGAATCCTGGCGCAAGGTCCTGAGCTTGCCTGCCGCGGCGCCGGAATGCCGGCGGCGATCAAGAAAGATTGCGCGGGAATCCCCATTCGCGCAGATCTCCAGGATTTCGTCGACGCCGCCCGCCAATTGGGTGACGAAGCTCTCCGCCTGGAGCACGTGGTCGAGCAGCAAATAGAGGTCGACGTCGCTGGTGCAGATCACGACGAGAGGTTTTTCCTGAGCCTCCTCGCGCACCTATCCCTCCCTTACCAAGTCGACGGCGATATCGCATCTGCCGCGGGAGCCGGCTCCGGGCGAGAACCGCCCTCGCCGGCGCCGCCCGCGCAACGGGCAGGCTGGCATGCGCGCTTTCCTTCCGCCGCCCTCTGCACGTCCTCCCTGCCCCTTCAGATCCTTTTGCAACAGGTGCTGAGGCGCAACCTTGAATCCACAGCGATACAATTTATTCGCCTAAAGCTTACATTCCTCCGGCAGCGGGCGGCGCGTTACCGCGGCCGTAGGAAAGTTTCTTCGGCCGACTGATCGCCCCCTGGACGCAAAGTTGTGTCGCCCACGAAGGGCGGCTGCCGCCCTAGGAAGCGAGCAGGTAGTTCGGGTCGAGCCGGCGCAGGCACCATGTGAGCAGCCCGCAGCACAGGAGGTATCCGGCTGTCAGCGTCAGATAGAGAGCGTAGGGCGCAAAGACCGCGTTGTTGACGATCGAAACGGCTCGAAAAAACTCGACGACCCCGACGACATAGGCCAGCGAGGTCGTCTTGAACAGCGAGACAAGCTGCGCGATCAGGGCCGGGAGCATGTTGCGGAGCGCCTGGGGGAGCACCACGCGAAGCAGCGCCTGGCGAGGATTGAGGCCGATGGCACGGGCGGCGTCCCACTGACCCTCGGGCACGGAGACAAGGCCGCCGCGCACGACCTCCGCGAGGTGCGCCGCCGCGATCACGCTGAGCGCGGCAACGGCCGCGGTCCAGCCCGAGACGGCTTTGCCCGTTACAGCAGGAAGCCCGAAGAACAGCCAGAAAACGACCAGCAGTTCTGGCGTTGCGCGCACGAGCTCGATCAGCATGACGACGGCGTGGCGCAAGCCGGCGGGTGCGTGCATGCGGGCAAGGGCCAGCGGAACGGCCGCCAGCGCGCCGAGGCTGATGGCGGCCAGCGCCAGCATCCAAGACGTCGCAAGGCCGCTCAGCAGGAAGCCTGCACTCGCCCAGACTTCCGCCCAGCGCAGGTCGCGGGCCAGCCAGACGATGCCGAGCAGCGCGGTTAGGAGAAGGAGCCGCCACAAGCGCTCCTGCGCCCTGGTCGCGGGCGGCCTGTGCGCTTGCTGCAAGACGGCGGCGGTCAAGCACCCCTCCTCTCCAGCGCCCGCTCGACGCCCGACATCGCCGCTGCGATGGCAAGCGCCATGGCGGCGTAGAGAACCGTCGCGGTTGTCGCCGCCTCCAGGCCGCGAAAGGTCTCGTGCTCGATCCGCTGGGTCATGAAGGTCAGCTCCTGGAGGGCAACGAGCATGACGACGGAGGAGTTCTTCACGATCTGCGTGTACTGGGTCGTCATGGGCGGCATCATCGCGCGCGCTGCCTGGGGCAGAAGCACCAGGCAGAAGCTGCGCCACCGCGACAGCCCCAGCGCCAGCGCTGCGTCCGACTGTCCCGAGGGGATGGATCTCAGGCCGGCAGCGGTCACATCGGCAACGTAGGCGGACTGATGGAGGATGAGCGCCGCAATGCCGGCGGGCAGCGCGTCGATGCCCAGGATAAAATGGGCAAGGAAGAGCTTGACGACGATCGGGATGTTGCGCAGCAGCTCGACATAGAGCGCGGTCAGGCGCCGCGCCAGGAAGCCGCCGCTCGCCCGAAGGCAGCCGACGAGGGTTCCCAGGAGGCTGGCGCCGGCGATGGCGACGAGCGAGAGTTGGAGCGTGAGCACAAAGCCCTGCAGCAAATCGCTGCGGTATTCCCAGATGATGTGCCAATCGAGGTTCATGGCTTTGGCGCCCGAGCGGCGTGAATGAGCTGGAAGGAACGAGACGCCGTCGCGGGACGGCGCGCGCGCCGCTACCAGGGATCGTCTTCCTGCGCGACCGTGTCGACGCCCGGCTGGAGCCGGCCGGCGTCGCCAAGCGCAAAAGGCGGGTCCATCCGGTAGTGCTTCTTATAGAGCGCCTGGTAGGTCCCGTCGGCCCACAGGCGCTGCAGCGCCCAGTTCACCCAGTCGCGCCAGTCGGAGTCGTTCTCTCGCAGCCCGATCGCCATCACGTCCTCGAAGAAGGTCTCGCCGACCGCGAGCCCCTCGGCTCGCTCGCCCAGGGCCTCCATGATGCCGAAGGCCTGCGAGCGCATGGTGGGGACGACGTCCACCTTGCCCTGCGCCAGTGCGACGACCAGCTCCGGGAGTTCCTGGTACTCCAGGATGCGGGCACTGGGCGCGTGCTGCTTCCAGAGCGCGACGTAGAACGAGCCCTGCAGCGCGCCGACCACGCGGTCGCTGTCGAAATAGTCGGCCGGATCGGTGCTGTCGCCTTTGCGGACCAGGATCAGGGTCGGGTCGACGACGTAGACGTAAGAGAAGTCGATGACCTCGTCTCGCGTCTTGGTCGGCGTGGTGGTGCCGATGTCGGCATCGATCTGCCCGCTCTGCAGTAGCGGGATGCGATTCTTAGAGGTCACCTGGACGAGCTCGAGCTCGACGCCGAGATGGCGGGCGAACTCTCGGGCCAGGTCCGGGCCGAAGCCGACGTTCTCTCCCTGCGGCGAGACATAGCCGTTTGGCGGGGCGTCGAAGCGGACCCCGGCGAGCAACTTGCCACGCTCGCGGATGACGTCCAGCGTTGAGCGCGCGTGGCTTTGAGTAGCAGCAAGGCAGGTCACGGTGCCAACACCCAGCGCGATGACCAGGTAGAGAACACGACGGCAGATCAAGCTTGTCATGGCAGCTCTCCAGTTGGGCCGGCAGCCTCGCCAGCGCCCGGACTTCCGGCGCGGAAAACGGCGGGGCGGCCGGGATTGCGACAATCCATACAGATTGTCTCCAAAACCGGAGGGTGTATCTTTCACAAGTTTTTCTATAGATTCAACGGCAAATTGCAGAATCGTAAGGCAAAGGGATGCCAAAGCTCATGCCCCTGACATGGTTGCCCAACCTCGACCAGGTGCGCGGCCCGCTTTACTGGCGCATTCATGCCGCGCTCGCCAACGACATCCGCGCGGGCCGGCTGGCCGCCGGTGAGCAGCTGCCGACGCACCGCACGCTTGCGAGGACGCTGGGCGTCACAGTCAACACCGTATCCAGGGCCTTCGCGGAGGCCGAGCGCAGCGCCCTTGTCGTCAGTCGCGTCGGTCGAGGAACCTACGTGAAGGGCTTTCCCGAGGACCTGGTGGGCGCCAACGACGGGCCCCTCGAGATTCTCGACCTGAGCGTCAACGTCGCGACCTCGGACAGCTTCAATCCCGTGCTCAACCGGTTGCTGGGTGCTTTGTCCCGCAGGCGCTCGCTCCACGCGCTGCTGCACTACTGCCCCTATCCGGGCGTGCCCCGTCACCGCAGCGCGGCTGCACGCTGGATCGCGCGGCGGGGCATGGAGGCCGGGCCAGGCCAGGTCATCGTCTGCAATGGAGCACAGGAGGGCTTGCTGACGAGCCTCTCTGCCATCGCCCGTCCACGCGACACCGTTGTGACCGAGAAGCTGAACTACGCCGGCGTCCGTCATATCGCCAGGAGCCTCGACCTCAACCTGCGCGGCGTGGAGTGCGATGCGCAGGGCATGCTGCCGGACGCGCTGGAAGTCGCCTGCCAGCAGGAGAACGTGGCTGCCATTCTGGTCACGCCGACCAACCACAATCCGACCAACGCGTCGATGCCGCTGGCCAGGCGCGCCGCGATCGTGGAGATCGCCGGCCGTGCCGGCACCCTCCTGGTCGAGGATGACGCCTTCGGCCATCTGTCGGGCGATGCGACGCCGACTGTGACCTCCCTGGCACCCGACCGCTGCATTTATGTCTGCAGCCTGTCCAAAAGCGTGGCGGTGGGCCTGCGGGTCGGGTTCATCCTGGCGCCGGCAGCTCTCGTCGCCTCCCTGGTGAACGCGCTGCGCGTGACCACGTCGCCTTATCCCGCCTTCATGGCAGAGCTCATGACGCTGCTGGTCGAGGACGGCAGTGCAGACGGGGTCGTCGCGTGGCACCGGTCAGAGGCACAGGCCCGCTTGGACATGGCGCGCGAGATCCTGCCCCCGGACTCCTGCGGTCCGTGCGCCCTGCCGAGCTATCACCTCTGGGTCAGCCTGCCTGGCCCCTGGCGGCCGGTCGAGCTGACGGAGGACCTGCGAGCGAGAGGCGTGCTGGTATCGCCGTCAGACAACTTCGCTGTCGATCGCAGCCCCACGCCGCACGCCATCCGCCTGTCGCTCGGCGCGCCAAGCGAGCGCGACCAGCTGCGACGGGCGCTGGGCATCATTGCCGAACGGCTTCGCGAGCCGCCGCCGCGATTGCACAACCTTTCCCGCTCGTAGCGTCCAGCTTGCGACATTCCTTGCATTGCCGGCCTGACTTGTTTGCTTTGTACTTTCTTGACCGAGGTCGACGCCGAAAATTGCGGGTGCAGGCCACACGGGCGCACCTAGCGGGCCGTCGATCTTGGCCTGGCCTATCGCGTGAAGCCTTGCGGCTGATGAGGCGTCGTGGCCGTGCGGAACCTTGGCAACTGGCAGAGCTTCTGGGATCTCGCCAGCCCCGCGCGCGGGGCGCGCGAGATAAGAGCACTTTACGGCGAGGCCGCCGCGGCTGCGGCAGCCGACTGCGCCGCCGCAGCGCGAGCGGATCGGCGCGAGAACGACTACCGCTTTTGGACGGCTGTACTCGCGCAGCTGGGTGACGATCAGGTGGCCACCGCCGTCGAAGAACCTCATCCGCAGAGGCCGCCGCGCACGCGAATGGTCAAGCGGTCCCCCTGATCTGCCGCCACGGCGGTCGGGGATGCTTGAGCCAGTAGCAATCGTGCGATATGCAAGCAACTGGTGCAGGCGGCCTGGCCACAGAAGCCGGATGTGGGGCGGCGAACGGTTGACGTCTATGTTGGCCGGCTGAGGCGGACGCTCACGTCGGCAGCGCAGCGCGACCTGATCCTTACCGTCTGGAGTATCGGCTACGCGCTGACCGCGCGGTAGGCAGCGCACCCTTGGCGTGGCGGGCGCCGCTGGCCGAAGGGCGCCGGCCGATCCGACGGCTTCCGTCGGGCTTTCGACCGCACTGGATCCAGCCCGTGGCGGAACAGGCTGCCCCCTCTGCTGCACTTTTTCGTTGAATGCCTGTCGCGATTGGGCAAGGCTTCAGTCTGCATGCCATCGATCTGGGAGGTCCGCCGGGCCTCCTTTAAGAGGCCTTGTCAACGGCCAGGGACGACACGCCGACCTGCGTGCTGGAATCCTCGATTCAGTGCGTCGCGTGTGCCCACTTTCTCCCGTGGGTCTGCCGAACGTCCGGCCGCAATGCGAAACGCTCGTGCCGGACCGGCTCACGGGAAGGATTTCGCATGGCAGATCTCTTGGACGAATGGCAAAGCTTTTGGGACATCGCATCGCCGCAACAGGCAGCGACAGCTATGGCAAGCACCTATGGCGAGGCAGCACGACAAGCGGCCTTGCAGTGCGTCGCAGCGGCTGAGGCAGACGGTCGCGTGGAGGATTCCAGATTTTGGTGTGCCGTCGCTCGCCAGCTGCGCGGGACCACTGACGGAGTGCCGACGACGACGGCGGCGACAGAGTCTCTCGGACGCGCGGCGGGCGCCGAGCCGAGCTCCTGAGCGCCGGCCGCACCGGCCTCCTCCGTTACTGTCACTCATGGTTTCAACTGGGTGATGTCGCGCCAAGAGCGCAGTGGTGCACGGCGGTATCGGCCGCACGAGGGCACGGCAGTGGGCCGCAAGGTCGCTGACCAGGCGACCCTGGCGGCCTGGGTGGTGCCGGGGATAGAGCCACCCGCCCCTACCGTGGAGGGTCGCGCCACCGTGACCGGCGGCGATGCGATCAAGATCGGCCGCCACGGCATGGACGTTCCTGCCAAAACTGGCTCAGCCGGACGAATGAGGTGATCAGTTGCGCCTACGGCACCGCCTTTCCGGTCGGTGGGCTGCAGCAGCGGCGCATCGAACAGCCGCAGGACGCGCTCCAGCGCCTGCTTCATGACGTTCCCTAGCGCAGCGGCCAGTCCGGCAACATCGCCCGACTTGGTCAAGCGCGAGGTCTCGCTCTGCCGGGAACGATGAGGGACGGGCATCGCTGGAAGCAGCATCCGAGACTTAACAGGAGACAGGCGGAGGTCGTGTCGCCTTCCACGGTGGCCAGGCAGGACAGCCCCTCCGCGAGGCCCCCAGCATCCCCTCTGAAGGCCGCCAATCGTGGTTAGCCCCGCTGACGGAATGAGAATAGCCGACGCAATCCCGCAGGAAGCCGAACCGACCATCTGGGCGGCGACCTCCGCCGTCGGTTTCTCAAAGCAGGAGGCACAGAATGGCGCAGAACTTCGCCACATCCACTCGCGGTCGCCGAGGTCCTCAATGTTCGCGCCGAGGTGCCAAGGAAGAGCGGCCAGCTCGGTCTAGAGGATCGGCTCTGTCCTCGGGCGGTCCTCCGTCTTCCTCCTCCTGGCCGGCATCTACCCTCTCTGGGTCGCCTGCGCCAGGGAAATTGCGTGGTGGCAGCCGTGGGGCCCTTTCCCTTCGCCTTTATGGCGAACTTCGGCTGCCCACGCTGCGTCCTCGCCCCTACACTCGCCCAACGCAGCCCTGGTCCTTCAATAGGGTCCGCCAGATCGCGCCGCAGCGCCCGCTACTGGCGTCTGCTGCGGATCTTCCGCGTGTTGATGTTCAGTTCTCTGATGCATCGGTGTTGGGCAGATCGCGGGATCTTCTGGCGCTCGCTGAAGGGAATTTGATGCCCCTGCCCTCGTGTCTCAAATGGCAAACCAAGTGATGCGCTGCGGGTCCCTGCGCGGCTGCCTGCCTGCTATCGGCAGACTTTCTCGAATACCTCGATCAGCTCCCGAAACTTGCGCCGCTGCTCCTCCGGATCGCCGGCTGAAATCGCTTCCTCCACGCAATCGTCCGCGTGGCCTTGAAGGATGAGGATCTCAACCTGGGAGAGCGCCACCCGGATCGCCATCACCTGATTGAGGATGTCGATACAGTAGCGGTCCTGTTCGACCATTTTCGCAACCCCGCGCACTTGGCCCTCGACGCGCGCGAGGCGTTGAAGAGCGGCTTGCTTTTTCATCGTTCCGGCACCTCATCTCGCATTGGATGAACCGGCTGCCCGCGCGAAAGTTTCGAGGAACTTCGGCGGCGTCTGCAGGTTGAAGGAGGTATACCCCCGGTGGGTATCCCCCATGACCACCACTTACAGCGCGAGATCCTTCGGCAATCGCGGGAGAGCAGACATGAAGAAGCACCCGGTCCTCGTTGGAGTAGTCGGCGGGATCGTTGCCACGCTCCTGCTCGGCGTCGCCGTCTGGCTCACCATCGCCTACACAGGAGTCTACAACGTCGCTGCCTCGGATCAGCATTTCGATCCGGTCCGGTGGACGTTCAACACCACCCTGCGCCGATCTGTGGCCATGCGGGCCGGGGGGGCTAACCTTCCCGAAGACACTTCCGATGACCTGCTTGCCCAGGGCGCAGGATACTACGCCGAAAGCTGCGCCTACTGCCATGGTGGGCCGGGTCAGGAGCCGGCCGAATGGTCGCGAGGGATGCGACCGGAGCCACCGCACCTTACCGAAGCCGCCACCGAATGGACCGACCAGGAGATTCATTGGATCGTCTCCAACGGCTTCAAGATGACGGGCATGCCGGCCTTCAGCGAGCATCACTCTCCGGAGGAAATCGTTGCGATCGCCACTTTCGTCAGAGCCCTGCCGGGGCTTTCGGCCGACGACTACTCGAGACTGACCGGGTCCGCTCTAGGTGAGCCGCCGAGCGAGCCGCCGGCCCAAGCTGCCGAGCCCCCCAGGCAATAGTTCTCACAAAGCGGGAAAGTGAGCATGTCCTATATCCGCTTCGGCCTGATGATCCTCACCTCCACGGTGGTGATGTTCATCCTGATGTACCTGAATACCTATGCCTGGGAGCATGTCTTCTTCTCCGAGACGCGCATCTATATGGCAGTCCTGATGGGTGCGACGATGGCGGTGATCATGCTTGGCTACATGCTGGGCATGTACGCTAACAAGCAGCTCAACATCGCGATCTTCGCGGGAGCCGTCGTCGTTTTTGCGCTTTCCCTGTGGCTGGTGCGCAGCCAGGCGACAGTCTCCGGGCCGAGCTACATGCGCGCCATGATCCCGCACCACTCGATCGCGATCATGACGTCCGACCGCGCGCAGATCCGGGATCCGCGCGTGCGCAAGCTCGCCGACGAGATCATCGAGGCGCAGCGCCGCGAGATCGCCGAGATGCGCTATCTGATTCGGGACGTCTCCTCCGGAAACGTCGTGGCCAGCATCTATCGCGACCCGCCCGCCGAACCGGGCACTGTCCAGGATGCCCTCTCGAACACCCTCCTTAGCCAACTGGACCTTGCGCCGATGCCGGAGGCGGAGGCGGATCGCGTGCTCGGGACTGGCGCCCGCTGCACCTTCAACCGCAGCCCGGAGTCCGAGCCGATACTCTGGGCCGCTCAGGGCGGCGGTGGAGCGGCGGTGAGGCTCAACGGCGTTCTCATCACGCTCGGTACATCCGGTGACCCGCAAACCGGCACTGCGGAATTCTCGGCGCCTGGCACCACGATCACCGTCCGAGCTCTCGGCGAAGACGCCGACTGGAGAGCGAATGCCGAGCTCGTCTTTCGACTCGAGCAGGGGTTGACCGTCGGATACGGCGGGTTCTACGCCTGCAGGAGCTGACCGGCTGCGGAAGCGAATCCGTCAGCATCGAAGGGAACGACAACCCGAAGGGAGTCCAACGATGGCATCGGGCAAGAGCGAAAAGGTCGCCACGCTCTACCGGATGGTCATGTCCGACCATCTCTGCCCCTACGGGCTGAAGTCAAAGGATCTGCTCGAACGTCAGGGCTTCACGGTCAAGGATCACCACCTCAAGTCCCGTGAAGAGACCGCTGCGTTCAAGAAGAAGCACGGAGTCGACACGACGCCGCAAACCTTCATCGATGGCAAGCGGATCGGCGGATACGATGATCTCCGCGAGCATTTCGGACAGAACGTCCGGGACGAAAACGAGGCGAGCTATCAGCCTGTCGTCGCGATCTTTGCAACCGCTCTCCTGATGGCCCTCGCCGTCAGCTGGTACACGTTCGGGGCCGTCGTCACGGTGCGCGCACTCGAGTGGTTCATCGCGATCAGCATGTGCATTCTCGCCGTGCAGAAGCTCCAGGACATCGAGAGCTTCTCGACGATGTTCCTCAACTATGACCTGTTGGCGCGCCGTTGGGTGCGATACGGCTATCTCTACCCGTTCGGTGAGGCACTGGCCGGAATTCTGATGATTGCCGGCGCGCTGATCTGGATTGCCGCACCGGTGGCGCTCTTCATTGGGACAGCGGGCGCGGTCTCGGTCTTCAAGGCCGTCTATATCGACAAGCGCGAGCTGAAATGCGCTTGCGTCGGCGGAGCGAGCAAGGTGCCTCTTGGCTTCGTCTCGCTGACCGAGAACCTGATGATGATGGCCATGGCGATTTGGATGCCGGCCAAGATGTTGTGGTTCAGTTGAAAACCTCCCGTCGATGTCTGGACAGGGACGCTAAACTGCCGGCTGCCGCTGGAGTATCAAAGTCAAAGAAGGGTTAGGGGTGTCGATCGATGCGCAGCTCACTCCAGCCGGGTTGGTGCCTCTAAGCCGATACGTAAGGCGATTTTGCACAAAGATTCCACCTTGCTGCGATGAAAGCGGACATGCTTATCGATCTCACAGAACAGCTGGCTCTGTACCATACAAAACAACCGCTCGGTACCATGGGAGAGGGCGTTCTCTGCCCAGGGGAAGCCACGACGCCGTGAGGAGTAGACATGGCGGACGAGGAGACGCGGCCGGCAACCGCCACCAGTGGCGACGTCCAAGCCAGTGGCAATCGCTAGACGCGCTCGCCCCAAGTGCGACCAACCCCCTGGCGCAACTCTCTCGTGGGATAAGTCATCCGTAGGAGACCGCGGCTCCGGACGAGCGGCCCCTTTCAGAAGATCCGCTAAACCTTGCCGTGATTCCGCCGGCGCGCTATCCACCAGCCCATGACCGGCGGCAGCCAACACAGGTTGGCGAGAATAGTCTCCACCGCCGTGAGAATCTGGGTCTCGGGGCTGAAGCCAGCGGCACGTGCGGTAAGCAAGCCGAGGGGCGCCACCAGGACAATTCCGAGGCTGGTCAGCATGACGGGATGGCGGAGGTAGCGGGCGACCGCTCGGGTCGCCGCCCCCTGTTTCCGCCAGAGATGCAAGAAACCGGCGACATTGGCGCCCATCTGGTCGGACATGGCGTAGAGCCAGGGGATGTAGAAGGCCTCTGGGCTGTAAACGTCCACGCCAGCGACGCGGCTGCCGGCGTCGACGATCCAGGGAAACACCATGCCGGCAACCTTGCCCCAGCCGTAGGCTTCGGCCATCGACCCTGCCGCGCCGCGCAACCGCTGGCGCAGCGCATAGATGCCTTCAAGGATGCTCTCGCCCTCGCCGGAGAGCGATCGGACGAGCCATTGTCCCCAGCCGCTGCGCTGGAGTCCGAGGCCATCCAGAATTGCGCCGGCTATCAGGCCACCGGCAAAACCGGCCAGCGTGAACTTGAGGAGCTCGCCGTACTCCTCGCTCTCATCCTCCTCCCGCTCATCACGGTCATCGGGTCCGTCACTGTCGTCGTCGGTCCGCAAAGAGGCTCACTCGACGGCCATCGTGGCGGGCCGCCCGGATGCCGCGAGATCGCGAAGCTCTGCCCGCGCCTGCCGGATGATTTGGGCCGCGCCCCACAGCGACAGGCCAGCGATTACGGCAGCCACGACCACGTCGGGCCATCCCGTGCCGGTGCCGAACACCCCGAGCGCAGCCAACACGACCGCAACGTTCGCGATCGCATCGTTGCGCGAGCAAATCCAGACCGACCGCATGTTGGCGTCGCCCTTGCGGTAGGCGAAGAGCAAGGCCGCTACTCCCGCATTGGCAAGAAGCGCCAGGACACCGACGGCCCCCATCACCTCGGCGGCCGGGACCTTGAGCACAAGCGCGTTGTAGAGGGTCGCGCCCGCGACATAGAGGCCGACCGCACCGAGGGACAGCCCCTTCAACAGCGCAGCGCGCGCCCGCGAGACTGCGGCCATGCCCAGGACGAACAGCGACACGCCGTAATTCGCCGCATCGCTTAGGAAGTCGAGCGCATCCGCCTGCAGCGAAACCGAACCCGCCGCCCAGCCGGCGGCGATCTCCACCGCGAACATGCCGGCGTTGACCAGCAGCGCGGCCCAAAGAATCCGCCGATAGACGGGGTCAACGGACGGCCCTGGAGAGCCGCAGCCGTCGGCGACAGAACAGCATGACGCGCTCACGGTGGTTCGCCCTTTACAGAGGAAGATTGGCTCCCAATATGGACCCTGTAGCAACTACAGGGTCAAGGGATGATGACCAAGAGAAGCCTGACCATCGGCGACCTCGCCAAGGCAACGGCGACCAAGGTCGAGACGATCCGCTACTATGAACGGATCGGCCTGCTTCCGGCTCCGGCGCGGACGCAAGGCAATTACCGGAGCTACACCGCCGACCATCTGCGGCGCCTGAGCTTTGTCCGGCGCAGCCGTGAGCTTGGCTTCACCATTGAGCAGGTGCGCGCGCTGCTCGACCTGGCCGATCAGCGAGATCGCTCCTGCGCCGCCGTAGATGCGATCGCCCGCGAGCACCTGGCCGAGGTCGATCACAAGCTCGCCGATCTGACGGCACTCCGCCGTGAGCTGGACGAGATCATCGGCCGGTGCCGGCACGGTGCCGTCGTCGCCGAATGCCGCATCATCGAGGCGCTCGCCCCAACGGAGGCTCGCTCGGGCCACTGAGGTGAGTTTCGCGGCTGGGTTTGTCGCGTTCGCCGCCAACACCGCGGTCCTCGCGCTGCTCTGGCCGGCCGGCGATTCGGAAGTCCTGGAGCACAGTCATTTCTACCTGCCGCGCGGCCATCCACACTGATCGAGTGGCGAATACAAGGCCGGCCGCCGCCATGCTTATGCCTTCGTCATCGAGACCCTATGGTTCATGTAGCCGCAGGCTACGGACTGCCCCGGAACGCAATGCTGACTCTGCATGACCGAAATGGGTATCTACGCCGGACTGTTCCTTATCGCTTTCCTGGCGGCCACGGTCCTGCCGGCCCAGTCCGAGCTTGGACTTGCCGGCCTTGTGGTCTCGGGCAGCCATTCCGTCATCCTGCTGGTCGCCGTGGCCAGCGCGGGCAACATCCTGGGCGCCGTGGCCAACTGGGGCCTCGGCCGCGGCATCGAACGCTTCGCCGCCTGGCGCTGGTTTCCCGTCAGCCCAGACCGTTTGTCGCGAGCCACCCGCTGGTATTGCCGCTATGGCCGCTGGAGTCTGCTGCTCAGCTGGGCGCCGGTCATCGGCGATCCATTAACAATCGTCGCCGGCGTGCTGCGCGAACCGCTCCCGAGCTTTCTCCTCCTCGTCGCCCTTGCCAAGACCGGCCGCTACATCGCGGTAGCCGCCCTGGCCCTTACCTGAAACCGCCGTCCCTGCTCCAGCTGATCGTCGATCTCCAGCGCGACATCTACCTCGCCTTCGCGTGACAATACCCGCATCTTCGCGGAAGCGGCGAGTGGAGGCAGCGCGCGGCTTTCCTGCCCCTCGGCGTCGTTTCAGGCGCCGTCCACGCCCTGACGCCCGGCCAAAGCAAGATTGCGGTAAGGACAACATAGCCAGCGTAGGTGAGGGTCCGCGAGAGTCATGCCGTCAACTGGCGCACGATGTCATCGGCTGAGGCGGACATCGCGGCCATGGCTGCCGCAGCGGTGGCGGCGGCGAGTTAAGTGCTGCTTTCTTCTGACGAACCTCTCCGACTTCTTATGAAGGGATGCTACGCCGCATCCTCTGGCGGGCGCCTGATCAGCGCCGCATACGAATTGTCAGGCAGCGAAGATAGTGCTCCGGATGGATCTCGCGCAGGATGGATCTCGCGCAGGACGGCTCCGCGCAGAAAGGATCAGAAGAGCTGATAGCTGCCCCAGGGTAGTTAGCCGGCATCTCCATGCTGCCGCGCCGCCGCTGCACCATCATGTCTCCCATGAACCAGTGCATGATCTTTATCATACGCGGATCACCCGGCACGGTCGTGGGATCGCCGGAGTGGCGCGTCAGTACCTTCCGATGAACCCGATCTCATAGCGTTCTCGGCTTCTCCACCGTATCATCCTGCTGGGAGCGAGCGCCACGGCACTGGGCCGACTTCGTCAACGTCTGAATCCTGGGGCAGTGCGGACATGCTCAGGCCTCCCCCTAACGTCAGGATGGCGCCAACAGGAAACGCTGGGCATGGCTACTCCAGGCCGCCGTAGTTCGTCTTTGTTCGGCGAGTCGCGTCGCAACACCCGGAACCATGTCCACCTCCCACCGGTTGGGTTAGGTACGGAACGGTATGACCGGGAGAGCAGGCGTGCGCAGCATGACCGGAACTGTGACGGTGGTGCAGGAGGGCCGATTCCAGGTCAGGGCGGTTGATGGCCGCGCCATGCTGTTTCTCCTAGCCTCAAATGCTTCCCTGGAACCGCAGGATCTGCCGGCTCTGGCGGAGCGCGCGGCACGGGTCACGCTCCGCTATTCGACCCCTGACGGGTTGATCGCCGCCGGACTGGCCCATGACGTAACGCTGCCTCGGGCCGAGCCCAGGCGGCGCTTCAGGCCGATTGCATTACCGAGGAAACCATGACCGTCAGCCGGCGCGGGCCGAGCAAGCGGCTTGACGACTTTCTGCAGAACTGGTCGGTACCGCGCCAGTTTGCCGGTGCAGACCACAAGGGAGCGGCCGCCCGCAGCGAGCTGTCGGAGGGCCTGCAGCCGCGTCTGGCGCAGGCCGATCGGGTCGGAGTGAGCGTCTGCCCCTACTGCGCCGTCGGCTGCTCTACCCTGATGTACGCCCGGCAGGGCCGGCTGATCCATGTCGAAGGCAATCCCGATAGCCCCGTGAACGCCGGAACGCTGTGCCCCAAGGGCGCCACCCTGTTCAGCCTGCATGCCAATCCGAACCGCCTGACGCGCGTCAAGTACCGCGCGCCCTACGCCACCCGCTGGGAGGAGAAGCCGCTCGATTGGGCCATGGACCGGATCGCCGCGCTGGCCAAGCAGACACGCGACGAGACCTTCGTCGAGGCGCTGCCCGACGGGACCAAGGTCAACCATACGCTCGGCATAGCCTCGCTGGGCGGCGCCACTCTCGACAACGAAGAAAACTACCTCATCAAGAAGGTTTTCAGTGCGGGCCTCGGCATGGTGTGGATCGAGAATCAGGCCCGCGTCTGCCACTCCAATTCGGTGCCCAGCCTCGGCGCTTCCTATGGGCGCGGCGCGGCCACCATGCCGCAGTGGGATCTCGCCAATTCCGACTGCGTACTGGTCATGGGCTCGAACATGGCCGAGGCGCACCCCATCGCCTTTCGCTTCGTACTGCAGGCAAAGGAGCGTGGCGCCACCGTCATCCATGTCGATCCGCGCTTCACCCGCACCTCAGCGCTTTCCGACATCCACGCGCCGATCCGCGCTGGAAGCGACATTGCCTTTCTCGGCGGCATCATCCGCCAACTGTTGGAGAACGATCTCTGGTTCCGCGACTATGCGCTGAGTTATACCAACCTCGCCATGATCATTTCGCCAGAGTTCAAGAGCTCAGCCGAGAGCGGACTCTTCTCCGGCTGGAACGAAGACAAGCAGTCATACGACTTCGACAGCTGGCAATATGAAGGGCTGGTGATGCCTTCGGCCCTGTCAGAGCACTATCTCAACACGGCCGAATCCTATTCGGAACTGACCAGCCGGCTGCACGATCGCCCCCCGCACCAGGACCGCACCCTGCAGCATCCCAACTGTGTCTACCAAATCCTGAAACGCCACTATGCCCGCTACACGCCGGAGATGGTCGAGCGGACCACCGGCTGTCCGAAGGATCTGTTTGTGAAGGTTGCCGACGCGCTGGCGCGCAACAGCGGCCCGGAGCGCACCAGCGCCATCTGCTACGCGGTCGGCTGGAACCACCACAGCGTCGGGGTGCAGATGATCCGCGCCGCCGCCATGATCCAGCTTCTGCTCGGTAACGTGGGTCGGCCAGGCGGCGGCATCATCGCGCTGCGCGGCCATTGCTCCATCCAAGGCTCCACCGACATTCCGACGCTCTATAACATGCTGCCGAGCTACCTGCCGCAGCCCAACGCCTTCAAGCCGCAGGCGCGGAGTTTCGAGCGCTTTCTCGACGACGAGACCATACCCACAGGCTGGTGGAATAACTTCCCCAAGTACATCACCAGCCTGCTGCGCGCCTGGTATGGCGATGCGGTGGGACCGCACAACGAATGGGGCTATCAGTGGCTGCCCAAGATCGTCGGCGATCACTCCCAGCTGGCGCTCACCCTCGCCATGGACGACGGCATCGTGCGCGGCCTCTTCCTGATGGGCCAGAACGTGGTGATCGGCGGCTCCAACTCCAAGCTGATCCAGCGCGGGCTGGGCAAGCTCGACTGGCTGGTGGTGCGCGACACCGACGAGATCGAGAGTGCCAATTTCTGGGCGAAGGGCCATGCGGTTCGCGACGGCGAGCTGCGGCCGGAGGAGATCAAGACGGAGATCTTCCTCATGCCGGCGGAGCTTGCCGGCGAAAAGGAGGGCACCTTCACCAATACCCATCGGCTGGTGCAGTGGCACGACAAGGTCATCGATGGGCCGGGCGACAGCCGCTCCGAGCTGTGGTTCATGTATCACCTCGGCAAGCGGCTGAAGGCGCTCTACGCCGACAGCACGGAGGAACGCGACCAGCCGATCCGTCACGTCACGCTCGACTACCCGCAGATGAACGACCGCGGCGACATCGACGCAGAGGCGGTGCTCAAGGAGATCAGCGGCTATAGCTGGCCGGAGCGTCGCCAGATCAAAGGCTTCAACGACCTCAAGGATGACGGCTCCACCGCCTGCGGCAGCTGGATTTATTGCGGCGCCTATCCCGCAGAGGGCCACAATCAGACCCGCGCGCGGGAGGCGGACGGGCCGGATGGCCCCGGCACGCACCTGGGCTGGGCCTTTGCCTGGCCTGCTAACCGGCGCATGCTCTACAACCGCGCGGCGGCCGATCCGGACGGCAAGCCCTGGTCGGAGCGCAAGCGCCTGACGTGGTGGGACGAGGCGCAGGCGCGCTGGCAAAGCTACGACAGTGTCGATTTTGAGCCGGACAAGCGGCCGGACTATCGGCCCGACTGGCGCAAGAAGCCGGTCGGCATGGCGGCGCTGCGCGGCGATGAACCGTTCATCATGATGCCGGACGGGCGCGGTGCGATCTTCTCCCCGTCAGGCCTCAAGGACGGGCCGCTGCCGACCCACTATGAGCCCGTGGAGAGTGCGGTGCACAACCCGCTGCACCGGCAGCAATCCAACCCGGTCGCCAAGAAGTGGCGCAGGCCGGGCAATCCCCTGCATGAGGTAGCCGATCCGCGCTATCCGCATGTGCTCACGACGTACCGGCTGACGGAGCATCATTGCGGCGGCACGCCCACGCGCGGCGTAGCGCACACGGCGGAGCTGCAGCCGGAAGGGTTCGCCGAGATCCCAACCGAGCTTGCGCGCGAACTCGCGGTGGACAATTTGGACTGGATCGTGCTCTCCACCGCGCGCGGCGAGATCGAGACGCGGGCGCTGGTCACCAGGCGGCTGACCCCCTTTCGCATTGATGGCCACGCCATCTACCAGGTCGGAATGCCCTGGCATTTCGGCTGGGAAGGCAATGCCACCGGCGATATCGCCAACGTGCTCACCGCCATTGTCGGCGATCCCAACACCAGCATGCATGAAAACAAGGCGCTCACCTGCGCAGTGCGCAAGGGCAGGCTGCCGACCATGGGCCAAGGAGCGCGGCCGTGAAGCAGACGAACGAAGCGGACGGCTGGCGCAACGAGGCAGAGCGCACCGCCGGGACACATATCGAGCCAGGCAGGAGCTACGGCTTCTTCACCGATACCACGCTGTGCATCGGCTGCAAGGCCTGCGAGGTGGCGTGCAAGGAATGGAACCAGCTTCCCGCTGAAGCGGCCGCGCTGACCGGCA
Organism: Kiloniellaceae bacterium; assembly: GCA_036570545.1. Taxonomy (GTDB): domain Bacteria; phylum Pseudomonadota; class Alphaproteobacteria; order Kiloniellales; family Kiloniellaceae; genus Pelagibius. The sequence continues at coordinate 24,269 of DATCXZ010000348.1, forward strand.
TGAGCTACGACAACACCGGCGCGCTCTCCGCCACGACTTGGCGCCACGTGGCCTTCGTCGAGCAGATGGCCGGCGACGGCGAGCGGCCAGATGGAATGCCGCCGCTGCAGAGCCGCTGGCTGATGATGAGCGACGTGTGCAAGCACTGCGACCCCGCGCCCTGTCTGGAAGCCTGCCCTACCGGCGCGATTTTCCGCACCGAGTTCGACACCGTGGTCGTGCAGCAGGACATCTGCAACGGCTGCGGCTATTGCGTACCGGCCTGCCCCTTCGGCGTCGTGGCCGTGGATGAGCTCGACGGCAAGGCGCATAAGTGCACGCTCTGCTACGACCGGCTGAAGGGCGGCATGGAGCCGGCCTGCTCCAAGGTATGCCCGACCGAGTCGATCCAGTTCGGCGAGGTCGATGAGCTCCAGGAGCGCGCCCGTGACCGAGTGGCCGCGCTGCACGGGCGCGGCGTCGCCGACGCCTATCTCTACGGTGCGCCGGACACCCCAGGGGCGACCGGCGGCATCAACCAGCTGAACGCCTTCTTCCTGCTGCTCGACCGGCCCGAGACCTACAACCTGCCGATGGCGCCGAGCCGCCCGGCGGAGCGGATCGCGCCCGCCTTCGGTACCGGCCTTGCCGTGTTCGCCGGCTTGGCGTTGGCGGCGGCGGGCTTGCTCACAAGTGGCGCGGGGAGGCACCGGTGACGCTGGTACAGCACCGCCAGCAGCCGCTGCCAGAGAGTGCCGCGGCCGACAGACCCTACAGGGGCGAGAGCTACTATGGGATGCCACCCCTGAAGCCAAGCCCCTGGGACTGGACGGTGAGTGGCTATATCTTTCTGGCCGGGCTCTCCGGTGCCGCCCAGGCCCTTGCCTACATCGGCCAGCGCATCGACCGCGCAGCCTATAGCGGCGTGCGCCGCACCGCCCGGGCAATGGCCACCGCGGGCTCGGCAGCCGGTGCCGTCCTGCTGATCATCGATCTGCGCACCCCTCGGCGCTGGTACAACATGCTGCGCATCTTCCGCCCGACCTCGCCCATGTCCTTCGGCAGCTACATCCTGACGGCCTTCGGCGGCTTCAGCGCGCTGACGCTGCTGGGCGAGTTCGTGGACGGTCGCGGCAGGCTCGGCCGCGCCGCCGAAGCGGCGGCCGAGAAGGCGCAGGCGGGCGCAGCGGTGACGGGCGCTGCGGCAAGCACCTACACGGCAGCTCTCCTCTCCGCCACCAGCACGCCTTACTGGGCGGCCGCGCCGCGTCATCTTGGCGTCCTCTTCGCCTCCTCCGCCGTCGCCTCCGGTGCCGCGGCGCTCTCCCTGGGTGAGCGTCTGGCCGGCAGGACCCACACCTCGCGCAGGCTGGACAGCGTCGCCGCGCTGGCGACCGTGGTGCAGGTGGTGACCGCTTTCGATGCCCGGCGCAGGCTAGCACACGCAGGGATGCCGGAGCGCCTCGAGCAGCAGCCCGCCGGCCGCACGCTGAAGGTCAGCGAGTTCGTGTTGGCCGGGGCCGTCCCGCTGGTGGCCTATGCGCTCAATCGCCGCCGGGGCGGCGGTTCGGCTGGGCTGTCGGTGGCGGGGTCGGTGTCGCTGCTCGCGGGCGCCTGGCTGTTCCGGCACAGCCTGCTGAAGATCGGTATGGAATCGGCCAAGGACCCGCAGGCGCAGTTCGCGTTCGCCCAGCCGCGCCGGCGCCTTGCCGCGTCACCTGAAAAGCCGCGGAGGCTGCCGTGATGGACACGCAGTCGCGCCGCTACGCCGAAACGGCCATCGCCGCGCTTGACGAGGTCATTGCCGCTGGCCCGCAGGTGGCCCACGAAGACGTCGCCTCGGCCGTCCGCTGCGTGGCAGCCCTGCGCAACCACATGCTCGCCGAAGTCCGCAACGGGGGCGTGTCCCGCACCGGCCTAAATCGGGCTAATGCCCTGCTCAGCCTAGCCTATGGGGCGCAGGCGCCGCTGATCGGCTTCCATCTGAACCGTATCAAGCAAACCCGCGACGGGCTCTCCGCTTTGCTCGCCTCCGGGTGAGGCGCGTCTCGATTCCCCACTGCTTTGATGTACCGCTCATCCGTGTCATGCATGGGTGCAGCGCGGCCAGCACGCGATTGACCGTGGCTAACCGCAGTCAATCCAGCCCGCAGCGCAGGCTCAATAACCGGTCTGGATCATATACGGAAGTCCAGACGCTTTCACCTTCAGTTCCGCCGCACCGCGAAGCGCCTTCCCCCGGCATGACCCGGGGTATGGCTTACCAGGACCACTATGCAGCACTGTACTCTGTCGACTTGAAGGAGAGGTGTGCGACGCTGCTGGGAGCATCTGCGATCTTGCGGATGTTACCCCAGGTCTGCTTGTAGTTGGGCAGGATCAGCCAGTTGGTCCCGGCGTCCACCACGGTGCCCTGAACTCCCGTAGGACAGGCCACCGCGGTCATGGCGTCCTTGACCGTGTCCGTGCGTTTCTTGTGAACGCGCTTGAACTCCATGGCGTTGGGCGTCGTCTTGCAGTCGTCGCAGGCCCAGATGTGGTGGACGCCGCCCTGACCGCCGATCAGTAGCGGATCGACATAGGCCGCAGGCCGCCCGACATGGGCGTCGGAGGGTCGCGCATATCGCTCCTGGCGCCCGTCCGTGCGTACGCAGCCGCAGCCTTCGCGGCCGATGTTGCCGCTCGCCAGCGCGATGTTCACCCCGGCGGCGCCCGCCGCCTTGATCGGCCTGGTGGTGGCGGTCGTCCTCGCCCATGTTACGCCGCGCCACCTGTCGATCACCAGCGGTCTTGCCAACCTTCTGCTGCGCCGCTCGGCGCCCTGCCCATGTTTCACGGCGCCGGCGGGCTGGCCGCGCACCACCGCTTCGGAGCCCGCAGTGGAGCGGCCCCCTTGCTCCTGGGCCTGGGGTTGCTCGCCATCGCCTTGCTGCCCGGCGGGCTCGGTCCGGCTCTTCTCGCCGCGATACCGGCTGCCGGACTTGGCGCGATGTTATTCGTGGCCGCCGGTGAGTTGGTGCTGACCCGGCGGCTCCTTTATAGCAGGCCATCGTGCTGGCCCGTGATCGCGCTGACCGCCGGCGTCACTCTCTGGGCGGGTCCGTTCTGGGGACTCCTCGCCGTGTGACCCAGCCCCCTGAAATCCGGCCATGAGATGGTAGAGTCCATCGATAGAAAGGATGACCCATGAGAAAGAGCCGATTTTCGGAGGAGCAGATCATCGGGATGATCCGCGAACACGATGCCGGGGTGAAGACCGCAGAGATCTGCCGCAAGTACGGCATCTCGGATGCGACCTTCTACAAGTACAAGGCCCGGTTCGGCGGCATGACGGTGTCGGACGCACAGCGGCTGCGGACGCTGGAGGCGGAGAACGCGAAGCTGAAGCGCCTCCTGGCGGAGAGCCTGCTGGACAACGCGGCGCTGAAGGACCTAGCGACAAAAAACTTCTGATGCCCGACGTGAAACGCCGGACCGTGCGCCATGTGATGGCGCGCCACGGCCTGAGTGGGCGTCGGGCCTGCCGCCTGACCGGGCTGGACCGGTCTACCTTTCAGTACCCCAAGCGTGTGGGAGGCGACGATGTCCTGCGGACCCGCCTGCGCGAGCTGGCCGGCGAGCGGCGCCGGTTCGGTTACCGGCGGCTGGGCATCCTGCTGGCACGCGAGGGCCTGGAGGCGAACCACAAGAAGGTGTTCCGGCTCTACCGCGAGGAGGGCCTGGCGGTGCGCCGCCGGCGCGGCCGCAAGCGGGCGCTGGGCACACGCCGGCCGATGCTGCTGCCCGAGGCGGCCAATGAGCGCTGGAGCCTGGACTTCGTCTCGGACGCCCTGGCCGACGGCCGGCGGTTTCGGGCGCTATGCGTGGTCGACGACTTCACCCGCGAGGCGCTGGCCGTGGTCGTCGACACCTCGCTGTCGGGTCAGCGCGTGGCCCGGGAGCTGGACCGGATCATCGTCCGGCGCGGCGCCCCGCAGATGGTTGTCTCGGACAATGGGACGGAACTGACCAGTCACGCGATCCTGCGCTGGCAGCAGGACCGGGGCGTCGAATGGCACTACATCGCTCCTGGAAAGCCGACCCAGAACGCCTTTCTGGAATCCTTCATCGGCAAGTTCCGCGACGAGTGCCTCAACGAGCACCTGTTCCACCACCTCGAGGAGGCCCGCTGTCTCGTCGAGGCCTGGCGCATCGACTATAAAATATCGAGCGTCCCCACTCGGCCCTCGGCGGTGTCGCCCCCGTGGCCTACGCTGAGCAGGCCGGCAACCAGCGGTCCGGCTCGCCTGAGCTACGCGAGGGCTCCGCTCGCCGGACCTTGAGCCCCTGTCTCCAACCAGAAGGAAAGGCGAACAGTCTCTACTAACAAGCGGCCCGGATCAGGGGGCTGGGTCAGGCCTATTCCGACACTACTGGGTCCTGGCCAAGCTCTTGCTGACGGTCTCACCATTGTCGTCTTGCTGCTGCAAATGGAGGGGATTGGCCACATGGCGAAGATCGCAGCTGAGACAGGATCATTCGATTGCGATCTCCTGGAGCTGCGGAGATCACCCAGGTTCGACGCCGCCGGCGGTCTGGCCGTTTTACTCGTGATCGTGACACTGTCGACATACAAGCCAAGGGGCATGACCCGATACGGCTGGCGCAAGCAACACGAACGCCCTGCACCTTCGGCACCGCACGGTGTTGAGGCCAATGCCCCCGGCGATTGAAACGGCGCCAGCGCGCCTGACCTCGGCCAGCTGCGTCACTTCGGCTCACGCGCGGTCGCGGCCTTCATCGAGCGAGCGAAGATCGCGGCATTCATCGACGCAGTCGCGCCTCTCAGAGTACTGCTGCTCACGACGGCCCGCTCAGTGGCGGCTGTGTGCGGAGATCGGCACCACGTCTGCTACGGCATCGCCGACAACAAAGTAAGCGATCATTCCCGCGTTGCGATGCCCCGGCACAGCGCAGTAGAGATCGTACTCTCCCTTTGCGAACAGAAGCGGCAACTCGACTACCTCACCAGGGTCCAATAGTGGCGTCTGATAGATTTCTGAGAAAGTGCCGGCCTTCGTCACGGTCAGGTTATGTCGAAGCGTACCCACGTTAACGGCACGGACCCGCACGATTCCGGCACCAACCCTTATCGCATCGATTTCAAGCGACCACTCGCTGAGCAGCACCCTCAGGCTATCGGCGTTCGACGTGACATCGCCGTGCGCGTGAGCAAGAGACGGCGAAATGGCGAATGCTATCGGTGCCAGCAGGAAGGCCCGAAATGCCGACGGTCTATGTCCCATGGCAGTCCCTCCCATATCACCTTCGGTGGTCGCCCGCTTGGCAACAATGTGCCTCCCTCAGAAAGCTCCACTTCAGACACCCAAAGACAATCCGGGGGCCAGTTGATTCTGATAGGTGGGTCCTGCCGCTGCAGGATGGCGCCCGACTTGCCGACCCTGACGGGTGTCATTTAGAGCCCGGTCAGCTGCTCTTCGTTCTTCGCAGCGCGATCTCGAGGTAACACTGTCTCAGAATCAATCATCGGTACTATAACAGATATCTGCTGTACCGCGATACATTCCGCTCCCGCAGCGGCGCCCCTGGGCTTCCGTAGGCACACGGGCTTCGTGGCGATCGCCCCGCCGACAGTCACCAACTGCATTGCGATATGAGGATGTCGGGCCCGCCAAGCGTCAATTGGAATATGCGCGATCGCGATGCCCCAGGAAGCATCTGATGCGATCGCTTACGGTCCGGTCAAAGAAGGTATCGGGATCCGACGCTTCGACAATGCGGCCCTTGTCCATGAATACCACCTCGTCGGCGACATGGCGCGCAAAACCCATCTCATGGGTGACGACCACCATTGTCGTGCCGCTTTTTGCGAGCCCGACGATGACGTCCAGCACCTCCTTGATCGACTCAGGATCGAGAGCAGAGGTCGGTTCGTCGAACAGAAGGGCGCGCGGCTGCATGGCCAGGGCGCGCGCGATGGCCACGCGCTGCTGTTGCCCGCCGGAAAGGTCGGCCGGCAGCTTCCTGGCGTGACCGGCCAAGCCAACCCGATCCAGCAGCGCCATACCCGCCTGCTCAGCCTCGGTCCGGCGCCGACGGCCGACGACGCGGGGCGCGAGGGTCACGTTGGTTAGCGCGTCCAGATGGGGAAAGAGATTGAAGCTCTGGAACACCATGCCGACCTCGCGGCGCAGGCGACGCAGGTCGCGGGCCCGGTGGGCGACGGGCGTCCCGCCGATGGAAACTTCGCCCTCCTCCCACTCCTCCAAACCGTTCAGGCAGCGCAGCAGAGTCGACTTTCCGGACCCGGAAGGGCCGCAGAGCACTGTGCAGCTGCCGGCCTTCACGTGCAGCGAAATGCGGTCGAGCGCACACCAGGCGCCGTACCACTTGCTGAGGGACCGCACGGCAATCAGCGGCTCGCTCATCGGCCGGCTCCCGCTGCCGCCCCAGCCGGCCGTGCCCCTTGAGCGCCGTGTTCGAAGCGCGCGCTCATGCGCGACATGCCGAAGCAGATCGTCCAGTAGATGACACCGACGAAGACATAGCCCTCCGCCGCCAGGCCGATCCAGTTGGCGTCCGAAAGCCCCGCAACCACAATATTCAGCAGGTCGAAGAGGCCGACCACCATGACGTAGGTCGTGTCCTTGAAGAGAGCGATGGCGGCGTTCACGATGGCCGGCACCACCGAACGCAGAGCCTGCGGCAGGACCACGTAGCCTTGCATTGACCAGAAGCCGAAGCCGAGGGCGCCGGCCGCCTCATACTGACCGCGCCCGATCCCCTGCAAGCCGCCGCGCACCACCTCGGCGAGGTAGGCGGCGGAGTAGAAGGTGATGCCGGCAAGCGCCAGGGACAGCCGCGGCGCCTCGACACCGGGTGGCAGGAACAGCGGCAGCATGATGACCGACATGAACAGGATCGCCACCAGCGGCAGGCCACGCCAGAACTCGATAAAGCCCGCAGCGACCAGCCGCAGGGCCGGCAGGCTCGAGGTGCGCGCGAGCGCGAGCAGGATCGCGAGAGGAAACGACAGCACGAACGCGCTCATGCCGACGAGCATGGTGAGCGTGAGGCCGCCCCACCGCTCGGTGGAAACCGCCGGCAGGCCCGGCAGTCCTCCGGCCAGCAGCGCGAAGGCGAGCAGCGGATAGAGACTGAATCCGGCCGCGACGACCAGGCGGCGGCCTCGGAACTCGGGGGCTACCGCCAGCAGCATGAGCGCCGGCGGCGCCAGCACGGCAGCGAGTGCGCGCCAGCGCTCGGCCTCGGGATAGAAGCCGAAAAGGAACTGCGGCAGGCGGTTCACGACGAAGGCCCAGCAGGCCCCCCCCGGATTGCAGCCGCTGCGGTCATCGGCGATGAAGGTCGCGTGGATGATGCCCCAGGAGACGATCCGCTCGCCGACGATCCAGGCCGCATAGAGCAGTACCAGGGTGACAAGCAGGCTGAAGGGATGCGCCGCTGCCATCGCCAGCAACACCCCTGCTCGGCTGGCGAAGCGCCGGCGGATTGAAGGGCCGTGCAGTCTCGCTGCCGCCATCTCAGCGCTCCACCAGCTTCACGCGTCGTTCATACCAGCTGGTGACGAGGCCGACGCCTGCGGTCAGGGTCAGGTAGACGGCTGCAGTCATCACAACGATCTCCACCGCCCGGCCCGTCTGGTTGAGAGACGTGCCCATGAAGACATTCACCAGATCCGGGAAGCCGACAACGGTTGCCAGGGCCGAGGCCTTGATCAGGTGGGCATATTGATTGGCCATCGGCGGCACCATGACGCGGATCGCCTGCGGCACGATGACCAGGCGCATGATGAGCCGCGGCGACAGGCCGAGCGCCGTCGCCGCCTGGCGCTGCCCCTCGTCAACCGACTGAATGCCGGCCCGCACGATCTCGGCAATGAAGGCGGCATTGTAGAGGGTGAGCGCCGCGATGAGGGCGGCGAGCTCGGGCATGATCTTGATGCCGCCGCGGTAGTCGAAGCCCTTGAGGGCGGGCACGTCCCAGCCAATCACCGCTGCCGAACCTACGAGCAGGGCGAGGACCAGGCCGGCGATCGTCGCGGCGGTTAGGGGGGACAGCAGTTCCTGCCGGCGGTGGGTCCGGCGGGCCAGCAGGAGGCCGGCGACCGTGGCCACCACCGCGCCGATGAGCAGCAGAAGCGACATCGCCGGCCAGGCTGCCGGGGCAGGCAGATAGAGCCCACGATTGCTGAGGAAGGCGACGCCGCCGAGGTCGAGCGCCTCGCGCACCGTCGGCAGCGAGCGCAGGATCACCCCCTGCCACAGCAGCAGGTGAAGCAGCAGCGGCAGGTTGCGGACCAGCTCGACGTAGCCCTTTGAAAGCAGCCGGGCCGGGACATTCGGCGACACGCGCGCTAGTCCGATGACGAAGCCCAAGAGGGTTGCGGCCACTATACCAACGGCGGCGACGAGAAGAGAGTTCAGCAGCCCGACCAGGAAGATCCGACCGTAGGAGGAGGAGGCATCCACCGCGATCAGGCTGAAGCCGACGTTGAAGCCCGCCTCCTGCCAGAGAAAATCGAACCCGGAAGCGAGGCCGCGCGCCTGCAGATTGACGATCGTGTTGCGGACAATGACGAAGGCGACGGCCGCGAGCGCGCCCAGCAGGACCAGCTGCTGGAGGAGCGCAACGCGCCGTCGGCGGGCCTGCCGCGAGCGGGGCGCGCCAATCCTGCCGGCGCGCTCGCCCTCGTCCACCAGGTCTGCAGCAGCGGTCGTCATCGCATCACGGCCGGCGTCTCTGCGGTTTCCTCAGCGAATGGGAGGAGCATAGAGCAGGCCGCCCTCGGTCCACAGCGTGTTCAGCCCGCGATCGAGCTTCACGGGGCTGCCCTCGCCGAGATGGCGCTCGAAGATCTCGCCATAGTTGCCGACGGCGGCGATCACCGAGACGGCCCAGTCGTTGGCGAGGCCGAGCTTGGCGCCGAAGTCGCCGGTCTTCCCCAGAAGCCGCTGGATCTCCGGGTTCTGTGAGGTCTCCGCCTCAGCTGCCACGTTCTCCTGCGTGATGCCGAACTCCTCGGCGGCGACGAGCGCATGCAGCGTCCAGGCGCCGACATCGCGGAACTGCGGGTCGTTCTGCCGCACGATCGGCCCCAGAGGCTCCTTCGAAATCACGTCCGGCAGGATCATGTAGTCGTCGGGCTGGCCGAGCCCGAGGCGGCTCGCCGCCAAGCCGCCGCGCTCGTTGGTGTAGGCGTCGCAGCGTCCCGCCTCCAGATTGGCGAGGTTCTGCTCGCGGCTGTTGGCTACGATCGGCGTATAGGCGAGGTTGTGGGTGCGGAAGTAGTCGGCCAAGTTCAATTCTGTCGTGGTGCCGGCCGAGACGCAGATGGAGGCGCCGTCGAGTTCCGCAAGCTCGCTCACGCCGAGGCCCTTCTTCACCAGAAAGCCCTGGCCGTCGTACATGTAGACACCAACCCAGTCGAACTTCAGCTCGGTGTCTCGCGAATAGGTCCAGGTGGCGGCGCGGGCCAACATGTCAACGCTGCCGGACTGCAGCGCTGCGAAGGCATTCTTGAATTCCAGCGGCACGAAGCGGACTTTGTCGGCGTCACCGAGCAGAGCAGCGGCAACGGCGCGGCAGTAGTCCACCTCCAGCCCGGTCCACTTGCCACTGTCGTCAAGAGTGCTGAGCCCGATGGCGGTCCCGGTGCTGGTGCCGCAGACGAGCTCGCCGCGCTCCTTTATCGCGCCGATCGTTTCTCCTTCGTCGGCAACCGCCGGGCTGGCAAAAATCGCTAGGCCAAGGGTTGCGCAGATTGCATGCTTGATCGTCGTCATCGTCATTTCCCTTCTTGCTTCCCTGTTCGCAGGCCGCGGGTCGGTCGGGGGAGACGGCCCGTCGCCCGCACCGTTTCAAATCGTTGCGGCCTTGTTGAGCGGCCGATAGCGGTCGAGCCCTTGCAGAATATCCTCGATCAGGTCGTCAGGGTGCTCCAGGCCGATGCTGAATCGCACCAGTGGCTCACCTCCGCGCCATGGCGCCACGCTGCGCGCCCCGTCCAGCCGTGCGGGCGCGACCAGGCTATGAAGACCGCCCCAGCTGGCGCCGATGCGGAAGAGGCGCATGTGCTCGAGGAAGGCCGCGAGGGCGGCGTCGCTGTTGGGCTCCAGCACAACCGAGAAGACGCCGCTCGCGCCCGTGAAGTCCCGACGCCAGAGCGCGTGACCGGGATCGTCGGGCAGCGGCGGAAAGAGGACACGCTCAATGGAGGGATGAGTGCTCAAGCCTTCCACTATCTTCATCGCAGATGCAGTCTGGCGCTCAAGGCGCGTTGCCAGCGTGCCGAGGCCGCGCTGCGCAAGAAAGCAGTCGTCCGGGGAAACGCCAAGGCCGAGGTAGCGGCTGGCGTCCTTGATCTGCCGGTAAAGCCCTTCGTCGTCCACCGCCACGCTGCCGAGGATCAGGTCGGAGTGGCCGCCGACGTGCTTCGACAGCGCCTGGACAGCGATGTCGGCGCCGTGGCGCAGCGCCTTGAAGCCGAGAGGCGAGGCCCAGGTGCAGTCGGCGGCGACCAGCGCGCCGCGGTCGTGCGCGGCCCGCGCGATGGCCGGCAGGTCCTGCACCTCCATGGTGAAGGACGCAGGCGATTCGACCCAGACGAGGCGTGTCGTGGGCTGGAACAGCTCGGAGATCCTCGCACCCGCGAGCGGATCGTAGAACGTCGAAGTCACCCCCAAGGTGGAAAGGAACCCCTCCGCCGCCGAGCGGGCCGGCGCATAGACGGCATCGGGGAGCAGCACATGGTCGCCTGGGCGCAGCAGGGCGAGATTCACCACTGAGATCGCCGCCATGCCAGACGGCACGATGAGCGTGCGCTTGCCCTCCTCCAGTGCCGCGATCTGGCGCGCGAGCGCCCGTGAGGCGGGATGACCGTAGAGTCCGTAGGAATAGCCGTCGTAGAAGCGCCTGTGCCGCGTAAGAAAGTCTTCGACCGTCGGAAAGATCAAGGTCGAGGCGCGGTGGACCGGCGTTGTCAGGGCGCGGAACGGCTCGTCGTCGCGATCCAGGTGGAGCAGGCGCGTCTCGTCGTGCATCGTCGACCTCTAAGGAGAACCCGCTTCATTGCAGCGAGAAGACAGCTTGACTTCAAATGCTAACTCCCTCGATAGTTATGCAGAAATGTTATATATGTTGGGTTGTCTATGAACTTCCGCCAGATCGAGGCCTTCCGGACCGTCATCGCCTGCGGCACCACGACCCGCGCGGCCGAAATCCTGCGCATCTCCCAGCCGGCGATCAGCCGGCTTCTGGCTGACCTCGAGCGCACCACCAAGCTGAAGCTCTTCGACCGCGGCAAGGGAAGGATCCGGCCGACGGCCGAGGGCCTCGCCTTCTACGACGAGGTGCAGCGCGCCTTCATCGGGCTGGAGAGGCTGTCCTTCGCCGCCGAGAACATCCGCAGTTTCGCCGCCGGCAGCCTGCGGGTAGCAAGCCTGCCGGTTCTCGGTCACGCCTTCCTGCCGCGTGTCGTTGCCGCCTTCTGCCGCGACTTCCCCGGCATCTCAGTGCTGCTGCACATCCGCAGTTCCGAGGCGGTGAAGGACCTAGTGACGGCCGGCCAGGTCGACCTCGGCTTTGCCGCCGACGAGATCGATCTCGCCGGCGTCGAAGCTCAAGTTTTCGCCGCCCCGGAGGCCGTCTGCTTGGTGCCGGGCGACCATCCCCTGGCGGCGCGCAAGACGCTGGCGCCGGAGGACTTGGCGGACGCCCGCTTCGTCTCGCTGGCCAGC
>DATCXZ010000349.1:0-32658 GCA_036570545.1 Kiloniellaceae bacterium
TGCCGCGCCTGCCGCGGCATAGGGCAGAACGCGGTCGGCAATGCGGCTGAAGCGCGCCGGGTTTGCGAAGCGGTGCATGGCAGCTTTCCTAGGGTTCCAGTCTATCTAGTGCCTTCATTGGAGTCATTCCACCAATGGGCCACCAATGGGCCACCAATGAGGCCCAGCCAGCGGCCCCCAAGGCGGGAGGAAAACATTCCGATGCCTATTCCAGGGCCTGGCGCAACGCGGCCGCCCCGGCCAGGGGCGTCACCACCAGCATGACCAGCAACTCGGCGCCCAGCAGCAGCAGGTGGGGGCGGGCCGCCAGGCCGAAGAGCGCGGCGTCGGTGGCGCCGACCCCGAAAATGAGCGCCGGCACGTAGAGCGGCAGCACCAGCAGCGGGATCAGCACGCCGCCGCGGCGCGCGCCGAGGGTGAGCGCCGCACCCACGGCGCCCACCAGGCTGAGGGTCGGGGTGCCCAGCAGCATGGCCAGCAGCAGCACGCCGAGGCCGGCAGCGTCCATATGGAAGAGCACCGCCAGCAGCGGCGCCGCCGCGATCAGCGGCAGGCCGGTGGTCAGCCAATGCGCCAGCACCTTGGCCAGCACCGCCAGCTCCAGCGGCAGCGGGGACAGCAAGATCTGCTCGAGGCTGCCGTCCTCGAAATCGGCGAGGAAGAGGCGCTCCAGCGACAGCAGCACGGCGAGCAGCGCCACCACCCAGATGATGCCGGGGGCGACGCGCGCAAGGAGGTTCGGCTCGGGCCCGATGCCGAAGGGAAAGAGCGCTGCCGTCAGCACGAAGAACAGCACCGCAAGCCAGGCGTCGGCGCGCTGGCGCAACGCCAGGCGGAGGTCACGCCCGATGACCAGGAGGAAGCCTCTCACCGCACCGTCTCCGGTCACCAAACCATCTCCGGCAGGGGCGGCGGCGCCAGGGCGTCCAGCGACAGGCGCTGGGGGTCGTCGAGATCGAGGGCGGTATGGGTCGCCACCACCACCCGTCCACCGCCGGCGCGATGCGCGGCGATAGCGGCGGCAAGGAGTTGCACCGAGGCATGGTCGAGGCCGACCGAGGGCTCGTCGAGCAGCCAGAGTTCGGCCGGCGCGGCGGCGAGGCGGGCGAGCGCCAGGCGACGGCGCTGGCCGGCCGACAACAGTCGCCCCGGCACCGCCGCCAGCTCGGTGAGGGCGAAAGCCCCGAGCGCCCGGCAGAGTCCAGCCTCCGAAGCCCCGGCACCGCCGCGCAGATTCGCCCAGAAGCGCAGGTTCTCCGCGACGCCGAGGACCGGCTTCACGGCGTCGAGGTGGCCGAGGTAGTGCAGCCGGACGGCGTGCGCCTCCGGCGCCTCGGCGATCGGCCGCCCATCCCATAGAATTTGCCCGGCTGCCGGCCGCAGCAGGCCGGCCATGAGGCGCAGCAGACTCGACTTGCCGGAGCCGTTGGGGCCCGTCAGCACCAGCGCCCCGCTTGGCGGCAGGACGAAATCGAGCCCGGCGAAGACGTCGCGCCCGCCGCGGCGGCATTGCAGGGAGCGTCCTTCGAAGTCTGCCATGAAGCGGAACGCCTCGTCCGGAAAGGGGCGGCCGTCGCCGCAGGCTGAAAATGCACAGGCTGAAAATGCAATGGCTGGCGGTATAGCAGACCGGCCGGACAGCGCACCAGCAGCGACAATCGGCACTACACCCTGGCCGCAAGCACCTGCAGAAAATGTTCTTCCACTGGTTGAAACCAAAAATTAACCCTGTTGCGGCACTGTCAGGCAAGCCCAGTTCAGCCGCCGTCACACACGAGGCCACCCGCAGATGTCCGTCAGGCCCATCATCCTCGCCGAAGATAACGACAAGCTCCGGCGCATGTACTCGGACATGCTGGAAGCGGCCGGCTTCGCGGTCATGGGGGCGAGCGACGGCGAGAAGGCCATCGGCTTGCTGCACAAGATCGTCAATCCGCAGCTCATCATCCTCGACGTCATGATGCCACGCTTGAACGGCATCGAGACCTGCGCGCGCGTGCGCAAGATGCAGGGCCTGCGCCCCTGCCCGATCCTGTTCCTCTCCGCGCTCGACAACCCGGAAACCCTGCTGGAGTGCCTGCGCGCTGGCGGCGACGACTACCTGGTGAAGTCGGCGCCGCTCAGCGAGGTGGTGGAGCGCGTGCAGTTCTGGGCGCGCAAAGGGTCCTCCGAAGACAGCGCGGAGCGCCGCGCCAAGGCTATTCGCGAGTTGGAGGCCATTTCAGGAGACGGCGGCAGCGGTGCCGCGGCGGTAAACGAAGTCTGCGACGACCAGGCAACGGTCAATCAGCTTGCGGACTATGTCAACAATTCCCTGACCCTCTGCGACGAGGATACGCTGCTCTACCGCTTCGGCTACATCGCCGGCCTGGTGACCACCTGCGTCGAGCCGGACGGCAGCGGCGAAGGGCGTTTCAACCGCTTCCTGCGCAACCTCGTCTACAAGACCGCCATCGTCGACCGCAAGGAGATCGACGCGCTGCTCGACAACTACGAGCGCATGGTCACCCAGGGCCAGTTCCAGCAGGGATGGTTGCGCGGGCGCGGCGACGCGCCCAAGGTCGGACTGCCACATCTCAGCCTGCTGAACGCGCGCTTCGAGGAAGAGGCCCGCTGATGCTTGACACGGTGGTGGCAGTGCCTCTCTGGGTTCTGCTGGCCGGCAGCGCTCTCTGCCTTTTGATCGCCATCCTGATTGCCGTCTACCTCCGTCATACGCTGCATCAAAGCGCCCGCTTCGCCGGAGAGCGCGGCGCGCACGACACCCATGAGGCAGCCCAGGCGCTGCAGATCCAGCTCAAGGAGGCGCTCGTGCGCCTCAAGGCCGCCCGCCACAAGGCCAACGAAGCCGATCGCGCAAATCGGGCGAAGTCGGCATTCCTCGCCATGATGAGCCACGAGCTGCGCACACCGCTGAGCACCATCATCGGCTTTGCGGAAATGATCGAGCAGCAGGCCATGGGCCCGGTCGGCAATGCCAAGTATAGCGCCTATGCCGCCGACATCCGCGAATCCGGTCAGCACCTGCTTGGCATCATCAACGATATCCTCGACCTTTCCAAAGTCGAGGCCGGCAAGGAAACGCTCCACGAACAGGAGGTCGACTCCACCGCGGTGATCTCGGGCGTGCGGATCCTGCTGGAGGGGCGCGCGCGCGAGGCCGGCGTCCGGCTGGTGCTCGACTGCCCGCCCGACCTGCCGGGCATCCGCGCCGACAAGCGCCGCCTCACGCAGATCCTGGTCAACCTGCTGTCCAACGGCATCAAGTTCACCCCCGAGGGCGGCACGGTGACGCTGCGCTGCCGCGCGGCGCCCGAGAGCGGCTTCATGTTCCAGGCCATCGACACCGGCATCGGCATCGCCCGCGAGGACATTCCACTGGCGCTGTCGGTGTTCGGACAGGTCGACAACGGCACCAAGCACCAGTCCATCGGCACCGGACTCGGCCTGCCGCTGGCCCGGGCGCTGACTGAGCTGCACGGCGGAACTCTGGACCTGCAAAGCGCGGTCGGCAGGGGAACCACGGTAACCCTACGCCTGCCGGCCCATCGCGTCCTCGCGCCGGCAAGGACCGTGCCCCAGGCTTTCGCCTCTTAAAGCGGGGCGCCTCTTAAAGCAGGGCCGCACGACGCCGGCATTCAGATCTGGCCGGCACTTAGATCTGATACGTCGAAACCAGGACCGCGAGGGCGGCCGCCGCCCATTCCAGAACCAGCCGGGGGTCCGCCGTCGCGAGCTGTTCTGCATTGATCGCGACGATGCCGGCGAAGGAATTCTGGCGTCCGAGATAGCCGACGATCCCATAGATCTGCCCACCGGTGGAACCGCTGACGCAGTAGGCACCGGAGCGTCGCGCCACCAGACCGTCGAATCGGGAGTGCGGAACGTGCTCCACGAGAAGCGGATCCGGCTCGCAGTAGGCGAGTCCGAGGACCTGGCTGACGGCGGTGTCGAACTGCACCGACACCGACTGCAGGTTCGTCAGATTCGGGTTGAAAACCTGGCCGTGGAAGATGAGGCCGACATCGCCCAATGCCGATTCGGCCAGGCAGAAACCGGCTTCGCTCTTGATGGGCATGGTGGCGGGGACCGCGATGGTCGCTCCCGTCTCGCTGTCGACCCAGAGGTCGAAGCGGATCGCCGCCAGTTCCTCGAGCGGTACATACTGGGCCAGACCGTTTACCACGTAAAGAAAACCGGCCGGATCGTCGAGCGTGCCGGGCTGCGACAGCGAATCGACGATCTCGTTCAAGTCGCGCGTCGCCAGATGGAAGTAACTGCGCCCGCCGCAGGCCAGATCCCGGTTCACCTCCTCGGCCTCCTCGGCCGTGTGCGGAACGGAGAACGCGAACACCGTTTCCGCCGCCGGGCCGAGGCCCACACCGTCCGCCGTCTCGCCGCTTGCCAGCAGCTCGTGCAGGAAGGCGGAAGGCACAGCCCAGTTGAGCGACGCATTGCCGCCGTCCAGGCCGCCGTCCACCACCCCCACCACGGCGCCGCCGGCATTGACCACGGGCGCGCCGGAGGAGCCCGGCTTGACCACTGCGGTCAGCCGGAAGATCTCGAGATCGATTGCCGGCACGCCGAGATTTTCGATCTGGCGGCGGGCCCCCTCGTTCAGGATGTCGTGCAGCCTGTTCACGTTAAGCGAGCGCTCGCCGTAGGTCTCCTGCCAGTTACGCACGTTCAGCGGCATGCCGATGGCGACCAGTTCCTCCTGCTCGGCGGCCGTGGCCGTTTGGGACAGGACGGGCACCGCGGGCGGATCCTCGACCGCCAGGAGGGCGAGGTCGGCGCGCCGCAGGGCCCGCTGTGTCTCGGCGCGGCGCTGCACACCCAGCTCCACGTACTCGACGGCAACGCGGCTGCAGTCCGCCACCACATGCAGGGCGGTCACCACCTGCTGCGGGGCCGACCAGACGAAACCGGTGCCGACGCGCGACCCCTGGCCGCCGGGACAGCCTTCGGCGACCACCCGGACGACCGATGCCGCCGCACGGCGCACAGTGTCGGCAGAAGGCTTGGCCCAGGCAGCGGACCCGGCAGCGGACCCGGCACAGACCAGCAGCAAGACCGCGGCTACTGCCGGTGCTGCCGTCCGGCTCATCGCGACGGCCCGCAGAGGCCCGACCACACGGCCTGCAACGTCGGCTGCGGCGCGGCTGCGAGATTTTTTGCCAGAGCCGGCCAAGGGGCCGGCGCGAGGAGCCAAGCGTTCCGCGCCTCGTCGGCATCTGGGGCGCGCGAGGGATCAGTGCGCTGACAACTGCCCTCCTGGGCATCGGAGAAGAGAACGCTCGACAGGATCGTGGGCGATGAGGCGGCCCCGTCTTCCAGGCCGCCCTCCGGGGTGAGGGTGACACCCGTCACCTGCAGGACGGCGAGCCGGCCCGCCGTTTCCTGCGACAGGCCGATCGCCTGCCAGCGTGCGGCGATTTCCTGCGGCGTGGGCGAGAGCGCGTCATGGGTGCGCGCCCAGAGGCCGCTGCCCAGGCCCAGGACCGTCAGCAGCGCAAAGGCGCAGAGGGCCCAGTTGTGCCCGTTGCTGCGCGGTGCCCCGCTGTCGCCGGTCGGCAGGAAAGGATTCTTGACGCCGGTCAGGGCGGCGACCCCGGCCGCCATGGCAAGGAGCGCCGATACCACCGACGCGGTCACGCCCGACGTCGAGAAACCCACGAGCAGGCCGGTCAGCAGACCCAGCGCGCAAGCCGCCGCAACCATCGCCATCCCCGATCCCCTTGCAGGATGTTGCGCCGAGAATCTCGGCACAGCGAAACGACAACGTCAACGGGGCATAGGAGGAGACCGCGCCAGCGCCGCCCTCAATCGGACGGTGGACCTCGCGGGACAGCTTCGGAAAGAATGGGAGAGAAAGGGAGGCGGCCCCGTTGTTGGCTTGGGGTAACGCGACCGCCCGTAGTTGGAGCTTTCGGATAAAGACGGGGGCGGCCACGCTTGGTCGGGGCAGGGGGCCGCCCCCTTTAGTGCCAGCCGATTTGGGGCATCGTTCGAGGAGGGCTGGGTCTCCTCCACAGAGAGGGGAAGTCTCCGTGGCTAGGAAGCTATGGATCGAAGGTGACGGGAACTTGCTTCAAATGCGGCGAGAATGTGATTTCTGCCGTCTTGCGCCGCCGGCCGCCTCAGTCGTAGCCGCGCTGGTCGTCGATCACCTTGCCGTCGTTGGGCAAAGTGCCAAGCGCGAGCAATTCGACGGCGCCTTTCAATTTGCACGCGGACTGCAGGCTGTCGGCGATGGCGGCTGACAGGCCGGCGCCGCTGTCAGCCACTTCGCACTGCAGCGTCATGATGTCGCTGTCGCCCTGGCGGGTGACCACCAGCCGGGCGCGCCGGATCTCGCCGTGCCGCTTCAGCACCGCCGCCACCTGAGCCGGATGCACGAACATGCCCTTCACCTTCGTCGTCTGGTCCGCGCGGCCCATCCAGCCGCGGATGCGCGGCGCCGTGCGCCCGCAGGGGCTGGTTCCCGGCATAGTCGCCGAGAGGTCGCCAGTGGCGAAGCGCAGGAGCGGGTAGTCCGCGTTGAGCGTGGTGACCACGACTTCGCCCACCTCGCCGTCCGGCAGCGGCTCGCCGGTGCCCGGGCGCAGGATCTCCACGATGATCTCCTCACCGAGGATCAGGCCCTCACGCGCCTCCGACTCGTAGGCGATGAGGCCGAGGTCCGCGGTGGCGTAGCACTGCAGCATGGCAACGCCCCGCTCGGCGTAGCCCTGGCGCAGCGCCGGGAAGAGGGCGCCGCCGGAAACCAGCCCGCGGGTGATGGAACTGCAGTCGAGGCCGAGCTCTACCGCCTTGTCGAGCAGCACCTTCAGGAAATCGGGCGTGCCGGTATAGGCGGTCGGGCGAAAGTGGGCGATGGCCTGGACCTGCTGCTCGCTGTTGCCCGTGCCGCCCGCGATGACGGTGCAGCCGAGGCCACGCGCGGCACCGTCCAGCATCCAGCCGCCGGGCGTCAGGTGGTAGGCAAAGCAGTTGTGCACGATGTCGCCGGCGCGAAAGCCGGCGGCGAACAACGCCCGCTCCAGGCGCCAGAAACCGGGCCGGGCGGTCTCGAACTCGTAGATCGGCCCCGGCGAGGCGAAGAGGCGCGCAGCCGCCGTCACCGGCAGCGTCGCCAGCCCGCCGAAGGGCGCCGCCGGCGACTGCCGCTCCATGAGATCCGCCTTGCGGATGACCGGAAGCTGCGCCAGGGCGCCGCGATCGGTCACCGCAGCGGGATCGACGCCGGCCAGAATTTCAGCATAGGCGGGCGCTTTGGCCTTCGCATGGGCGACCTGCACCGGCAACGCCGCCAGCAGCGCCGCCTCGCGCGCCTCGGGGTCGCGGGTCTCCAGATCATCGTAGTACTCCACGACCCCACCCCTCACAGCCAGCGCTTGCGGCGCTTGTAGTGCTTGACCTGGCGGTACGACTTGCGCCCACCGGCGGAGAGGCCGAGGTAGAATTCCTTCACGTCCTCGTTCGCGCGGAGCTTCTCGGCATCGCCGTCCAACACCACCCGGCCGCTCTCCAGGATATAGCCGTAGCGCGCATAGCGCAGCGCCACGTTGGTGTTCTGCTCCGCCAGCAGGAAGGAAACCCCCTCCTCCTCGTTCAACCGCTTCACCGTCTCGAAGATGCTTTCGACCAGTTGCGGGGCGAGGCCCATGGAGGGCTCGTCGAGCAGGATCATCTTGGGCCGGCTCATGAGAGCGCGGCCGATGGCGCACATCTGCTGCTCGCCGCCGGAGGTGTAGCCGGCCGTGCTGCCGCGGCGCTCCTTGAGGCGCGGGAAGTAGTCGTAGACCAGCTCGAGATCCGCCTGGATGGCGGCGCGTCCGTCCCTGCGCGTGTAGGCCCCGGTCAAGAGGTTCTCTTCGATGGTCAGGTGCTCGAAGCAGTGGCGCCCCTCCATCACCTGCACCACGCCGGCCTTTACCAGGTCGTTGGGGGTCAGCGCATCGACGCGGGCGCCCTCCAGCTCGATCGAGCCCTTGGTGACCTCGCCACGCTCCGCGCGCAGCAGGTTGGAGATCGCCTTCAGGGTGGTGGTCTTGCCCGCACCGTTGGCGCCCAGCAGGGCGACGATACCGCCGCGCGGGACCTCCAGCGAAACCCCTTTCAGCACCAGGATGACGTGGTCGTAGATCACCTCGATGTTGTTCACCGAGAGGATGGGTCCGGTGGTGGCGACCGGAGTCCGGCTCGCCGCGGCTGCGGCCTGGCTCATGGAGTAGCTTCCGATGGCATCCTCGAAGACCTCGTCAAGCGAGAGCGGCAGGTATTGCGGAGGGCGGCCCGTTAGGAACCGCCCTCCGCTCCCCTGCCCGACCGTTGCCGTCGCTCAGCCGCGGCGGCTCAGTTGCATTCCCGGGGCGTGATGCCCTTCTCCTTGGCATACTGCGCTGCAGAGGCCTCGTAGGCCGGCCGCAGTTCGGTGCGGTTCGGCAAAATCCAGTCGGAGGCGATCTCCCAAGAATCTCCGTCCCACTGCTGGATGAAGGCCGACCCACCGCCTTCATGATCTTCACAAGAAAGCTTGATCGGATTGGCGAATCCCTCCAGCCCCATCTCCTTCCACCTTTCGGCCGTGATCTCGAGGTTCTCGATGCCCCAACGCATTTCTTCACCGGTCAGGACGCGCGCGCCGTATTCTTCCTGCGCCGTGCGCATGGCTTCGACAGAAAGCACGGCATTCATGACGCCGCGATTGTAAAGAACGTGGCCGAGGTTGTTCTCCTTCGCCCGCGCCTCATCGCCGTCATACACCTGCGCGACGATATCCTGAATCGCCGGAAAGTCGGTGCCGGGGGCGTGGAATCCCAGCGACTTGTAGCCCGTGGCGGCGTCGCCAGCCGGCATCACGTCGTTCTCCGAGCCGGACCACCAGATACCAATGAATTTTTCCATCGGGTAGCCAACGGCGGCGGCCTCCTTGATCGCCGTGGAGTTCATCACACCCCAGCCCCACATCAGCGTCCAGTCAGGTCGAAACTGGCGACCGATCTGCAGCCAGGTCGCCTTCTGCTCAAGGCCGGGGCTAGCGACCGGAAATCCACGGAAGGTAAAGCCTTCCTCCTTGGACAGCCGCTCCAGTGTCGGGATCGGCTCCTTGCCGTAGGCGCCGTCGAAGTAGACCAGCGCAATCTTCTTGCCGCTGAGGTCTCCGCCTTCCTGATCCTTTACGTACTGAATCATGGCGTCGGCCCCGGCCCAGTAGGTGGCCGGCAGCGTGAAGACGTATGGGAAGACACGACCGTCCGAGGCATCCGCGCGACCGTAGCCCATGGAGATGATCGGCGCTTTATCGGCGGTTGCGCGTTCAATCAGGGCGTAGGTGATACCGGTGGACAGCGGATTCCACACCGCCGGCTCGGACGGGCCGGCGCCCTTGAGGCGCTCGTAGCATTCTACGCCCCGGTCGTTGTTGTAGGCGGTATCGCATTCCTCGTAGTGGATGCGTATGCCGTTAACGCCGCCGTCGCGCTCATTGAGCATCGCGAGGTAGTCGCGAAAACCATTTGCAAAGGGAATGCCGCTAGGCGCGAAGGGGCCGGAGCGATACTGCAAGCCGGGGAAGTATTGCGCTTCCTGTGCCCGGGCGTCGACCGCAGCAAGCGACGTCGCCAACAGCACCGCGGTGGCCGCGGCTGCCAGGCCATTTCTCTTGAACATCATCCTCGCTACCTCCCTTTTATGCGGCCCGCTGTTGCGGGGCCTTGGTTATTTCCCGTCAGGCTAGCACCGAGCCCATTCGGGGACCAGCGGGCGCTCCCTTCAGTAGGGGAACGGCCACAGCCTGAGCTTCTCCTTGGCGATCTGCCAGAGCCGCGCCAGGCCGTGCGGCTCGACGACAAGGAAGAAGACGATCAGGGCGCCGAACACCATGAATTCCAGGTGCGAGATGATCTCGACGGAGATCTGCAGCCCGAGCAGGGATGGCACGTTGCTCAGCAGGATCGGCAGCAGCACGATGAAGGCGGCGCCGAGGAAGGAGCCGAGGATCGAGCCGAGACCGCCGATGATGACCATGAACAGAACCTGGAACGAGCGGTCGATCTGGAAGGCCAGCGCCTCCACCGAGCCCGTATAGACGAAGGCCCAGAGGGCGCCGGCAATGCCGATGTAGAAGGAGCTGACGGCAAAGGCCGAGAGCTTCGCCCAGAGGGGGCGGATGCCAATGATCTCGGCAGCGATGTCCATGTCGCGAGTCGCCATCCAGGTGCGCCCGATGCGACTGCGCACAAGGTTCTTGGCGACCAGCGCCAGGACCGCCACGAAAACCAGCAGGAAGAGATATTTCACCGCCGGAGCGCCGCCGGCGCCGGTGACCGCAAGGCCTGGCAGCACATCGCGCGGTGGGGCCGAGATAACGCCGGAGGGGCTGTAGTTGGTCCACCAGGGGAACTTGTTGAACACCCAGACCAGGAAGAACTGCGCCGCCAGGGTGGCGACCGCCAGGTAGAAGCCCTTGATGCGCAGGCTGGGCAGGCCGAACAGCACGCCGACGGCGGCAGTCCCGAGACCGGCCAGGAGAAACACGAGAACGATGTGCAGCTCCGGAATGCCGACGGCCAGCTTATAGGAGAAGAAGGCGCCGCAAGCCATGAAGCCGCCGGTGCCGAGCGATAGCTGGCCGCAGTAGCCGGTCAGGATGTTGAGGCCGAGCGCTGCCAGCGCGAACACCAGGAAGGGCACGAAGATGGTCTCGAGAAAGTAGTTGCTCGCCAGCACCGGCACCGCCAGCACGGCAATGCCGGCAAAGAGCACGAGCGCGATACGGTCCTGGCGGATCGGGAAGATCGCCTGGTCGGCACCGTAGCTGGTCTTGAACTGTCCGGCCTCGCGATAAAGCATCCGCTCTGATCCCTTCCTAGATCCGCTCGATGATGCGCTCGCCGAACAGCCCCTGCGGGCGGAACAGCAGGAAGATGAGCGCCAGCATGTAGGCGAACCACTCCTGGATCGCGCCGCCGACCAGCGGCCCGAGGAAGACCTCCGCCACCTGCTCGCCCGCGCCGATGATGAGGCCGCCGACGATGGCGCCGGGTATCGAGGTAAAGCCGCCGAGGATGAGCACCGGCAGCGCTTTCAGCGCGATCAGCGCAAGAGAGAACTGCACTCCTGCCTTGGAGCCCCACATGATGCCGGCGACCAGGGCCACGATGCCGGCCACCGACCACACGATGACCCAGATGGTCTTCAGCGGGATCCCGACGGACAGCGCCGCCTGGTGGTCGTCGGCCACGGCGCGCAGCGCGCGCCCGACGCGGGTGTACTGAAAGAATACCGCCAGCACCGCGACCAGCACCGCGCCCACCAGCGCGGCCACAAGGTCGAAGCCGTTGACCAGTATGCCCCCCTCGAAGACGCCTTCCAGGATGAATGTCGTCTCCTTGGTGATGCCGATATCGAGCATTTTCACATCGGAGCCCCAAAGCATCTGACCGAAGCCGTCTAGGAAGTAGAAGATTCCGATAGTGGCCATGAAGAGAATGATATGCGGCTGGTTGACCAGCGGGCGGAGCACCACCTTCTCCACCACCATGGCAAGCAGCACCATGACGCCGGCGGTGACGATGAAGGCGAGCGTCCAGTGCAGGCCCATCCCGATGAAGCCGACCAAGGTGAGCGCGGCGAAGAGGACCATGGAGCCTTGGGCGAAATTGAAAATGCCGGAGGCCTTGAAGATCAGCACGAAGCCAAGCGCGACCAGGGCATAGAGCACACCCTGCAGCAGCCCGGCGAGCAGCACCTCCAGAAAGAAGCCCCAGGTGAAGAACAGGGCGGAATTGGCGGCGGCCAGTCCCTGCAGGCCGAAGCCGATCGCAGCGATCAGCAGCGGCGGCGCCAACACCCAGAAGCCGAAGCGCAGAGCGATGGGATTCATGGCTTGCAATCGCTTCCCCTGCTAGTGGCTGACGCCGAGATAGGCTTCGATCACCTGCTGGTTGGCGCGCACCTCGTCAGGCGGGCCGTCGGCCAGCTTGCGGCCGTAGTCGAGCACGACGACGCGGTCGGAAATGTCCATGACCACGCCCATATCGTGCTCGATCAGGGCGATGGTGGTGCCGAACTCGTCGTTCACGTCGAGGATGAAGCGGCACATGTCCTCCTTCTCCTCGACATTCATTCCGGCCATGGGCTCGTCGAGCAGCAGCAGGTCGGGTTCCATGGCAAGGGCGCGGGCGAGCTCGACACGCTTCTGCAGGCCGTATGGCAATCGGCCGACGGGCGTCCTGCGGATCGCCTGGATCTCCAGGAAGTCGATGATCTTCTCGACCGTCTGGCGATGGGCGATCTCCTCGCGCCGGTTGGCGCCCCAGTAGATCGCCTGCTGGAACAGGTTGCTCTTCATCTTCAGCACGCGGCCGGTCATGATGTTGTCGAGGGTGGACATGCCTTTGAACAGCGCCACGTTCTGGAAAGTGCGCGCGATGCCCTGGCGCGCCGCGACGTGGGGGCGCATGGTCCGGCGCTCGACGCCGCGAAACTCGATGCGGCCCTGCTGCGGATGATAGAAGCCGTTGATGACGTTCAGCATCGAGGTCTTGCCGGCGCCGTTCGGCCCGATGATCGCCAGAATCTCGTGCTCGCGGATCGCAAAGGAGATGTCGCTGAGCGCCTTCACGCCGCCGAACGCGAGCGTGATGTTGTCGACCTTGAGGATCGGCTCGCCGATATGCTTCGCGCCGTAGGTCATGGTGCTGACGCCCTGTTCCGGCTGTCACCCTCGGGCTTGCCCCAACGACATTCGCACATCGTGGGATGGAGAGGCTCGCCTCTTGCCACATCCCACGCTGTCGTCCCGGCACCCGATGTCGGGACCCATTGGCCTAGTCGCTCCAGCAGTGGCCGCCGAGGATGCAAAGGCCATAGGGCCTTGCCGCGCGCTGACGCCATTGGGTCCCGGGGACAGGCCCCGGGACGCCAGTTGTGCGTGTACAGGCGAAGCAGCATCGCCATTCAGCTCGCCTTCCTCAGCGCCGGCGCGATGGGCGCCACGTCGATGTCGACGATCTCGATGTCGGCCTTGAGGACGCCCTTGCGGCCGTCCTCGAAGGTGACCTCGGTTTCGATGTAGGCCGAGGCGGCGCCGGAATAGAGCGCGTCGATCAGCGGCAGGTAGCGCTCGGCGATGAACCCGCGGCGCACCTTGCGGGTGCGGGTCAGCTCACCGTCATCGGCGTCGAGCTCCTTGTGCAACACGAGGAAGCGGCGCACCTGGCAGCTCGCGAGCTGCGGGTCGCCGGCGAGGTCGCGGTTCACCCGCGCGATCTGGCCCTTGATGATCTCGATGACCCTGGGATTGGAAGCGAGTTCCTGATAGCTGCCATAGGACACGTTGTTGCGCTCGGCCCAGCTACCCACCGCGGCCAGGTCGATATTGATGAGGACGGCGCAGAAATCGCGCTCATGGCCGAAGGCGACGGCCTCCTTGATGTCAGGGAAGAACTTCAGCTTGTTCTCGACGTATTTCGGGGCGAAGAGCCCGCCGTCATTGAGGCGGCCGACGTCGCGCGCCCGGTCGATGATCTTCAGATGGCCCCTGTCGTCGAAGAAGCCGGCGTCGCCGGTGTGCACCCAGCCGTCCGCCGTCTTGGTCTCCGCGGTGGCCTCCGGGTTCTTGAAGTACTCCAGGAAGACGCCGGGGCTGCGGAACAGCACCTCGCCACTGTCGGCGATCCGAATTTCGACGTCGATGGCCGGCTTGCCGACGGTATCGGCCGCGATCTCGCCGTCCGGCTGGATGGTGATGAAAACGCTGGCCTCGGTCGAGCCATAGAGCTGCTTCAGGTTCACGCCGAGCGAGCGGTAGAAGTCGAAGATGTCGGGGCCGATCGCCTCGCCGGCGGTGTAGGCGAGGCGGATGCGCGTGAAGCCGAGGGTGTTCTTGAGCGGCCCGTACACCAGCACCCGCCCGAGCGCGTAGAGCAGCCGGTCGCCAAGGGAGACCGGCCGGCGGTCGAGAATGCGCGGGCCGCAACGCCGCGCCACGTCCATGAAGAAGTGAAACAGCTTGCGCTTCAGCCAGCCGGCATCCTCCATGCGGATCATCACCGTGGTGAGGATGTTTTCGAAGATGCGCGGCGGCGCAAAGAAATAGGTCGGACCGAGCTCACGTAGGTCCTGCATCACTGTGGCGCTGGATTCCGGGCAGGCGACGCAGAAGCCGGCGACGTAGCTCTGGCCGTAGGAGAAGATATGGTCGCCGACCCAGGCCATCGGCAGGTAGGCCATCGATTCCTCGCGGTCGGTGAGCTTCTCCAGCTTCACGCCGTTGGCAGCCGTCTTGATCACGTTGTCGAAGCTGAGGATGACCCCTTTGGGCTTGCCGGTAGTGCCGGAGGTGTAGAGGATCACCGCCGGATCGCCTCCCTGCAACTTGGCGATCTCGCTGTCGTAGAAGTCCGGATGCGCGCGGTTATGATCGCGCCCCTCGGCCTGTACCGCGTCGAAGCGATGCAGGAAGGGCTGCGCATAATGGCGCAGGCCGCGCGCTTCGTCGTAGACGATGCGCTCCAGGCGCGGGCAGCGCTCCTTGACCTCGAGAAGCTTGTCGACCTGCTCCTGGTCTTCCACCACGGCGAAGCGTGCCTCGGCGTGCTCCAGCACATAGGCGATCTCGTCGGCGACGGCGTCCTGGTAAAGCGGGACCGGGATGCCGCCCAGCGCCTGCACGGCGGTGATGGTCCAGTAAAGGCGCGGGCGGTTGTCGCCGACGATAGCCACCTTGTCGCCGCGCCGGACACCGAGGGACAGGAGTCCGGCGGCGAGGTCGCGCACCTCTGCGGCCACCTGGCTCCAGCTATAGGTCTGCCAGACGCCGAAGTCCTTCTCGCGGATGGCCGGGCGATCCGGACGCGCCTGGCGGTGGTGCTCCAGCAGCTTCGGAAAGGTGTCGCAGGCCGCCGGCGGCAGCTTGAAATCGCTCATGGCCAGCCGCTCCGTCGGGCAGACGGGCGGTGCTCGCTCTGCGCAAGGCTCGCCTCAGCGCCTCCCAAAGGCGCAGTCCCCTCGCACAGCCCTGATGGCTCGACCATCACGAAGCTGGGCCTCCCAGTTTGCCTTCCGGATTTTCGTTTATGCTTCTGCGGTCGTTGCCGCCCGGAAAGCGCTCGAAAAAGCTACGCGGTCTCAGACAGAAAAATCAATACCGGGGCGCGGCACCCCCTCGCGCCGCTCCCTTCCCCTACTTCATGGTCGGGATCGAGAACTCGGCATCTTCCTTCACGCCCGAAGGCCAGCGCGAAGTGACCGTCTTGGTCCGCGTGTAGAAGCGGAAGCCGTCTGGGCCGTGCTGATTCAGGTCTCCGAAGCCCGAGGCCTTCCACCCGCCAAAGGTGTAATAGGCGAGTGGCACCGGGATCGGCACGTTCACGCCGACCATGCCGATGTTGATGCGATCGCAGAAGTCGCGGGCAGTGTCGCCGTCGCGGGTGAAGATGGCGGTGCCGTTGCCGTAGGGATTCGTCATCGGAAGCTGCAGCGCCTCGCCGTAATCCTTGGCGCGCACCACCGAGAGCACCGGTCCGAAGACCTCTTCCTTGTAGATATTCATGTCGGTGGTCACACGGTCGAACAGGCAGCCGCCGACGAAGAAGCCGTTCTCATAGCCCTGCATGGTGAAGCTGCGGCCGTCTACCGCCAGCTCCGCGCCCTGCTCGACACCGCTGTCGACCAGGCGCTTCACGCGGTCGCGCGCGGCCGCGGTCACCAGCGGGCCCATGTCGACGTCGTCGCCCGCGGTGTAGGGGCCGATCTTCAGGCCTTCGACCCGCGGCACCAGGCGCTCGAGCAGGATGTCGGCCGTCTTCTCGCCGACCGGCACGGCGACCGAGATCGCCATGCAGCGCTCGCCGGCCGCGCCATAGCCGGCGCCGATGAGGGCATTGACCGCCTGGTCCATGTCGGCGTCCGGCATGATGATCATGTGGTTCTTGGCGCCGCCGAAGCACTGCACGCGCTTACCCGCGGCGCAGCCGCGCTTGTAGACGTACTCGGCGATCGGCGTCGAGCCGACGAAGCCGACGGCCTGGATGTCCGGATGGTCGAGAATGGCGTCGACGGTTTCCTTGTCCCCGTTCACCACATTGAGGATGCCCGCCGGCAAGCCCGCTTCCACGAACAGCTCGGCCAGCATGAGCGGCACCGAAGGGTCGCGCTCCGAAGGCTTCAGGATGAAGGCATTGCCGGCGGCGATGGCCGGGCAGAACTTCCACATCGGGATCATGGCCGGGAAGTTGAACGGCGTGATGCCGGCGACCACGCCGAGCGGCTGGCGCACGGAGTAGATGTCGATGCCCGGCCCGGCGTTGCCGGTATATTCGCCCTTCATCATCTGCGGCGCGGCGAAGCAGAACTCCGCCACCTCGAGGCCGCGGATGACGTCGCCCTTGGCGTCCGGCAGGGTCTTTCCGTGCTCGCGCGACAGCGCCTCGGCCAGCTTGTCCATGTCGCGGTGCAGCAGCTCGACGAACTTCATGAGCACGCGGGCGCGGCGCTGGGGATTTACTGCGGCCCAGGCCGGCTGTGCCTCCCGGGCGTTGGCGACGGCGGCGTCCAGCTCGGCAGCGCTGGCCAGCGGCACGCGCTTCTCGGCCTCGCCGGTCGCCGGGTTGAAGACCTCGGCGCTGCGCCCACTCGTGCCCTTGACATGCTTCCCGCCGATGAAATGCGTGAGTTCCGTCACCTTATCGCCTCCTTCAAAGAGCCGCTTGCGCGGGCGTCGCCACCCCGCCACGGTTTTCCACTCTGTGCGTAGTATATTCTTTTGTGCGCCTAAACCGCCATTTTGTCATTTTCATTTTGCATTTATGCAAGGACACGGCGAGCATAGTTGCAAGAACGCAAGCATAACAGAATACCCGGGCCATGCGCTGGGACGATTTGAAGTTCTTTCTGGCGGTTGCGCGCACCGGCCAGCTCACCACCGCGGCCAAGGGCCTGAAGGTCGACAACGCGACGGTGGCCCGGCGCATCCGCGCCCTGGAGACGGCGCTCGATGCGCGCCTGTTCGACCGCAATCCCAAGGGCTACAGCCTGACCGAGGTGGGCCAGCGCCTGCTACCCTCAGCCGAGGCCATGGAGACAACCACCCTGCAGGCGCAGGCCCAATTGCAGGGACGCGACGAGTCGCTGGAGGGCGTGGTGCGGCTCGGGGCGCCCGACGGCTTCGGCAGCTTTTTCCTGGCCCCGCGCATCCACAAGCTGGCGCACCGCCACCCCAAGCTGGAACTGCAGCTCGTCGCCATGCCGCGGGTGTTCAGCCTGGCCAAGCGCGAAGCCGACCTCACCGTCGCGGTCACCCGGCCGAAGTCCGGGCGGCTGCTGGCCGCCAAGCTGACCGACTATCGTCTCGGGCTCTACGCAACGTCGGACTATTTGAAGGAGCACCCGCCGCTCCGCGATCTCGACGATCTCGGGCACCACGTGATGATCGGGTACATTCCCGACCTCATCTTCGACCCCAAGCTGGACTATATGCCGATCCTCGGCCGCAAGGTGGTGCCGCAGATCTCCAGCAGCAACCTGGGAGCACAGCTCAACGCCACGCTGGCCGGTGCCGGCATCTGCATCCTGCCGGACTTCCTGGCCGGCGAGCACAGCGGCCTGCAGCCGGTGCTGCGCAAGGCCTTCTCGCTCACCCGCACCTTCTGGATCGTCGCCCACGAGGACATCGCCGCCCTGCGTCGCATCCGCGAGACCATCGCCTTCGTGAAGGAAGAGGTCCGCGCCAACAAGGACATCTTCTAGCTATCAGGTTCTAGCTATCAGGCGAGCTTTGACCGCACCAACGCCGCGATGCTCGGCAAAGAATTGAGGTAGTCCGCATCGACCTCGTGAGGCGCGAGCGCGATGTCATACTCCTTTTCCAGGAAGCTCACCAGGCGCAGCGTTGCCAGAGAATCGAGCACGCCTTCCGTCACCAGCGGGGTATCGTCAGTGAGCGCCTCCGGACGCTCGCCCGGCAGGAACTCCTCCAGGATGAAGGCCTTGACGGTGGACTTGATCGGGTCGTTTTCCATTTTGCGTCCTCGTGTTTGCGTCCTCGTGCGGGTGCGCCTGGCAGCGGACTGCCGCTGGTCATAGTGCCGGCAGGCTGAAAGACTCCGGCCGTGCCTGCATGGCCTCGTATATGCGACCCGCGATAATCTCGTGCGCCCGGGCATTCGGATGGCGATCCCACTCCTCCAGGACGAGCGTATCGACATCGATGCCGTCGAAGGCGCCGGTGAGGTCGATGATCTCAAAGCCGGCGGCTTCTGCCAGCTCGCGCGCCCTTCCCCGCTCCTCGGGCTCGCCTCTGGTCGGGAACAACGGCGGCAGATAGATCCACACCTGCCGCATGCCATCCGCAGCACACAGCCGCTCGATGCGGCCATAGACCCAGGCAAGCAGGGTTTCGTCGTAGGGCTTCAGCCGCTGGAGAATATCCGGACGGCTCATCCCCGGGCTCACGCCCGCCTCTGCCACGATCTGCTTCAGCTCGGGGTAGGGGATCTCGACACCCTCGGCGAGGATGTCTGCCAGGAAGCTGATCGTATTCCACTGCTCGCGCCCGGCTGCCGTATAGAAGACGATATGCGGGGAGAACTTCAACGCCTCCTCCAGCGCCATGACCTGCTGCGGCGGCCGGTAGCCCGGCACCGAAAGGTTCATAAGCTCGAAGCCCCCGGCTGCCAACTCGGCAAGGCGCCGACTGACCCGCGCCTCCACCACCGCCTCGAAAGTCTCGCCCTGCTCGACCCCCCAGCCCATGACCGTCGAGTAGCCGAGGACCACCCCACGAAGGGTGCCCGGCGGAGGAGTCTGGGCGTAGTCCTGGTCGCGCATCCCCCAGCGGTTCGTCTGGATCGCGCCGTGCTTGGTGATCGAGCGGAAGCCTTTGGCCAGTTCCGTTTGCAGGAAGTCATCGCGCAGCCTCGTCAATCCCGACCCGCGGACTTCGAGCCAGCCGCCGTTCGGCCGGTTCATGTAGATTTCCCAAAGCTGGGAATTGAAGCGATTGACCCGCGTCAGGCCCTCGTAGTAGCCGCGCTCCAAGGCGGCGGCATCGGCGCGGCTCAATCCGCTGTGCCGCAGCGACACCACCACATTGGCGATATCGGCGCCGAAATTGCCGTAAACCTGAGGCAGGCCGATCGGCGCGATCACTCCGAGCAAGATGATCGTCTCGACAGTGCTGCGGGCAACGCTGACATCTTTGCCAGGGAACAGGCCGCCAAGAGACAGGCGCTTCTCCACCGCCGACTCTCGGCCGAAGAGGATCGCCGCAACGAAGATCATGGCCGCCACCGCCAGGAACAACGTCGGCACTGCACTGCCGCTGCTGGGAATGCCCTGCCAAAAGAAGTTCCAGATGGAACTCCACTGGGCGAGCGATTCACTGGTCCAGACCGACCAAAGGATGCAGATGGCAAAGAAGAGGGCGACCGTTCGGAGGCCTCTTTTGATCTTGTCGTCCAACGTCTCCTGGGTGGTGCCGAGAGTGCGGGCCCGTCCACGCCTGAATTCTCGCAGCGCGCCGACAACCACCAGCAGGGCGAGCGTCATCCAGAATATGCCGTCCTGCCAGATGATCGGGAAATCGCCGCGGAGCCAGAACCACTGATAAGAATGCAGCAGCCACGTGAGGAGGAAGACGATAACAGTCGCGACGACGATCGCGGGGACATCGCCATACC
This sequence comes from Kiloniellaceae bacterium, assembly GCA_036570545.1. Lineage (GTDB taxonomy): Bacteria > Pseudomonadota > Alphaproteobacteria > Kiloniellales > Kiloniellaceae > Pelagibius. The sequence continues at coordinate 19,689 of DATCXZ010000349.1, forward strand.
TCCGCAGCTTGAAGAACAGCGGATAGTAGAAGATCTTCATCATGAAGTCCTTCCAGTAGATGTTTATCCGCCGCCAGAAGTCGGTGAAGCTGGACGAGAGGCAGTAGTGGTGGTGAGTGGGTGTCAGGTTGAATCCGAAGAGATGCAACATTCCCGTGATGAGGTGGAAATCGCCGGAGATGCGCAGATAGAGCAGGAAATTAGTCACGAGGTATTGCGTCAGCGTATCCGGGTCGATCACCTCCGCCGGGCCGATAGTCCAGTAGTAGTAGATGATCCGATAGAGGATGAGGTGGAGGATTCCCCGCACCATCCAGTCGACGCCGATCTGATAGATCCGGTGCTCGTCAATGTCGTAGTAGCTGCGCCTGAAGCCCTTGTAGTCAACCACGGGGAACATAGGAAAGCAGACATTCGGCAGCATAAAGAAGTAGCTGACGCTGCGAGCGAAGGAAGCCTTTTCCTGCCGCATATCGTAAAGGTAGACGATCAGGCGGAACATGAACATCGAAGCCAGGATCGGCCAGATCGCCTGCGACCACGGCCCCGGAATCCACTCGATCCGCGCGGCGGCGGCAAACAGCCCCGCGCCGACCAGGAGGCCTATCCTGAGCCAGAGAGAAAACGGCAGATGGCAGATGCCCAGCAGCAGGAGGCCGAAACCCAACAGCCATGCACCGTCGGCAAGGCCGAAGACAAACAGCACAGCCACTACCGACAGGCCGGCGAAGAACGGGAGCCGAAAGCGCTGCGGGAGGAAGTAGTGCACCGCAAAGCCGGCGAAGGCGAGCACGGCCACTTCCCTGAATGCGTTGTTCTCGATCTCGAACTGCCGCAGGATGACAGTTATGGCGCCGAGCTGCAGAAGGATCGCGCCAAAACGCGCAAGGCCATTGAGGTCAATCGCAGTCGGTGTCGCGCGGATCGTGAACGGATTCATACCGCTCCCCTGCCATGGCTAACGAAGAAACCGCACCGGGTCGACACTTGCCGCGCCGGCGCCCGCAAATGCCCTTCCCTTACAATCCCAGCCAGCGCCCGATGATGTTGCGCTGCATTTCGGAGGTGCCGGAGTAGATCGTGCTTCCAAGCGCGTCGCGCATGACACGCTCGACTTCCGACTCCACCATGTAACCGTAGCCGCCCATCAACTGGACGGCGTCGCGTGCCACCTCGACAAACTTCTCGCTCACGAAGAGCTTGGCGATCGCCGCATGCAGGCTTGCATCGCGCGATGCGCCGAGGGATGCCGCTGCCCGGTAGATCAGCCACCGCGCGGCCTCCAGTCCGACCTTCATGTCGGCAATCTTGTGGCTGACTGCCTGGTTCTTGCCGATCAGTTGGCCGAACTGCTTTCGGGTGCGCGCGTGCCGCACCGTGCCCTCGAGCAGGCGCTGCATGGCGCCGACATGGCAAGCCCCCAGCAGCGCCCGTTCCCAGTCCATCGACTCGGCGAAGACCGGGGCGCCGCCTCCGACCCTGCCGATCACGTTCTCTTCGGGCACGTAGACATCCTCAAACAGCAGCTCCCCGATGGGAGAAGTGCGCAGGCCCATCTTTTCGAAGGTCTGGCCGACGCTGAATCCCGGCGCATCGCACGGCACGAGAAAGGCGGTGATCCCGCCGTGATAGCCCTTGGCTTTATCGGTCAGGGCATAAACCACAGCCAGGTCCGCGATGGGCCCGTTGGAGCAGAACATCTTGCTGCCGATAAGGCGAAACCCCTTGCCGTCGCGCTCCGCGCGGGTGGACATCGCAAAGGGGTCGGAGCCGGTCTGCGCCTCGGTCATCGCATTGACCGCAATCAGCCTGCCCGTGCAGAGCTCGGGCAGGTAGCGCCGCTTCATGGGCTCGTCGCCGTGCTTCCAGATCGGCACCACGCACGCAAGCAGATGAGCGCAGACAGAGAAGGCAAGGCCGCCGTCCGCGCAACCGTAGCCAAACGCTTCGAGAGCCACGGCGCAGAACAGCGGGGGCAGTCCGGCGCCGCCGTGCTCCTCCGGCACCGGGAGGCCCGTCAGCCCCATGGCACCGCACTTGTCCCAGAGGTCACGCGGAAAGTGCTGCGCCCGGTCGCGTTCCGCCGCGCCGCCGCTGAGCTCCTTGCGGGCGAAGTCGACGATATTCTCGCGCAGCGCCTGCTGCTCGGCTGAGAGAGCGAGGTCCATCAGGTCAGCTCTTTCAGCCTCTGATAATCCACCTTGTCTGTCGACGTTTTCGGCAGGGCAGACAGGATCTTGAAGCGGTCCGGAACCATGTAGGCCGGCAGTGCGCCGTTGCAGTAGCGCTTGAGCTGCAGGATCGAGGCGGCTTCCGCAGAACCCCATGAAAGGAAGGCTTCCACGCTGACCTGACCGTCCGGATCGCTGAATGCCATAACCGCCGCCTCGACGACGTCGGGGTGGTTGTTCAAGGCCGCCTCGATCTCGCCGAGCTCGACGCGGAAGCCGCGGCGCTTGATCATGCGATCCCGACGACCGAGATAAATGAAAAGGCCCGGCTCCTCTTCGCGCACGATGTCGCCCGTGCGGTACCACCGCCGCCCCGCGGCGTCGACGTGGAAGGCTTGCGCATTCTGCTCCGGAAGGTTCCAGTAGCCGAGCATGACCGAGCCGCCGGCGATCAGCAGCTCGCCTTCCCCGCGGCCGGCGGAAACCACTCGTCCGTCCGGGTCCAGGACCAGAGCGTCGTCGCCGGAGCACACGCGGCCGATCGGCAAGGGCCGCCCTTCCTCCCTGATGGTGGAATCATCCGCCTCGAAGAATGTGCAGACGTTGGTTTCCGTGGGGCCATACAGATTGTAGTACCGTGGCCGCGGAGCCACGCCGCGCAGGGCCGCCAGATGCTTCATGGGAAATACTTCGCCCGCGAAGAGCAGCAGCCGCAGGGCCGAGAGGTCGAACGCGTCGAGGTGACCGAACTCGGTCAGCAGGCGGAGAACCGAAGGTGTCGAGTACCACACCGTAATGCGCTGCTCGGCGATCACGGGGGCGAGCCGCAGCGGTTGTTTGCCAAGCTCCTCGCCGATGAGGACGATCGCGGCGCCGTGCTTGATGCTGACGTAGAGGTCGAGGATAGACAGGTCGAAGTGAAAGGGCGCATGGGACGAAAAACGATCCTCCGCCCGCGGCGCGAATTCGTCCGAGCACCAGTCCACGAAGCTGAGCGCCGTGCGGTGGCTGTGCATGACCCCCTTTGGGCGACCGGTGGAGCCGGAGGTATAGAGGATATAGGCAAGCGGCTCCTCGCAGGGCGAGGGCGCGCAGTCGCCGATCGCCCGCAGCAGCACCAGCTCCTGGCCGAGCTTCTCAGAAACAGTGAAGGCGGGGCCACGCGCAAAGGCCTGCCCGCCGTCGACAGCACCAAGCGCTTCTGCGCGCAGAGAGTCGGTAACGATGGCGCGGACCGAGCAGTTCGTGAAAATGTAGCGATTGCGCTCCGGCGGTGCATGGGGATCAACCGGCACATAGGCGGCGCCGGCATTCAAGATGCCGAAGATCGCCGCGACGGAGGCCAGCGATTTTTCCAGGTAGAGGCCGACGCGGTCGCCCGGCCCGACGCCGGCGGCGACAAGCTGATTGCGTAGTTGCACGGCGGCCTCATGCAACTCCCGATAGGTCAGGCGGCCGTTGCCAGCTTCTTCGACAGCGATGCGGTCGGCAAAACGCTCAGCGCTTTCGCTCAGCAAGCCGTCCAATCTGGCAACTGGCATCGACCGGTCCCCACCGCTGCACGTCCTGCCGCGCGACTCTCGCCCAGACGAAATTCGCCTGCACCAGTCATGCTACGCTGGAGACCCCGCCCAAGATCAACTACTAGATATGGCCATCCGCGGCGACAGCCGAAAGACGGACGCACGGCTCATGCTGTTGAATTATCTATGTTTTTCAGCCCTGCCACCACAAAGGGGTGCAGCTGACTCGGATTTCACGGGACCGGCCGCCCCGCGGAAGGGCCCCGAATCATCGCGATTATGAAAATAGTCGCCCGCACTATGCTAACACCGGCGCGAACATCGGCTCGGCGATGCGCCCGGCCCCGGGGCCGCGGACGATTGCCTTCTCCAGTGGCCTCCGCCCCCGATTGTCTTAGGGAGAGAGCCGCTTCCAGGCCTCAAATGGGCATGGACAACAAGGTGGCATAGAGTATTTTAGCGCCCATATCCCAACAGTGAGCTCCCGCGGAGCGGTCGCAACCGGTCGCGGGGCACGCCGACCAGCCAACCCGTTGCTGCGCTCCGCCGCAGTGCCGGGCGCAAGGCTGTCAGGCGCGGCCCAACGCAACCGAAGGAGAGATCCCTCATGCCAGCCAAAGACACCCTGAAGACCCGCCGCGACCTCAAGGTCGGCGGCAAGACCTACAGCTACTACAGTCTGGAGGCGGCCGCCGCGGAGCTCGGCGACATTTCGCGCCTGCCCTATTCCATGAAGGTGCTGCTGGAGAACCTGCTGCGCTTCGAGGACGGCAGCAGCGTGACGGCGGACGACGTTCGCGCCATCGGCCAGTGGCTGAAGGACCGGCGTTCCGACCGCGAGATCGCCTATCGCCCGGCCCGCGTTCTGCTGCAGGACTTCACCGGCGTGCCGGCCGTGGTCGACCTCGCGGCCATGCGCGAGGCGCTGGCCAAGCTGGGCGGCGACCCCAAGAAGATCAATCCGCTGTCGCCGGTCGATCTGGTTATCGACCATTCGGTGATGGTCGATAACTACGCCAGCGAGGACGCCTTCAAGAAGAACGTGGAGATGGAGTTCGAGCGCAACGGTGAGCGCTACGCCTTCCTGCGCTGGGGCCAGTCGGCATTCGACAACTTCCGCGTGGTGCCGCCGGGCACCGGCATCTGCCACCAGGTGAACCTGGAATACCTCTCGCAGGTGGTCTGGACCAAGGACGAGGACGGCAAGACGCTGGCCTATCCGGACACCCTGGTCGGCACCGACAGCCACACCACCATGGTGAACGGCCTCTCGGTGCTCGGCTGGGGCGTCGGCGGCATCGAGGCCGAGGCCGCCATGCTCGGCCAGCCCGTCTCGATGGTGATCCCCGAGGTCATCGGCTTCAGGCTGACCGGCCGCATGAAGGAGGGCACCACCGCCACCGACCTGGTGCTGACCGTGGTGCAGATGCTGCGCGCCAAGGGCGTGGTGGGCAAGTTCGTCGAGTTCTACGGCGACGGCCTCGATCACCTGACCCTCGCCGACCAGGCCACCATCGGCAACATGGCGCCGGAGTACGGCGCCACCTGCGGAATCTTCCCGATCGACGAGGAGACCATCCGCTATCTGACCTTCACCAGCCGCGATCCGGAGCGCGTCGCCCTGGTCGAGGCCTATGCGAAGGCGCAGGGCATGTGGCGCGATGCCAACACGCCCGACCCGGTGTTCACCGATACCCTCGAGCTCGACCTCAATTCGGTGGAACCGAGCCTCGCCGGCCCGAAGCGCCCGCAGGACCGCGTCGCGCTGTCCGGCGTCGCCGCGTCGGCCGAGAAGGCGCTGGAGGACATGGGCAGCGGCGAGTCGACCCCGGCCGAAGGCACCGACTACACCATCGATCCGGCCCATGTGGTCATCGCCGCCATCACCTCCTGCACCAACACCTCCAACCCCTCGGTGCTGGTCGCCGCCGGCTTGTTGGCCAAGAAGGCAAACGAGCTGGGACTGACCCGCAAGCCCTGGGTGAAGACCTCGCTGGCGCCAGGCAGCCAGGTGGTGACCGACTACCTGGAGGCCGCCGGCCTGCAGGAGCACCTCGACGCCCTCGGCTTCGAGCTGGTCGGCTACGGCTGCACCACCTGCATCGGCAACTCGGGCCCGCTCGACGCGCCGATCGCCGAGGCTGTCGACAAGGGCAATATCTCGGTCGCCGCGGTGCTGTCCGGCAACCGTAACTTCGAGGGCCGCGTCCATCCGATGGTGAAGCTGAACTACCTGGCCTCGCCGCCGCTGGTGGTCGCCTACGCCATCGCCGGCTCGCTGAAGGTGGACCTCTACAAGGATCCGCTCGGCATCGGCAACGATGGCAAGCCGGTCTACCTGAAGGATATCTGGCCGTCGAACAAGGAGATCGAGCAGGTGATCGGCGACGTGCTGACCCCCGCCATGTTCGAGGCACGCTATTCCAACGTCTTCGAGGGACCGGAAGAGTGGCGCCAGATCGATGCCGGCTCCGGCATGACCTACGTGTGGAATCCGTCTTCCACCTACGTGCAGTATCCGCCGTTCTTCACCGAGATGAAGGCCGATCCCGAGCCTATCGGCGACGTCACCGGCGCACGGCCGCTGGCCATGCTGGGCGACTCCATCACCACCGACCATATCTCGCCGGCCGGTTCGATCAAGAAGGAGAGCCCGGCGGGCGACTACCTGCTGGAGCACCAGGTGCGCCCGCTGGAGTTCAACTCCTACGGCTCGCGGCGCGGCAACCACGAGGTCATGATGCGCGGCACCTTCGCCAACATCCGCATCAAGAACGAGGTGGTGCCGGGCGTCGAAGGCGGCTTCACCAAGCACCTGCCCGACGGCAAGGTGATGCCGATCTATGACGCCGCCATGCAGTATGTCGCGGAAGGCGTGCCGCTGGTGATCATCGGCGGCAAGGAGTATGGCTCCGGCTCGTCGCGCGACTGGGCCGCCAAGGGCACGCGTCTGCTCGGCGTGAAGGCGGTCATCGTCGAGTCCTTCGAGCGCATCCACCGCTCGAACCTGGTGGGCATGGGCGTGCTGCCGCTGCAGTTCATGGAGGGCACCAGCCGCCATACGCTGAAGCTCACCGGCGAGGAGACCTTCGATGTCACCGGCGTGGCGGGCGGCCTCAAGCCGCGCATGCAGCTGACCCTGACCATCCACCGCCCGGACGGCAAGTCGGAGCAGATCCCGGTGCTTTGCCGCATCGATACCGCCGACGAAGTCGAGTACTACCGAAACGGCGGCATCCTGCACTACGTGCTGCGCAGCCTCATGAAGGCGGCGTAACCGTTCTCACCGGCTTGCGCCGAAACGACAAAGGCCCCTGCCATCGGCAGGGGCCTTTTTCATGAGCGGCCACCCGGGCACCGCCCCCCTAAGCTCAGCCGAGCCCCGCCCATAGCAACATAAGGGTGCCGGGCGCCACATCTTTGGTTAAGGTGATCGCCCGACACGGGCATGCATCGATGCCGCAGCGTCACCCGAACGTGACTGGCCCGTGAGGCGCGTTGCCCCTACCTTACCCGACGATGGTACCGAAACTCATTTTCCAAGGCGCAATCGGCGCCGTCGCCTGCGCTGCGGCCCTGTCGGCAGCAATGCTGCCGCTGCGCACCGAAGCCGGCGAGACTCGCCCAGTAGTGGTCGAGTTGTTCACCTCGCAGGGCTGCAGCACCTGTCCGCCGGCCGATGCGCTGCTCACTGAGCTGGCCGACCAGCCGGGCGTGCTGGCGCTGTCGTTCCACGTCGACTACTGGGACTACATCGGCTGGGAGGATCCCTTCGCCACCGCAGAGTACACCGAGCGCCAGCGCGACTATGTTGCCAAGCTCGGCCTGCGCTACGTCTACACGCCGCAGATGGTGATCGACGGCCGCCGCAACGTCGTCGGCACCAATCGTCCTGAAGTGACCCGCGCCATCGAGGAGGCCACTGCTGCCGCCCCGATCGTCGATGTCACCCTTGACGATGCCGGCGGCGGGCGGGCGCGGCTCACGGCGGGCACCGCGCCGGCGGAGGCAGCCACGGTCTGGCTCATCACCTTCGACGACGATCACGACACCACGATAGCGCGTGGCGAGAATGGCGGCCGCGCGCTGCACAACAGCAACGTGGTGCGCGCGCTGTCGACGCTGGGAACCTGGTCGGGTGAGGCGGTGACCTTCCCGCTCGACTTTGCCGCGGCCAAGGCGGCCGGGCGCGGCGGCTGTGCCGTCGTCGTCCAGCAAGGCCGCGGCGGACCGATCATCGGCGCCGCCGTCTACGACCTCGACAGCAACACCGACTGAGCGGCGCCTTAGATCGGATTCACAGGGTCGGTGGATCGCCTCCGGCGATTCCATCCGACCCTGATCTGCTCTAGCTGCCGGCGACCAGCCCTCGTTCCACCAGGACCGAGAGACGCCGCGAGAAGGCGGTGGCATCGGGCAGCGGCTCGCCTTCTATGATGCGTGCCTGGTCGAGCAGCAGCCAGGCCGCGTCCTCCGCCAATCCGTCGGCGCCGGCACCCTTCTCGCCCAAGCACGCTGCCAAGGCCTTCACCAGGGCATGGCCCGGATTGATCTCGAGGATACGCTGCGAGCTGTGATCGAGCTGGCGCTGCTGCTTCAACAGGCGTTCCATGTGCATGTCGAGGTCGCCCTCGTCCGCGACTAGGCAGACCGGGCTGCTGGTAAGCCGCGCCGAGACGCGCACGTCCTTCACCTGATCCTTCAGGGTGAGCCTAACGAAGGCGACGAGCCCGTCGATGCCGGGTGTCTCCTCGGCCTTTCCCGCATCTTCGCCCGCCGTCGCGTCGTCGCCGGCGATCTTGTCGAGGTCGGCGCCGCCGCGGGTCACCGACTTGAAGCGCTTGCCCTGGTAGTCCGGCACCATGGAAAGCCAGAAATCGTCGACCGGATCGCTCATCAGCAGCACCTCGACGCCCTTGGCGGTGAAGCCTTCAAGCTGCGGGCTCCTTGCGAGGGCCGTCGGATCGTCGCCGCTGATGGTGTAGATGGCCTCCTGCCCCGGCTGCATGTCCTTCACGTAGTCGGCGAGGCTGATCCAGCCGTCACGCCGGGTCGAGCGGAAGCGCGCCAGCTCCAGCAAGGCGCCGCGCTGCTGACCGTCCTCGTAGAGGCCCTCCTTCAGCACCGGGCCGAAGGTTTCCCAGAACGTCGCGTACTCCTCCGGCGCCTGCTCGGCCTTCTGCTTTAGCTCGCCCAGCACCTTCTTGCAGAGAGCGCTGCGGATCTTGGCGAGGCGCGGGTTGTTCTGCAGCAGCTCGCGGCTGACATTCAGCGGCAGGTCTTCGGTATCGACGATGCCGCGCAGGAAGCGCAGGTAGGGCGGCAGCAGCTCCGCGCAGTCCTCCGTGATGAAGACTCGCTTCACGTAGAGCCGGACGCCGGGCTTGCGGTCGGGATGGAAGAGGTCGAAGGGCTTCTGCGAGGGAATGAAAAGGAGGCAGGTGTACTCCATCACGCCCTCGGCCTTGAAGTGCAGGCGCAGCCAGGGGTCATCGAAAGCGTGGGCGACGTGGTGGTAGAACTCGCTGTACTGCTGGTCGGTGATCTCGCTCTTCGGTCGCGTCCAGAGCGCAGACGCCGCGTTCAGCGTTTCGTCCGGCTCGTCCTCCTTTTTCGACTCCAGCACCACTGGCACGGCGATGTGGTCGGAATAGGTATGGACGATCTGGCGCAGCCGCGTGGCGTCGAGGTACTCCTCCTCCCCTTCGCGAAGATGCAGGGTGATGCGGGTGCCGCGCGCCGGGGCGTCCTTGTCTTCAGCGATGGTGAAGGCGCCCCTGCCGTCGGAGGTCCACTTCCAGCCCTCCGCGTCGCCGGCGCGCCGGGTCGACACGTCGACCCGCTCGGCGACCATGAAGGCGGAGTAGAAGCCAACACCGAACTGGCCGATGAGGTTGGCCCCCTCCTGTTTATTCCCGAGCTGCTGCACGAAGGCAGCGGTGCCGGAACGGGCGATGGTGCCGAGGTTGTCGATAAGCTCCTGGCGGTTCATGCCGATGCCGTTGTCGGCGACGGTGAGGGTCTTGGCCGCAGCGTCGGTCTTGAGGCGGATGCGGAAGGCGCTGTCGTCGCCGAGCAATCCCGACTGGGTAAGCGCGGCGTGGCGCAGCCGGTCACAGGCGTCGGCGGCGTTGGAGACCAGCTCCCGCAGGAAGATCTCCTTCTCCGAGTAGAGCGAGTGCGCGACGATGTCGAGCAGCCGGCTGACCTCAGCCTGGAAATTCATCTGTTCTTCCGCCATGGCCTTTTCATCCGTCCTTTCTGCGGTCCTTGCGGCGCGTATGCGAAGTCGAGTCGCGAAGCCCCGCTCACGACCGCGTGACATATGTGGGCATTCGATGTTCACTGCAAGTCTTCTCGGCCGGCGAGACGCCCGCCGGCACGGCCGATAGGGGTGAGTCGCCATGGCGCGCGACGACCGGTACGACGCCAAGGATCCGCATGAGGCCGAGCGCCGCGGCCTGCTGCGGCAGATCGAGGAGGAGGTCGCCGGGACCGCCCACTGGCTGGGCAAGGACCGGCTGGCGCCCGCGGTGATGGCGGCGATCGCCCAGGTGCCGCGCCATGCCTTCGTGCCCCGCATGGAGGAGGCCCATGCCTACCGCAACGAGCCGTTGCCCATCGGCCTTGGGCAGACCATCTCACAGCCTTACATCGTCGCCGTTATGACCGATCAGGCACTTGACGGCTCCGGAGGCGGAGCCGTCACCCGGGTGCTGGAGGTGGGGACCGGGTCCGGCTATCAGGCGGCGGTGCTGGCGGAAGCGGGCTGCGAGGTATGGACCATCGAGGCGCTGCCGGAACTGGCCGCCGAGGCGGCAGCAAGGCTCGAGGCGCTCGGCTACGACAAGGTGCACTGCCGCCAGGGCGACGGCGCCGCCGGCTGGCCGCAGGCGGCGCCCTTCGATGCCATCCTGGTGACCGCCGCAGCGAGCGCCATCCCGCCGGCCCTGATCGACCAGTTGAAGCACGGCGGCCGCCTGATCATTCCGCTGGGCCCGCCCGACGGCGCGCGCCGCCACACTTCCAGCCAGCGCCTGTTGCGGATCGAGAAGCGCGCGGACGGCGGCCTGACCGAAGAGGTCATCCTCCCGGTCGCCTTCGTGCCGCTGGTGACCCCGCCGCGCGAAGAGGAGTGAGGCCCTTACGTCACGGGAATCCCTTGCAAAGGGTTTGGACAGGACCGATTCTCTAAGGTGACATGTCGCTCTTCGCGAAAAGCCGGGTGACGGCCGTCCTCGGCCCCACGAACACCGGCAAGACCTATCTGGCCATCGACCGTATGCTCGGCCATTCCAGCGGGATGATCGGCTTTCCGCTGCGCCTCCTGGCCCGGGAAAACTACGACCGCATCGTCCGGATCAAGGGCGCCGCGCAGGTTGCCCTGGTCACTGGCGAGGAAAAAATTCTGCCGCCGGGCGCGCGCTACTTCTGCTGCACGGTGGAGTCCATGCCGGTCGACCGGCCGGTCTCCTTCCTCGCCGTCGACGAGATCCAGCTCTGCGCCGACCCCGAGCGCGGACACATCTTCACCGACCGCCTGCTGCACGCCCGCGGCATCGCCGAGACCATGTTCTTGGGCGCCGAGACCATCCGTCCGGTGCTCCAGAAGCTGGTGCCCGAGGCGGAATTCGTCACTCGGCCGCGCTTCTCCACCCTCACCTACAGCGGCCCGCAGAAGCTGACCCGTCTGCCGCCGCGCTCGGCGGTGGTCGCCTTCTCCGCTGCCGAGGTCTACGCAACGGCCGAGCTCATCCGCCGCCAGCGCGGCGGCACTGCCGTGGTGCTGGGCGCGCTCTCCCCGCGCACGCGCAACGCCCAGGTCGCGCTCTTCGAGGCCGGCGAGGTCGACTACCTGGTCGCCACCGACGCCATCGGCATGGGACTCAACCTCGATCTCGACCACGTGGCCTTCGCCAAGCTGAAGAAGTTCGACGGCCGCGGCAGGCGCCGCCTGACGGCGCCTGAGATCGGCCAGATCGCCGGGCGCGCCGGGCGCCACATGAGCGACGGCACCTTCGGCACCACCAGCGAGATCGGTCCGCTGAGCGAAGAACTGGTCGAAGCGGTCGAGAATCACCGTTTCGCCCCCCTGGCCTTCGTGCACTGGCGCAGCGAGAATCTCGATTTTGGCAACCCGCAGCGCCTGCTGAAGAGCCTCGACGCGCGCCCACCGCGCCCGGAACTGCTGCTGGTGCGCAATGCCGACGACCAGATGGCGCTGGCGGCGCTGGCGCATGAGCCGGAGATCGCTCAGCTCGCCACCTCGGCGGATTCGGTGGCGCTGCTGTGGGAAGTTTGCCAGGTGCCGGACTTCCGCAAGATCCTCTCGGACCACCACGCCCAACTGCTGTCGCAGCTCTACCTGCGCCTGATGCGCAACGACTGCCGCCTGCCCGAAGACTGGGTCGGCAGCCATCTCGAGCGGCTCGACCGCGTCGACGGCGACATCGACCACCTGATCCAGCGCATCGCGCATATCCGCACCTGGACCTACATTACCCACCGCGGCGACTGGCTGGACGACAACGCCCACTGGCAAGGCCGGGCGCGGGCCATCGAGGACGCCTTGTCGGATGCCCTGCATGAGCGCCTCACGCAGCGCTTCGTCGACCGCCGCACAGCGGTCCTGGTGCGCCGCCTGCGCGGCGAAGGCGCCCTCATCGGCGCCGTGCGCAAGAACGGCGAGGTGCTGGTCGAGGGCGAGTTCGTGGGCCGCCTCGACGGCTTTCAGTTCCGCCCCGACGAAGAGGCCAGCGGCGAGGACGCCCGCCCGCTGCTGACGGCGGCGCGGCGCGCTCTGGGCGGCGAGATGCCGCGGCGCGTGAAGCGCCTGGAGCAGGACGGCGACGGCGCCTTCACCCTGGTCGACGACCGCATCGCCTGGCGCAACACGCCCTTTGCGCGGCTGGCCGCAGGCGACACCGTGCTGACGCCGCGCATCGAGGTGCTGCACAGCGACTTCCTCGACGGGCCTGCGCGGGAAAGATTACGCAAGCGCGCGGCAACGTGGCTGACCCGCCACATCCGGGCGCAACTGAAGCCACTCATCAGGACGCAGGAAGCCGAGCTGACGCCGGCGGGGCGCGGTCTCCTCTTCCAGCTCGTCGAGGCGCTCGGCACCCTGCCGCGCCGGCCGCTCGCCGCACAGATCGACGCGCTCACCAAAGCCGACCGCAAGGCGCTGGCGGAACTCGGCGTGCGGCTCGGCGCCGCCAGCCTCTTCATGCCGAAGCTGCAGAACCCGCGCATGCTGGGCCTGCGCGCCCGTCTGTG
>DATCXZ010000350.1:0-4122 GCA_036570545.1 Kiloniellaceae bacterium
CGTTCAAAAGCCGAGCCACAAACCGCAGACGTTCTTCTTCCACCGAACTCTCCTTCCACGGCATCAACACCTCCGGCCAAATGCCCGAAAGTGTTACCCATGTGTCCGGTACAAAACGTCACCTATGTCTCGGGTCGCTCACTTCGGCTTCGGGTTGCAGGCCACGAAGTGGACTGACGCGCGAAGGCGTTTAGGCGTCGGGGGCGCTTTCCGAAGGTCGGTTCTACCCGTCGCTCATCTTGAGGGCGGCGAGGAAGGCGGACTGCGGGATCTCCACGTTGCCGATCTGGCGCATGCGCTTCTTGCCGGCCTTCTGCTTTTCCAGCAGCTTCCTCTTGCGGGTGATATCGCCGCCGTAGCACTTCGACGTCACGTCCTTGCGCAGGGCGGAGATGGTCTCGCGCGCGACCACCTTGCCGCCGATGGCAGCCTGGATGGCGATCTTGAAGAGCTGGCGCGGGATGAGATCCTTGAGGCGTTCGCAGAGCATGCGGCCGCGCGTCTCGGCCTGGCCGCGGTGGACGATGATGGCCAGCGAGTCGACCGGCTCCTGGTTCACCAGGATAGAGACCTTCACGAGATCGCTCTCGCGATAGTCGTCGATGTGGTAGTCGAAGCTCGCGTAGCCGCGCGACACCGACTTCAGGCGATCATAGAAGTCGAACACCACCTCGTTGAGCGGCAGGCGATAGACCAGCATGGCGCGCGAGCCGGCATAGGTCAGGTCGACCTGCTCACCCCGGCGTTCCTCGCAGAGCTTCAGAATCGGCCCGAGGTATTCGTCGGGCACCAGGATGGTGGCGCTGATCCACGGCTCCTCGATGTGGTCGATCTTCACGACGTCCGGCATGTCGGCCGGATTGTGCAGCTCGATCATCCTGCCGTTGGTCATGTGGATCTTATAGACCACCGAGGGCGCCGTGGTGACGAGATCGAGACTGAACTCGCGCTCCAGGCGCTCCTGCACGATCTCCAGATGCAAGAGCCCGAGGAAGCCGCAGCGGAAGCCGAAGCCGAGGGCGGCGCTGGTTTCCGCCTCGTAGAGAAAGGAGGAGTCGTTCAGCGCCAGCTTGGCCAGCGAATCGCGCAGGTTCTCGTAGTCGGCGGCGTCGACCGGAAACAGGCCGCAGAACACGACCGGCACGCTGGGCTTGAAGCCAGACAGCGCCGTTGCGGCCGGACGGCGGTCGTCGGTGATGGTGTCGCCGACGCGGCAGTCGGCCACCGACTTGATGGAAGCATTGATGAAGCCGAGCTCGCCGGGGCCGAGCGCCGGCAGGTTGACCATCTTGGGCGTGAAGGCGCCGACCTTGTCGACGAAGTGGGTCGCGCCGGTGCCCATCATGCGGATCTTCATGCCGGGCGTCAGCTTGCCGTCGACCACGCGCACCAGGGCGATGACGCCGAGGTAGGTGTCGTACCAGCTATCCACCAGCATGGCCTTCAGCGGCGCGTTCACCTCGCCCTTGGGCGGCGGCAGGCGCTTGACCAGAGCCTCCAGCACCTCGGCCACGCCGACGCCCGTCTTGGCGGAGATCGGCAGCGCCTCGCTGGCGTCGATGCCGATCACCTCCTCGATCTGCTCCTTCACCCGCTCGGGCTCGGCAGCCGGCAGGTCGACCTTGTTGAGGACCGGGATGATCTCGTGATTGTTGTCGATCGCGAGGTAGACGTTGGCGAGCGTCTGCGCCTCGACGCCCTGGCTGGCGTCGACCAGCAGGAGCGAGCCTTCGCAGGCAGCCAGCGACCGGCTGACCTCGTAGGAGAAGTCGACGTGGCCCGGCGTGTCGATGAGGTTCAGCTCATAGGTCTCGCCATCGGAGGCGGTGTAGCTGAGCCGCACGGTCTGCGCCTTGATGGTGATGCCGCGCTCGCGCTCCAGCTCCATCGAGTCGAGCACCTGCTCCTTCATCTCGCGGTCGCTGAGGCCGCCGCAGAGCTGGATCAGGCGGTCGGCCAGGGTGGACTTGCCATGGTCGATGTGAGCGATGATCGCGAAGTTACGGATGTGGGACAGGTCGGTCATGCTTGGCTTTATGGGACTGCCTCGGGAAACGCTGCGGCGCCGTCCGTCACCGGGGCGGCGGGCGCGTCGGAAGATAGGGCCCGGCGGGCGGCGAAGCAACGGCCGCCATCGCCAACCGCTGCCCCAATCATAGCGGCTTCGCCGCCCCGGCGAGCCGTCGCGCCCTCGGCTTTTGCCTCGAAAGCGTCACAAGGCCGAAGCGGCAGGGCATGATAGCCCTCGACCTGCCGTATGGAGGGCGCCCGAGTCGGCGTTCTTTTCATGCCCCGGGGGGAGTATCCGCGTTGAAGAGCCATAATATCCTGATCGAGCCGTGGCAGGAGACCTCGAGCTTCACCTACGAGAGGGGAGAGCGCCTGTTCCGCTGGACCGTGAGCTATGAGCAGGACGGCGTGCGCTTCGGGCAGGGCACCGCGCGCACCCATACAGAAGCACGCCAGGCCGCCGAGGCATTCCTCGCCGAGCGCGGCATCGAGCTGCACTGGCAGCCGCCGGCCAGCACCACCACCCGCATCCTCACGCCGCGCTCGGGACAGCCGCGATTTCTTCAGCTTTGAGTATCCGCATCTTTTTGTTAATCTACCCGGGATTTGGGCAGCATTGTCCCGATTGTTCACAGAATCTAAAGGCGGGATTGGAACAATCGGAGACCTCAGGAAACTGGGGACAGAACGATGCGGAGAGGTTTTATGGGAAGATCCTATCTGTCCGTGGGTGGCGGACTTCGCTTGGCAGCCTGCGCGGCACTCGCCGGTGCTGTCTTCGCGGCAACCGCCTCCCCAGCAACCGCCGCCCGCAACGAGGCGCGCTGGTACCAGCAAAACTACTGCATGGTGAAGGCCTACAAAGCGCTCGGTAAGCACGACTTCGCGACCTACGACAAGAATGCCCGCCAGTCGCGCAACACCCTGATCCGAGCGGGTGTGCCAGAGCATCACATCCGCGAGCTCGAGACCTTCATCAACAAGACCATTCGGCAGACGGCCGCGCACAACAAAGCCCACCAGGGTCCGCGCATCTGCATGCAGTGGTACAGCACCTGACCTGAGTTCAGGCCTGGCCTAAGCCCAGGGACTGCAGACCCCGCAACGGCAGCGCCGGAAAGCCGACCCAAAAGCCACGAGATTTGACAGGCCCGATCCGAAGAGGATCGGGCCTTTTTCTTGCGCGGCCCCCATCTTGCGCGGCCCGCTGCCTGTTGCCGCGACGCAACTCTGGGTGCAAAAACATCACAGCCGCAGCGCAGCATTAACCCTTCGTTAACCATGCGCGGTAGACGCTCCTCCCCGGTCGCCAATCCCAAAGGGCAGGGGATTTTAGAGAGATGGACAGGAGAATTAGCGAGGCGGAAGCACGTGAATATGCGGCGATGACCTGGGCCCTCGCCGCGCGTGCCGAGGCTGCTGGCAATATCAAGCTGGCGAAGGAGCTGGTGGAACGGGCCCGCAAGGCCGACGAGTTGTGGGCTCGCTACGCCCCCAGACAGGAATTCTCCTGACCGAGCCGCCGGCGCGGGCCGGCGGCTTGCGCCTCAGCCGCGCAGGCTGCCGCCGGTGGCGGCGCTGACCTGGGCGACCACCTTGGCCGCCACCGCATCGATCTCCTGGTCGGTCAGGGTAGCTTCGCGCGGCTGCAGGGTGACGGCGATGGCGAGCGACTTCTTGCCCGGCTCCACCCCCTTGCCGCGATAGACATCGAAGAGGGCAACGACGGCGATCAGCGCCTTGTCGGCCCCGCGGGCAGCGCGGATCACCTTTTCCGCCGGCACCGCTTCATCGACCAGGAAGGCGAAGTCGCGCGACACCGGCTGGAAGGACGACAGCGCGAGAAGACTGTGCTTCTGGCGGCCGGCGCGCGGCAGCGGGATGACGTCGAGGAAGACTTCGAAGGCCACGGCCGGCGCCTTCAGATCGAGCGCCCGCAGCACGCGCGGGTGCAGCTCGCCGAACTGCGCCAGCACCTTGGGGCCGAGGCGCAGCACGCCGGAACGCCCGGGGTGGTACCAGGCCGGCGCATCGCGGGTCACCTGCAGCTTGTCGGCCGGCGCCTCGCAGGCAGCCAGCACGGCCTCGGCATCGCCCTTGGCATCGAAGGCA
>DATCXZ010000351.1:0-9395 GCA_036570545.1 Kiloniellaceae bacterium
GAGGCCGTCGAGCTCGCGGGCCCGCTCGCCGAGCAGGCGCGGGCTGAGGCGTTCCAGGTGCGCGGCGGGGCCGGCGAGCTGCTCGGCCTTCACCGCCAGAAGCTGGCGCGGATGCGCAAGGCCGGCGCGCAGGCGGTCCACGCGTCCCTGGCGCTCCCCGATGAACGCGAGCCAGCATTTCTTCAGTTGCTCGGCGCGGTCGTCGAGCCGCTGGACCATGTCCTCCAGCAGGCGCTTGGGGTCCACCAGGCCACGGGCGAGGCCGTCCAGCCGCTCACGCCGCTCCGCTACCATGCGCGTAGCGGCGCCGAGCAGGCGACGCTCCAGCTCGCCGGACTGAATGAGCAGATCACGGCGCACCGGCACCGCGATCTCGGCAGCCGCGGTCGGTGTCGGCGCGCGACGGTCCGCGGCGTAGTCGATAAGGGTGGTGTCGGTCTCGTGGCCGACGGCGGAAATCAGCGGAATCGCCGACTCGGCGGCGGCGCGGACGACAATTTCCTCGTTGAAGGCCCAGAGGTCCTCCAGCGAGCCGCCGCCGCGCGCGACGATGAGCAGATCCGGGCGCGGCAGCCGCCCTTGCTCCGGCAAGGCGTTGAAACCGCGGATCGCCGCGGCGACCTGCTGCGCGGCGCCCTCGCCCTGCACCAGCACCGGCCATACCAGCACGCGGCGCGGAAAGCGGTCGGCGAGGCGGTGCAGGATGTCGCGGATGACGGCGCCGGTCGGCGAGGTCACCACGCCGATGACCTCCGGCAGGAAGGGCAGCGCCCGCTTGCGCGCGGCATCGAAGAGGCCCTCAGCCGCGAGTTTTTTCCGGCGGTCCTCCAGCAGCTTCAGCAGCGCGCCCTCACCGGCCAGCTCCAGCGACTCGATGACGATCTGGTACTTGGAGCGGCCGGGATAGCTGGTGAGGCGGCCGGTGGCGATCACCTCCATGCCGTCCTCGGGCGATATGCCGAGGCGCCCCGCGTTGCCGCGCCAGCAGACCGCGTCGAGCACCGCATCGGCATCCTTCAGCGTCATGTAGCAATGGCCCGAGGCGGCGCGCTTGAAGCCGGAGATCTCGCCGCGCACGCGCACCCGCTCGAAGGTCCCCTCGAGCGTGCGCTTCACCGCCAGGGAGATCTCCGAGACAGTGAACTCCGGCACGTTGCCGGGTCCAGTTCCGGAATGGGAGGCGCCGCCGGCGGCGCTATCGGGATAAAAATCGCTCATGGCTGCTGCCGGCTATGTTACAAGACCGCCGCCGGGCAGGCCAAGGCAGAGAGGCGCGCGGCCTGAAGTTTGTGGAGGCGGTATGAAGGCGCGGGTGGCATGAAGGTCCTGGTTGTGGGCGGCGGCGGGCGCGAGCATGCGTTGTGCTGGACCATCGCGGCCTCGCCGCTCTGCCACAAGCTGTTCTGCGCGCCGGGCAACGCCGGCATCGCCGAGGAAGCCGAGTGTGTCGCCATCGCCGCCGAGGATATCGACGGCCTCGTCGCCTTCGTGCAGAAGGAAGCCATCGACTATGTGGTGGTCGGCCCGGAGGGCCCGCTGGTCCTCGGCCTCGTCGACCGCCTCGCCGCCATCGGCGTGAAGGCCTTCGGCCCGAGCGCCGCCGCCGCGCAGCTCGAGGGCTCCAAGGGCTTCACCAAGGATCTCTGCGCCAGGCACGGCATCCCGACCGCTGCCTATGCCCGCTTTACCGACACCAACGCCGCCAAGGCCTACGTGCGTCAGCAGGGCGCGCCGATCGTGGTGAAGGCCGACGGTCTGGCCGCCGGCAAGGGCGTGACCGTCGCCATGACCGAGGACGAGGCGCTCGCCGCCATCGACGAGGCGATGGCCGACGGCGCCTTCGGCGCGGCCGGCGCCGAGCTGGTCGTCGAGGCCTTCCTCGAAGGCGAGGAGGCCAGCTTCTTCGTCCTAGTCGATGGCGAGACGGCACTGCCGCTGGTGACCGCACAGGACCACAAGCGCGTCTTCGACGGCGACAAGGGGCCCAACACCGGCGGCATGGGCGCCTACTCGCCGGCGCCGGTGATGACGGCGGCGCTCATCGAGGAAACCATGGCGCGCATCATCCGCCCGACGGTGGCGGCCATGAAGGCCGAGGGCATGCCCTACAAGGGCGTGCTCTACGCCGGCCTGATGATCACCCGCAACGGTCCCGAGCTCATCGAGTACAACGTGCGCTTCGGTGATCCGGAATGCCAGGTGATCCTCATGCGCCTGATGTCGGACCTGCTGCCGGCGCTCATCGCCAGCACCGACGGCGTGCTCGCCTCCTTCGATCTGCGCTGGTACGACGAGGCGGCGCTGACCGTCGTGATGGCTGCCCAGGGCTATCCGGGCGCCTACGAGAAAGGCAGCGTGATCCGTGGACTCGATCTGGCCGGCGGCAACTCGGACGACGTGAAGATCTTCCATGCCGGCACGAAGAAGGGGCCGGGCGGGGAGATACTGGCCAGCGGCGGCCGCGTGCTCGACGTCACCGCCATGGCGTCCACCATCGAGCAGGCCCAGGCACTCGCCTATGCCGCCGTCGACAAGATCGACTGGCCGGAAGGCTTCTGCCGCCGCGACATCGGCTGGCGGGCTCTCACGCGCGGCTGAGGCACGGCGTCAAAGCAGCTCGGCGACGTAGTTCGGCAGGGCGAAGGCGGCGAGGTGCACCGCCGGATTGTAGTAGCGCGTCGCAATGCCGGAATCGCGGTAGCGCTGCTCCAGCGCCGCCAGATCGACGCGGCGCTTGCTCGCATCGTCCGAACCCCAGCCGAACGCCATGGGCCCTCCGGTATAGGTCGGCACCGTCGCCAGATAGCAGGCGGCATCCTTGAACAATGCCCTGAAGGCACGCATGGTGCTCGTCAGTTCCTCGCCCTGCAGGAAAGGCACGCCGTTCTGGGTCACCAGGATGCCGCCGGGCGCGAGGCAACGCTTCGCCTTGCCGTAGAAAGTCTCGCTGAACAGCACCTCGCCGGGGCCGATCGGGTCGGTCGAATCGACCAGCACGAGGTCGTAGCGCTCCGCGCAGGACGACACGAAGTCGACGCCGTCGGCAATCACCAGCTCCAGGCGCGGATCGTCGAAGGCATCCCGGCAGATCGACGCCAGGTATTGCCTGGCGAAGTCGACGACGCCGGCATCGATCTCGACCTGCGTCACCTTCTCGATGCTGCGGTGCTTCAGCACCTCCTCCAGCAGGCCGCCGTCGCCGCCGCCGATGATCAGCACCTTCTTCGCCGCGCCATGCGCGAGGATCGGCAGGTGGGCGAGCATCTCGTGGTAGATGAACTCGTCCCGCTCCGTCGTCTGCACCACGCCATCCAGCGTGAGCACGCGCCCGAAGCTGCCGTTCTCGAACAGCTCCAGGCGCTGATGCTCGGTCTTGCTGTCGTAGATGACCTGGTCGGCCTTCAGCGCCAGCCGGAAATGCGGATGCAGGCTCTCCTCTACCCAGCGGCTCACAGGCCGCTGCCCCGACGATGCTCCGCGACCACCACCTGCGACGGGCTGAAGCGCGCGCGCAGAACCTCGACCGCGCGATGCGGCTCGGCCGCGCCGCACATGAAGATGTCGAGCGCGGCATAGCCGGATTCCGGCCAGGAGTGGATCGAGATGTGCGACTCCGCCAGCACCGCCACGCCGGAAATACCGTCGTTCGGCGTGAAATGATGCAGGTGGATGTGCAGCAGCGTCGCCTTGGCCGCCTCGACGCATTCGCGCAGAGTGTCCTCGACGTAGGCGAGATCGTCGATGCGCTCGGCGCCCCAAAGGTCGACGATAAGATGCGTTCCGGCGAAACGCTCGCCGTTGCGCTCAATAAAGAAGTCCTTGCGCTCCTCGTCTCCGACGAGAGCGGTGGTGTCTTGTTCTTCCGTTTTGGAGGCGCTTGGGTTGTCGTCCAAGTCGATCCCCAGTTGGAAGAGGGCGTGTGCGTGTGCCATCGGTCCTCCAACACAACCAGTAGATTGACTCAGCAAAACACTGAGGCGCGCGTTGTCCTTTCTTTGGCGTTGCGATGCAAGTGAAAACTGCCCCATGGCTGCCTTTGCCGCGGCCCCGCTTCTGCGACCTTGCATCGGCCGCCATGATCGCCTATCACGGGGCCGGTTCGTAGGGGAGTAGCCGCCTCGATCTCCACGAGGCCCCGCGTCAACAGGCTTGGCCGAGCAGCAGCGCTGCCGGCCATGGTGCGGGGAGATCCTTCGGATTTGGCGAGACCTGCGACGTTCCACCGGGCAATAAGGAGCCGGCCCGGGCGGAGCGTCGTGGCGTCGCAAAAAGCCGGCTCCGGAGAGATCAAGAAAAATGACCCAACTCCTTGCCATCTTCGCGACCGTCTTCCTGGCCGAACTCGGCGACAAGACCCAGCTTGCCACCTTGCTCTTCGCCGCCGGCCGCGAGACGCCGCCGGTCATGGTGTTCCTCGCCGCCGCCGCGGCGCTGGTGCTCTCGACCGCCGTGGCCGTCGTTCTCGGGGTCACCGCCGAGCGCTACCTGGCCATGGTGCCGCTGAAGCTCATCGCCGGCATCGGCTTCGTCGCCCTCGGCCTGTGGACCATCTGGGACCACCTGCACGCGGGATCGTTGGCCTAGTCCGCCCTATAGCAGCGCCTCGAGGTGGAGTTCGGCCTTGTCGCCGAGCCAGATCGCGTGGTCGCGGTGGTCGGCCAGGACATCGCCGCTTTCGGGATGCAGGAAGATCGTCAGCGCGCCACGGTTCAACGCCAGCCAGGGCACGATCTCCGCGAAAACGGGCGGGGCGAAGGCGACCTGGTAGCTCCAGTGCGGATGCGGCCCCACCGGGCGGTCGTGCCAGCGCCCGAGGTGCACGTCGAAGCGCGCCTCGATAGCCTCCCGCAGGACAGCGGCCGCAGCCTTGCTGTCGGCGTCATAGTAAACGTGGGCATGGTAGCCGCTGATCGAGCCGCTATCCTTCATCGTCAGCGCCGCACCTCGAAGAAGCTGCGCAGCACCGCTGCGCAAGCCTGCTCCTGCACGCCGCCGACCACCTCCGGGCGGTGGTGGCAGG
The DNA here is from genome assembly GCA_036570545.1 of Kiloniellaceae bacterium. GTDB lineage: Bacteria > Pseudomonadota > Alphaproteobacteria > Kiloniellales > Kiloniellaceae > Pelagibius. The sequence goes on from DATCXZ010000351.1 coordinate 5,021, forward strand.
TCGGCTGCTGGAAGATGCGCGGGCCATGGTCGACGCCGCCGCCCTTGGGATCGTAGGCGCCGTACACCAGCCGGCGGAGCCGGGCAAAGCCGATCGCCGCCGCGCACATCGGACAGGGCTCCAGCGTCACGTAGAGATCCGCCTGCGTCAGCCGCTTCAGGCCGCTGTCGGCCGCCGCGGCGCGGATCGCGAGCAGCTCGGCATGGGCGGTGGGATCGGCATCGCGCTCCACGCGGTTGTGGGCGCGGGCGAGGATGGCGCCGCTGGGGGCATCGACGAGCACGGCGCCCACCGGCACCTCGCCAGCCGCGGCGGCGAGAGCGGCTTCGGCCAGCGCCTCGCTCATGTAATCGAACTTCTGGGTGCGCTGTGGCCGGCTCATGGCGCGCCAGCCTGCCCGTCGGCCGGCATCCGGTCAAGCCGCGCGGGCGGCCGCGGCGAAGGAGGGCTTCACCGCCCTCGGCTACTCCTGCGCGGACTACGAGGTGCCGGTTTGAGGGGCTTTCCGCGGGCCATTCGCCGGTTGTGAGGGGTCTGCCGCAAGCATAGAGTGCGGCCATGACGAAGCACGCCGCCGCCGCGAAGTCGCCACGGCCGACCATTGGCATCACCCTCGATTCCGAGCCCGCCGGCGGCTGGTCGAACTATCCCTGGTATGCCGTGCGCGAGAACTACTGCGCGGCCGTGGTCGCGGCCGGCGGCCTGCCCGTGCTGCTGCCGCACGAGCCGGAACATGCCGAGGCCTACCTCGACCGCATCGACGCGCTGCTGGTCACCGGTGGCGCCTTCGATCTCGATCCCGCCCTGTTCGGCGCCGACACGCGCCACGAGACGGTGCGCACCAAGGACCGCCGCACCGCCTTCGAGGCGTCGATTGCCCGCGGCGCCCTCGACCGCGACCTGCCGGTGCTCGGCATCTGCGGCGGCCAGCAGCTTTTGAACGTGGTGCTCGGCGGCACGCTCATCCAGCACATCCCCGACGAGGTTCAGAACGCGCTGGCGCATGAACAATCGAACCCGCGCCACGAGGCCGGCCACGACGTGGACCTCGCCGCCGACAGCCTGCTGCGCGCGATCTGCCGCACCGCCGGCATGGCCGTCAACTCGGCGCACCACCAGGCGGTGAAGCAGGCCGGCGCGGGCGTGATGGTGAACGCGCTGGCGCCCGACGGCGTGGTCGAGGGCATCGAGGCGCCCGGCTACCGCTTCTGCCTCGGCGTGCAATGGCACCCGGAGTTCGCCATCGGCCCGAGCGACAGCGCCATCTTCCGCGCCTTCGTCGCCGCCGCAGCCTGAGGGCGCCGTCATGACGACGCACGACAAGGGCGAGCGCATCGCCAAGGTCATCGCCCGCGCCGGGCTCTGCTCGCGGCGCGACGCCGAGGCCTGGATCGCCGCCGGCCGGGTCACCGTCGACGGCCGCGTGCTGACCAGCCCCGCCGCCGCGGTCACCCCCGAGGCGCGCATCGAAGTCGATGGCGAACCCCTGCCGGCCGCCGCCGCGGCGCGCCTCTTCCGCTACCACAAGCCACGCGGGGAGATCACCACCACGCGCGACCCCGACGGCCGCACCACGGTATTCGATCGCCTGCCGCCCGAATTGGGCCGCCTGCAGGCGGTCGGCCGGCTCGACATCAATTCGGAAGGCCTGCTGCTGCTGACCAACGACGGCGCCCTGAAGCGCCAATTGGAGCTGCCGTCGAGCGGCTGGCTGCGCCGCTACCGCGTGCGCGTGCACGGCCGCGTGGTGCCGGAGCGCCTGGCGGCGCTCGCCAAGGGTGTCACCGTCGAGAGCATCGACTATGGCCCGATCGAGGCCACGCTCGACCACCAGACCGGCGCCAATGCCTGGCTCACCGTGACCCTGCACGAAGGCAAGAACCGGGAGGTGCGCAAGATCTGCGGCCATCTCGGCCTCACGGTGAACCGCCTTATTCGCATCGCCTATGGCCCCTTCGCTCTCGGCAAGTTGCCGAAACGGGCGCTGGAGGAGGTCGATCCCGGGCGCCTGCGCCAGGCGCTCGGCCTCGAGGAAAAAACGAAGAAGAAGCACGGCAAGGGCTTCGCCAAGGCCAAGCCCAAGCCAAACCGCCCGGGCTCCCGCCGCGGCTTCAAGCACCAGCGCGAGGCGGCGGAGCGCCAGGAGGCTGCGCCGCAAAAGCCGGCAGCGAAGAAGGCCGTCCGCGCGCGGACCGCCGCCGGAAAGCCCGCCACCCCGAAGCCCCCCACCATAAAGCCAGCCAAAGCGGCCAGCGGCCGCCCGAGCCATGCGAATCGTCGCCGGCCGTCATAGAGGCCGCAGCCTCAAGACACCCGACGACCTCGCCGTGCGGCCGACCGCCGACCGCACGCGGGAGGCGCTTTTCAATATCCTGATGGGCGGCCGGCTCAGCGCCGAGGGAAACCGCCGCCTGCCGGAGGCGCGCGTGCTCGACGCCTTCGCCGGCACCGGCGCACTCGGCCTCGAGGCCCTGTCGCGCGGCGCGGCGCAGGCCGTCTTCATGGAAAACTACGCGCCGGCCATCGAGATCTGCCGCGCCAACATCAGGAACCTCGGCGAGGAAGCACGCGCGACGATCCTCGCCTGCGACGTCCTCCATCCGCACCGCGCGCCGGCGCCCTGCGACATCGTCTTCCTCGACCCGCCCTATAACCAGGGCCTCGCGGAGAAGGCGGTGGCGGCACTGCTGAAGGCCGGCTGGATCGCCTCCGGGACCCTGCTAGCCATCGAGTTGATGAAGAGCGACCCCTTCGAGGTGCCGTCCGGCTTCAGCGAGCTCGATGCGCGCAACTACGGCAAGGCCAGACTGCTGTTCCTGCGCTACGAGGGGTAGCGGCGACGCCGCCTCAGCGCCGGCCGAACAGCTTTTCGATGTCTGCGAGCTTCAACTCGACGTAGGTCGGGCGGCCGTGGTTGCACTGGCCGCTGTGCGGCGTTGCCTCCATCTGACGCAGCAGCGCGTTCATCTCCTGCGCGTTGAGGATGCGGCCGGCGCGCACCGAGCCATGGCAGGCCAGGGTGCCGCAGACCTGCTCCAGGCGCTCGCGCAGCGCCAGTGCGTCGCCCAGCTCGGCCAGCTCGTCCGCGAGATCGCGCACCAGGCCCTGCACGTCGACCTCGCCCAACAGGGCCGGCACCTCGCGCACCACCACCGCGCCGGGACCGAAGGCCTCCAGCACCAGGCCGAGCTCTGCCAGCTCGCCGGCGCGCTCGGCGAGGCGCTGGGCCGCCGGCTCGTCGAGCTCGACCACCTCGGGCAGCAGCAGCAGTTGCCGCGCCACGCCGCGGTCGCCGAGCTGCTGCTTCATGCGCTCGTAGACGAGCCGCTCGTGCGCCGCGTGCTGGTCGACGATGACGATGCCGTCTGCGGTCTGCGCCACCACGTAGGTGCCGTGCACCTGGGCGCGCGCGGCGCCCAGGGGATACTGGTCGATTGGAAAGCGCTCGGCATCCGTCGCCTCGCGTGCCATCCCCTCGCTGTGGGCCGCCCCGACATGAGCGAAAGAGGCCGCCGGGCTGCGGTCGAGACCCGGCAGGGTGTCGGCCTGCCCCTGCGGAAGCGGCAAGTGGTAGCTCGCCGTGGCCTCGGCGAGGCCGCGCGGCAGGCTCATGCGCGACTGCCCGCCCCAGCCCGAGCCGTTGGGCGCCGGCTGCGCGGCCAGATGGCCCTGGGGCCGAAACGCGCCCAGCGCCGACAGCGACACGGTGGTCGAGGCGCGGTGGCCGGCCTGGGCGAGCGCGTGCTTGCAGGCGGAGACGATGAGGCCGCGCACCAGGCCCGGATCGCGAAAGCGCACCTCGGCCTTGGCCGGATGCACATTCACGTCGACCTCCTCCGGCGGCAGCTCGACGAAGAGCGCCACCAGCGGGTGGCGGTCGCGCGCCAGGAAGTCCTGGTAGGCGCCGCGGATGGCGCCGTAGAGCAGCTTGTCGCGCACCGGCCGGCCGTTCACGAAGAGGTACTGGTGCTGCGCATTGCCGCGGTTGAGCGTCGGCAGGCCGGCATAGCCGGTGAGGCGGATGCCCTCGCGCAGCGCCTCGATGGGCAGCGCGTTGTCGGCGAACTCGCGGCCCATGAGGGCGCCGAGGCGCTTCAGCCGGCCGGCAAAAAGCTCGCCTTCGGCCGGCGCCAGGCTCAGCAGCCGGCGCTCGCCGTCGCCGAGGGTGAAACCGACCGCCGGATGCGCCATGGCGAGGCGAGAGAGCGCGTCCTGCACGTGGCTCGTCTCGGTGCGGGCGGTTTTCAGGAACTTGAGGCGCGCCGGCGTCGCAAAGAACAGGTCGCGCACTTCGACGCGGGTGCCCTTGGGATGCGCTGCCGGCAGCGGCTGGCCGGCCCGGCCGCCTTCGACGGCAAGCGCCCAGGCATCGTCC
>DATCXZ010000352.1:0-4733 GCA_036570545.1 Kiloniellaceae bacterium
GCGCCCGACGCCGAAGGCCGGCGCCTGCTGACCCAGGCGGCCGAGGCCATGAAGCTCTCCGCCCGCGGCTACCACCGCGTGCTGCGCGTCGCCCGCACCCTCGCCGACCTCGAGGCCGCCGAGGCCGTGCGCCGCCCCCACATCGCCGAGGCGCTGACCTACCGCCGGACGCTGCCGGGGCGGTGAGCCCAGAGGCAAGCCCGCTGCTCTCCCAAAGAACGGTTGCACTGCGGTCGCGTTGCCCTACCTCCTGATCCAGGTCCGCTTTGCAGCCAGGAGAACGAGCACCATGAGAACCGGCGCCACGAGAACCAGCTTCATCGCCTTGGCAGTGTCGCTGTCATTGCTTCCGCTGTCGGCTGCCCGCGCCGATCGCGCGCCCATGGACGAAGAGCGGAGCAGCATCGAAACTGTGCTGAGGGCCGAGGGCTACACGTCCTGGGAGGAGATCGAGTTCGACGACGACGATGACGATGCCGACGATCAGGTGTGGGAGGTCGACGACGCGCGCGGTGCCGACGGCGTGGAGTATGACCTGAAGCTGGACCGGGACTATCGGATCATCAAGCGCGAGCGCGATTGACGCCATCGGCGGTGCGGACGCGAAGGCAATAGGGGGCTCCCACGTGGGAGCCCCCTCTGGTTTGCGCCGAATACCGTCAGGCGGCGCGCACCGCCGCCAGGAACTTCTCTACCGCAACCTTCAACTCGTCGGACTGCTGGGCGAGCTGCCCGCTGGAGGCCGTCACCTGGGTCGCCGCGGAGCCGGTCTCGCCGGCGGCCTGGCTGACGTTCACGATGTTGGAAGAGACGTCGCGGGTGCCGGCGGCAACTTCCTGCACGTTCTTGGAGATTTCGCCGGTGGCCTGGCCCTGCTGTTCGACGGCGGCGGCGATGGAGGTGGCGATGGCATTGATTTCGCCGATGGTGCCGGCGATGCCCCGGATCGCGGTCACCGCCTCGCCGGTCGCCTGCTGCATGTCGCCGATCTGCTGGCCGATCTCGCCCGTAGCCTTCGCAGTCTGCGTGGCGAGGTTCTTCACCTCCGAGGCGACCACGGCAAAGCCCTTGCCGGCCTCGCCGGCGCGTGCCGCCTCGATGGTGGCGTTCAGCGCCAGCAGGTTTGTCTGCTCGGCGATGTCGGAGATCAGGTTCACCACCTCGCCGATGCGCTGGGCGGCGGCGGCGAGGCCTTCCACGCGGGCGTTGGTGTGGTCGGCCTGCTCCACCGCGCGCCCGGAGATCCGGTTCGACTGCGTGACCTGCTGGCCGATCTCGGCGATGGAGGCGGCGAGCTCCTCGGCCGCGCCGGCCACCGTCTGCACGTTGCGGGTGGCTTGCTCCGAGGCAGCCGCCACCGCGCTCGACTGCTGGCTCGTCTCCTCCGCCGTCGCCGACATCGACTCCGCCGTCGATTGCAGCTCTGCGGTCGCGGAGGACAGCTGGCCGAGGACGCCGGAAACCATGTTGTCGAAGTCGCGCGTGAGCTGGTCGACCTTGCGGGCGCGCTCCTCGCGGGCCTTGCGCTCCTGCTCCTGCTCGGCGGCGAGCGTGTCGGCCCGGATCATGTTGTCCTTGAAGACCTGGACGGCGGTGGCCATGAGCCCGACCTCGTCGGTGCGGCCCTGAGCCGGGATCTCGGTCGTCTTGTCGCCCTTGGCCAGATGATCCATCGCGGCGGTCATGGCGAGGATGGGCTTCGCGATGCCGCGGCCGACAACCACCGACAGCACCAGGCCGAGCACCACAGCGGCCAGGGTGCCGGCAATGCCGACCGCAAGAGAGCGGCTGACCTGCGCCGTGACCGCGTCGCCGATCGCATCCTGCCTGGCGAGGCCCGTCTGCTTCAGAGCCTCCAGGTCGCTTGCGACCTTGGGGCCGAGCACGTTCAGCTCGCTCGAGACGATGCTGTTGCGCTGGGCGATGACCTGGACGACCTCGGAGAAGGCCGTCTCGTATTCGGTAGCCAGAACGCCCAAGTGGGCCGCCTGATCTTTGCGAAGCTGCATGTTGAGGACGACGTCCAGCGCCATCAGGTTGTCCTGCAGGCTCGACAGCTCGTCGAGCACCAGCTCGACCTGTTCCTGGTCGTTCTCCACCAGGAAACGGGTGGCGTAGAGCTGCGCCACCATGAGGTTGCTCAGCACCACGGCGGCCTGGTAGGTGGCTGGGCTGTTGCCGACCTGATCGGCACCCTTCATGAGAATGATCGCCATGCGCTCGGCGGTGGGACCGGCACCATTCATGATTTCGATCAGGCGAACGCGCTCCTCTCGCAGCGGCTGGAGCGAGTCGAAGGCGGTTCTGTAGGCCGCGATGTCGGCCGCGCTTTGCTCGACGATGGATCGTGTGTCGACGTCGGTGATGACTGCCAGAGCCTCGGCGATGGCCGCCTCGGCCTTGGAGAGGCGCTGCGCCACCGCTTCCGCAGCCTCGACGCTGCCGGTGATGATGAAGTCCTTCACGCCGATGCTCGCCGCCTGCAGCTCCGCCTGCACCCGGGAAGCCCCGTTTGTCTGCGCGGTCAGGCTGCGGTAATCCGCAAAGCCGGTGCGCGCGGTGGTGAGACCCCAGATGGCCATCGCGCTGGAGATCAGGAAGAGAACCAGGATCGAGCCGGAGCTGAGCGCCACCTTGCCGGCGATCTTCAGATTGTCGAGGTGCTTCATCGGGACTTACCTTCTTGGCGGCCGGCGGCGGGCGCGGACCGGATGTCGTCTGACGGGTGGCTGCCGACAGCGTTGCGCCGGGGCCAGGTGCACGGCCAAGGGCTAACAAACGCAGCTTGCCGAAAGATTAAGAAAAATAAGAAGTTATCAGGCTTGGCCTGAATTCTGGGCATCTTGTCCGCTCGGTTCAGATGCAGCTACTCGCTACGCCTAGATCGCCTGCCGCAACGCTTACGGCCGTGGCGTCGGCGACGCCAAGAAGAGACGGGGCCGGCGAAGGGCGATTGCCGGCGCCGCTATTCCGCGCTATGCGCAGCAGCATGAGCGCATCTGGCACAGACCTCGAGTTCCCCGTCCGCCTCGTCGACCTCGAGGCGACCTTCGCGCTGCGCAAGGCGGTGCTGCGGCCCTGGCTAACGCCGGAGGAGGCACGCGCCACCTGGGCCGACACGCCGGAGCACTTCCAGGTCGGGGCGCTGCAGAACGGCCCCCACGGAAGCCGGGTGGCGAGCACCGCCGGCTTCCTTGTTGAGGCGCACCCCGACTACGGCGCTTTGTTCGGGCCTGTGCAGTGGCGTCTGCGCGGCATGGCGAGCGAGCCGGCGCTGCAGGGCCGCGGTGTCGGCGGCCGGGTGCTCGACTTCGGCATCGCCGAGATCGCCCGCCGCCTGGCGGCGCGGGGGCAGGCCTCCGCGGCCCTGTGGTGCAACGGGCGCACCGGGGCGCAGCGCTTCTACGAGCGGCACGGCTTTGCTGCCATCGGTGAGATCTTCGAGACGCCGGGAACCGGCCCGCACTTCGTTTTCTGGCGACGAGTCGAGGCGGTTTAGAGGCCGTCGAGAAAGGCCTGGAGGTGCCGGTTGAAGGCCTCGGGCTGCTCCAGGTTCGGCAGGTGGGCGGTGCCGGAGACGACGGTGCCGAGCGCCCGCGGGATCGCCTGCACCAAGTGCACGCAGCGCTGCTGGATGTGCGGGAAGTCGGCGTCTCCCCATAGCACCTGGGCCGGCAGCTTGAGATCGGCGAGCCGGGCATAGGCAGCGGGGAAGGCGGCCTGATTGGTCTCCGGCCCCGGGTCCGGCGCCCGCAGCGCGGTGGCGTTCATCGTCAGGAAAAGTTCGCGCCGGGCGCCGCCGACGCGGCCTTCCTCGCTGTCCGGCCCGTCGAGCCACATCCAGGCTTCGAGGAGGTTGATGCGATCGAGGTCCTCCTCCTCCTCGGCCTCTTCCAGCATCTCGAGCAGCGCTTCCACCGCCGGCGGGAAGGCCTCGGGCGAGGGTGCCCCGGTGACCGCCGGCGCCACCAGGAAGACGCCGGCGGCGCGGCCGGGATGGGTGAGCGCGAAGTCGATGGCGATGCGGCCGCCCTGGGAGCAGCCGACGAGCGCCGCCTGGTCGATGTCGAGCCCGTCCAGCACCGCCAGCAGGTCGTCGATGTGGGAGAAGGTCTCAGCCTGTCCGCGCGTCTTGCCGAAGCCGCGGCGGTCGTAGGCGACGACGCGATGGCGTGGCGCGAACTCGTCGAGCTGCGCCTGCCACATGCGGCCGTCGGCGACGCCGGCATGGAGGAAGATCACGGGCGTTCGCAAGGCGTCCGCGGCACCATCCTGCACACCGGCCAGGCGCGCCTTGCCGCTGGCGACGGTGAACTCCTTCAGCATGGGGATCCTTTCGGCGGCGAAACGAAAGGCGCGAGGAACCCGCGCCCGGAAGGCGGTTCAATCCGCGACTGTAAGCGCCCGAAGCAGGCCTGGAAAGTGCTTCGGGAGTTCCCTCTCGCCCAGCGGCGTCACCACTGCCTTGCGCGGCGTGCGGTCCCGGCGCAGCCACTTGCGCCGGATAAGCTCATCGGCAAGCGCGGCGCCGAGGGCGCCGCCGAGGTGGGGCCGGCGTTCGCTCCAGTCGAGGCAGCAGCGTGCGAAGTGCCGCCGCTCGCCCTGCGCCGCAGCGATGTCGATGCCGAGATCCTCCAGGAAAGCGCGCCCCTTGGGGCCGACGCGGAAGTCGCCGTCCTGCCGCCGGAGCAAACGCCGCTGCAGCAGCGAGTCGGCGAGGGCGACGCCGAGCC
>DATCXZ010000353.1:0-2796 GCA_036570545.1 Kiloniellaceae bacterium
TCGCGGCGGTGATCACCATGCTGCCGGACGGCCGGGCCGTGCGCGAGGTGCTCTGCGGCGGCGGCGCGGTGGAGGGCGCCCTCGCCGGTGTCGCGCGCGGCACCTGCATCGTCGACATGGGTTCCTCCTCGCCGATGGACACCCTGGCGCTGGCGGAGACGCTGCAGCCGCACGGCTTTCCGGTGGTCGACGCACCGGTCTCGGGCGGCGTGAAGCGTGCCCTCGACGGCACGCTTGCCATCATGGTCGGCGGCGAGTCCGAGGCGGCGCGCCGCATCATGCCGCTGCTGGCCGCGCTCGGCGGCGCGATCTTCCGCACCGGCCCCCTCGGCTCCGGCCACGCCATGAAGGCGCTGAACAACTACGTCTCGGCGGCCGGGCTCGCCGCTGCCGCCGAAGCGGTCATCGTCGGCTCCCACTTCGGGCTCGACCCGCTCGTCATCGTCGACGTGCTGAACGCCTCCACCGGCCGCAACAACAGCACCGAGAACAAGTTGAAGCAGCAGGTGCTCTCCGGCGAGTTCGCCTCCGGCTTCGCCTTGGGCCTCATGGCGAAGGACCTGCGCACCGCCGCCGACATCGCCCGGCACCTCGGTGTCGCCGCACCCCTGGCGGACGCCTGCGACAGGCTGTGGACCGACGCCGACGCGGCGCTCGGCGCCGATGCCGACCACACCGAGATCTTTCGCTATCTCACCGAGCTGTAGTCCGGCCGGGCCGACAGGTGACGGTCGTTCGCTATCTCACCGTCAACGTCGGCTATACACGCCGTTGTCGCCCCGGGCCCTGTCCCTACTGGATTCACACATTTCGCCATGATCGCACCACTAGCGCCACAAACTCTGATCGTCACCCTCGGCCTTGAGCCGAGGGTCCAGGGCAAGCGCTTGAACACTCGCTCTGGACCCCGGTTCGCGCTCGCTGACGCTCGCTTGGCCGGGGTGACGATCCGGGTGGGGCGATAGAGATGTGCGAATATCGTAGGGCTTGTCCCCGGGACGACAGCTTCGCATCACAACTCGAGCGGTGGCGTCGGGCCGTCGTTTTCCAGTTCCCACCACGCCTGCCAGCGCCCATCGCGCCGCTCCAGCACGAGGTAGTTGCGTTGCGCGGTGTAGATCATGCTTCTGCCGGGCAGCGGATGCAGGCTGATCGGATGCTCCGGCAGCGGGGCCTCGCCGAAGCGCGCGAGCAGGCTCAGCGCCCTGGCGTAAGCGGTTGGCGGTGCCGGGTGGGAGATGCCGGAGGCGACGAGCTGGTGCAGCGGACCCTCAGGCGTGTCCATCGTGCCGCGCGTCGCCAGGTGGATCTCTCCCGACAGCACCGTCACCGGCGTCGTATCGCGGGTGTGCGTCTCGATGAGCAACCGCAGGAAGCGTCGCCACTCCTCGCGGTGCGCGTGGCTCTGCCACTGGTCGCGCAGGTCGTCCTCGTACTTCTCCATGCGCGGCGTCACGCTCATGACAGCCTCGACCCAGGAGAGGCGGGGGCCGAGCGCCGGCACGCTCGACAGCAGCAGCACGCGGCCCGACCGCGCCTCTGCAAGGGCGTCGCGCAGCATCTGCCAGCCGCTGTCCCCCATGACGCGGTTGCGCCGCCGCTCGGAGCGCAGGTCGGGCGCGACGACGTCGAGGCCGGGCAGGCGCAGGTGCCAGCCGAGACTCGTGCCGCTGCGGTCGCCGAAGGCGGGCGGATAGTCCGGCGCCACCGCGCCCTGCTGGAACAGCAGGTACAGCTCCCGCGCCACCGCGAAGACCGCGCGGCCGAACGGCGAGTCCATGCGCTCCGGCGGCAGCGAGCCCCAGCCGTCGCAGATGTCGTGGTCGTCCCAGATGGCGAGCGTCGGCACCCGGGCGACCATCCAGGCCACCTTCGGCTGCCGGTAGAGTTCCAGGTAGCGGCGGAACAGCTCGCGCCGCATCGCTTCGCGCAGCGGCCCGATGTCGCCTTCGACACGGTACGACCAGGCGGCGAGGGGGTTGTGGCGCGCGCGCTTGTGCAGGCTCGCCACCTCGTCGGCGTAGATCTGGTCGCCGCCCTGCAGCAGCAGGTGGAAGGGCGCCGCCTCGTGCTGGCGGGCGAGGCGCCGCCACAGCACGTTGCGCTCGTCGAGAGACCGCTTGCGGTCGCCGCTCTCCTGCCCGTTGCAGGAGACATAGGCGATGCGCAGGTCGCCTTCGAGCGCGCAGTCGACGCGATAGTCCTCGCCGTCGAAGCGATAGCCGACATCGCGGGCGAGCGGCAGGGTGAAGTCGTAGGCGAGCACCAGCATGCCGTCGAGGCGCAGCAGGCTCGTCGGTTCGACGGCGCTGCCGTCGGCGGTCAGCATCGGCGGCGGCGCTACGTCCGGCCGGGCGACCAGCGCGCGCAGCGCGACGCGCTCGCCGGCCATGCCGCGCAGCATGAACACCGGGCCCATGCCCTGGGTGGCATCGAGGCCGGCGGGGGTGGTCGCACGCGCGTCGCCGGTGGGTGAACCCGCTTCGACCTCACCTTGCTGCGTCATGCCTCTGCACCTGGAGTGTTGGAATCTGGAGTGTTGGCCGGACCGCCGTCCGGCGTGCCAGCACAACGGACTGCGGCGCGACGGGTTCCGCCTGCCGCAGTCCGAACCCGGCTGGACATGACAACAGGACGCAGCCCAGGCTATCGTCACCCGACCCTTTCAACGGAGGAAGACAGGATGAGCGCAGAGCGCCTTGCGGGCAAGCGGGCGGTGATCACCGGGGCTGCCGCTGGCATTGGCCGCGAGTCGGCGCTGCTCTTCGCGCGCGAGGGCGCCGCGGTTGCGGTGGC
>DATCXZ010000354.1:0-9726 GCA_036570545.1 Kiloniellaceae bacterium
CGCCGAGCGCGGCGCTCCGCGCGCCCTCGGCCTGCTGGTGCCGGGCCTGTTCGGCGCCTGGCTGCTTTACCTCTGGCAGGTCGGCGTGACCGGCTTCGGCGTGCCCTCGGTGCTGCTGCCGTCGCCGGCGCAGATCGCCACGGTCTTCATGGGCGCGACCGGCACTCTCTGGGCCGACTTCGTGCAGACCTTCCTGAAGGCGGTGCTGGCGGGCTACGCGCTCGGCTGCGGCAGCGGCTTCCTGGTGGCGCTGCTGGTCGACCGCGTTCCCTTCCTGCAGCGCGGCCTGCTGCCGCTCGGCAACTTCGTCTCGGCTCTGCCCATCGTCGGCGTGGCGCCGATCATGGTCATGTGGTTCGGCTTCGACTGGCAGTCCAAGGCGGCGGTGGTCGTCATCATGACCTTCTTCCCCATGCTGGTGAACACCATCGCCGGCCTGCACGCGACGGCGGCCATGGAGCGCGACCTCATGCGCTCCTACGGCGCCGGCTACTGGCAGACCCTGCTCAGCGTCCGGCTGCCCAACGCGCTGCCCTTTATCTTCAACGCCCTCAAGATCAACTCGACCCTGGCGCTGATCGGCGCCATCGTGGCCGAATTCTTCGGCACGCCGATCGTCGGCATGGGCTTTCGCATCTCGACCGAGATCGGCCGCATGAACGTGGAGATGGTGTGGGCGACGATCGCCGTCGCCGCCGTCGCCGGATCGCTGTTCTACGGCCTGCTGGCGCTCGCCGAGCGGGCCACCACCTTCTGGCATCCATCCTATAGGCGCTAAGGGCGGGCCGCCGAAAACCGAGCAAACCTTCATAAGAAGAGGAGAGGCTAGATGAACAAGTTGCTTGCACAAGCACGAGCGGGGGCACTGGGCGCGGCGGCGGGGGCCGGACTGCTGCTCGCGGCCGGCAGCGCCGGCGCCGCCGATGCGGTGACGATCCAGCTCAAGTGGGTGACCCAGGCGCAGTTCGCCGGCTACTACGTGGCGCAGGACAAGGGCTTCTACGAGGCAGCCGGGCTCGACGTCACCATCAAGCCGGGCGGTCCCGACATCGCCCCGCCGCAGGTCATTGCCGGCGGCGGCGCCGACGTCATCGTCGACTGGATGCCCTCGGCCCTGGCGTCGCGCGAGAAAGGCGTGCCGCTGGTGAACATCGCCCAGGTGTTCGAGAAGTCGGGCATGATGCTGACCTGCCGCAAGGACAGCGGCATCGAATCGCCGGAGGACTTTCCCGGCCACACCCTCGGCGTCTGGTTCTTCGGCAACGAGTATCCTTTCCTTTCCTGGATGGCCAAGCTCGGCATCCCGACCGATGGCAGCGACGGCGGCGTCACCGTGCTGAAGCAGGGCTTCAACGTCGATCCCCTGCTTCAGAAGCAGGCGTCCTGCGTCTCCACCATGACCTACAACGAGTACTGGCAGGTTATCGATGCCGGCCTGACGCCCGAAGATCTCATCGTCTACAAGTACGAGGACCAGGGCGTCGCCACCCTGGAGGACGGCCTTTACGTGCTGGAGGACAATCTCGATGACCCGGCCTTCGTCGACAAGATGGCGCGCTTCGTGAAGGCCTCTCTGCAGGGCTGGGAATACGCCCGCGAGCATACCGAAGAGGCGGCCGACATCGTGCTGGAGAACGATGCGACCGGCGCGCAGACCGAGAAGCACCAGAAGCGCATGATGGTGGAGATCGCCAAGCTGCTCGGCACCGACAAGCCCGGCTACCTCGATCCTGCCGCCTACCAGCGCACGGTGGACACCCTGCTGGCCAATCCCTCGACCCCGGTCATCACCAAGGAGCCCGAAGGCGCCTGGACCCACGTGGTCTGGGAGAAGGCCCAGGGGATGTAGCTGGGGGAATGTAGGCAGTACGCAAAGCCGCTCGGGACGACGGCGGGAAGGGGAGCGCCTTGCGCCGCTCCTCTTGTATACGACGCCGCTGAGGTCCTCATCCTGAGGAGGCCGCGCAGCGGCCGTCTCGAAGGACGAGGACCGTGGTGCAGTATGGAGTTCGCTGTGGCCGCTTTCGTGTACCTGCTCCGTTGCGCGGATGGGAGCTACTACGTGGGATCGACCCGCGGATCCCTCGATAATCGCGTCGCTGAGCACAATGCTGGTCGCTTCGGCGGCTATACAACGTCACGCCTTCACGGTCGTATTGGTGTGGTCACAGGAGTTTGACCGCATTACTGATGTGATCGCGATGGAGCGGCGCGTCAAAGGGTGGAGCCGGATCAAAAAGGAAGCTTTGATCCGAGGTGATTATAACGCGCTGAAGAGCCTTGCGTCGCGAATGCGGCAATAGATCCTCCTGTAGCTTTACGAGCATTCTGCGTCCTTCGAGACGCCCGCCCGGCCTGACGTCCGGTCGTGCTCCTCAGGATGAGGTAGAAATTTCGTGGCATCTCCAATACGACCCCCTTGGTATGTAGACTGCACAACGATCATGTCCTGATCACGTGCACAATTGCCGCGACATCGCTAGACTGCCGCCTCCTGCCAACTTCCCAAGCATGATCCATGCTGGAGGACCTCGATGCTCCGATTCCCGTGCCTTTGCGTCCTGCTGACTCTCCTGCTGTTGACCGCCGCGCCCGCGCTGGCGCAGGAGCAGGCGCCAGCACCGGAGCAGTCGCTCGAGCTCACCGCCGAGGAAGCCCGCGCGCTGTCGCTGCTGCTGCAGGAGGAGTCGCGGCGGCAGGCGCTGGTCGACAAGCTGAACGCGCTGGCCGAGGCGGAGGCGGCACCGGTCGAGGAACCGGCGGCGCCCCAGGACGAGTCGCTGCCACGCCAGATCGCCGAGTTCACCCAGCAATCGGCCGAGTCGGTGGCGACGCTGCTCTCGCGGGTGCTGCGGGATCTGCAGGGCCTGGCACAGATCGGCGAGGGCAGGGGCGCCGACTATGCGGCGCTCGGCCAGACGCTGCTGGAGCTTGCGCTCCTGATCGTGGTGACGGTTGGCGTCTTCATCCTGCTGAATCGCATCGCGCAGCGCCTCTATGGCCGCCTCAGCCGCCTTTCGGCCACTTCCGGCACGCTGGCTGCCTTCGGATTGCTGCTGGCCAGCATCCTGCTCGATGCGCTGGTGGTCGCGGTCACCTGGGGCATCGGCTACGTCGTCGCCGTCTCCGTCCTCGGCACCGCCGGCCGCATGGATCTGGTGCATTCGCTCTATCTGAACGCGTTCCTCTTCATCGAGCTGGTCAAGGTCGGGCTGCGCGGCATCTTCGCGCCGCGCTACGGCGAGCTGCGCATCGTTCCGATCTCGGACATGAGCGCCGCCTACTGGTACCTCTGGCTGGGACGCCTGGTCAGCCTGCTGGGCTATGGATCGCTGGTCGTCGTCCCCATCGTGAATGCCCACATGAGCCTGCCGGTGGGACGCAGCCTGCAGGTGCTCATCGCGCTGGCGGGCGTCATCATGGCCATCGTCGTCATCCTGCAGAGCCGTGGCGACGTGCGCGACCGCTTGCAGCAGCGGGCCGCCGCGCGCGGCGATATGACGTCGCGGGCGCTGGCTGCGGTCGGCCGCGTCTGGCACGTCTTCGCGATCCTCTACGTGCTGATCTTCTTCGTCGTGTGGGTGTCGCGGCCCGGCGACGCGCTCACCTACATGCTGGCGGCCACCGGCAAGTCGCTGGCCGCCGTGCTGGTCGGCTTTCTCATCGTCACCGCCGTCTCGCGTGCGATCACGGGAGGCCTCCGGGTGCCGCAGGAGATGGGCGAGCGCCTGCCGCTGCTGGAATCGCGCCTCAACGCCTTCATCCCCAACATCCTGCGCGCTGTCCGCGTCGTCGCCTTCCTTCTCGTCGTGGCGGCCATTCTCGATGCCTGGAGAGTGACGGACATTGGCGGCTGGCTGACCAGCCCGACCGGGCAGGCCTTCATCGCCGCCGTGCTCTCGGCGGCCGCCGTCATTCTGGTGAGCTGGCTCATCTGGCTGGCGATGTCGTCCTGGGTGGAGTACCGCCTCAATCCCAACCTCGGCCGTGTGGTGGGCGCGCGCGAGCGCACGCTGCTGCAGCTCCTGCGCAACGCGGTCACCATCGTGCTGGTGACGCTGGCGATCATGCTGGCGCTGTCGCAGCTCGGCATCAACATCGGGCCGCTGCTGGCCGGCGCCGGCGTGGTCGGGCTCGCGGTCGGCTTCGGTGCGCAGAAGCTGGTGCAGGACGTCATCACCGGCGTCTTCATCCAGTTCGAGAACGCGTTCAACGAGGGCGACGTGGTCACCGCGGGCGGCATCACCGGCACGGTGGAGCGGCTGACCATCCGCTCCGTCGGTATCCGCGACCTCTCGGGCGTCTACCACATCGTGCCGTTCAGCTCTGTCGACACGGTTTCGAACTTCATGCGCGGCTTCGCGTTCCACGTCGCGGAGATCGGCGTGGCCTACCGGGAGAACGTCGCCGAGGTGAAGCAGGCCATGCTCGATGCCTTCGGTGAGTTGCGCGACACCGAGCACGGCAGCGCGATTCTCGGCGATTTCGAGATGCATGGCGTCACCACCTTCGGTGACTCGGCGGTGGTGGTGCGGGGTCGCATCAAGACCCTGCCCGGCAGCCAATGGGCGGCAGGGCGTGCCTACAACGAGATTATCAAGAAGGTCTTCGACGAGCGCGGCATCGAGATTCCCTACCCGCACCGCACCATATACTGGGGCGAAGACAAGCACGGAGAGGTGTCGCCGCTGCGGATCATGAAGGAGCGCGCGGAGGAGGAAGGCGAGGCGCCAGCGTTGAAGCCGAGCGCTACGGACTGAGCAAGTCTATCCCTCTCCCACGAGGGGAGAGGGAAGTGATGCTACCCCGCCTTCCTCAGCGCGACGCCGGCCTGCTCCATCAGCATGGTCTTGTTGAGCAGCTTCACGCAGGCGTAGACCGCTTCGATGGCGGGCGAGGGGACATCGACCAGGCTGCCCATCTCCAGGATGGCGCCGATGAGTGCCTCGGTTTCCAGCGAGCGGCCGGCCTCGACGTCCTGCAGCATGGAGGTCTTGTGCTTGCCCACGGACTGGGCGCCCTCGATGCGCTTGTCGATGGTGTGGCGGAAGGTGACACCCAGCTTCTCGGCGATCTGCTGCGCCTCCGCCATCATGGTGGCGGCGAGCTTGCGGGTCTCCGGAAAGGTGCAGATGTCTTCCAGAGTCGCATGGGTGAGCGCGCTGATCGGGTTGAAGGAGAGGTTGCCCCAGGCCTTCAGCCAGATCTCCGAGCGGATGTCGTCGAGCACCCGCGAGCGGAAGCCGGCCTCGACCAGCAGGTCGTGAAGTTTCTGCACCCGCTCGCTGGCGGAGCCGTCGAGCTCGCCGACCGGGAAGCGGTCGCCCTCGACGTGCGTCACCACGCCGGGCTCGGTGACGGCGGCGGCGGGATAGACGACGCAGCCCACGATGCGCCCGCCGGGGATGTGGCGCTCAAGAAGCCCGGAGGGATCGAGGCTCTTCAGGCGCGTGCCGTTCAGCGGTCCCTTGAAGTCGTGGAAGTACCACCAGGGCATGCCGTTCTGCACCGTCACGATCATGGTGTCCTGGTCGAGCAGCTTGTCGACATCGCGCGCCACCTGGTCGAGGAAGTGCGCCTTCACCGCCAGGATCACCAGGTCCTGCGGGCCGGCCTCTGCGGCGGAACCCACGGCCTTCACCTTGGCGACATGCTCGCTGCCGTCCTCCCAGATCAGCTTCAGGCCGCTCTGCTGGATCGCCGCCAGGTGCGCGCCCTGGTCGATGACGGTGACGTCGTTGCCGGCGCCCTCATTGCTGGCTTGCGAAAGCTTTGCCGCCATCAGGCCGCCGATCGCGCCGGCGCCTACCACGCAGATCCTCATGGTCGTCGTCCCTCAGTTCTCGTAGGTGTTGGTCAGTTCGCCGATCCCTTCGATGGCGATGGTCACCGTGTTGGTCGGCGCCTTCATCGAGCCGACGCCGATCGAGGTGCCGCAGGCGATGACATCGCCGGGCAGCAGCGTCATGTCGTGCGACAGCAGGCTCACCAGCCGGTGCGGCGGGAAGATCATGTCGGCGACCGGGTAGTTCTGCCGCTCGTCGCCGTTCAGGATCGTGCGCACCGAGAGGGTCGTCGGATCGATGTCGGTCGCGATGACCGGCCCCAGGGCGCCGAAGCCGTCGAAGCTCTTGGCGCGCGTCCACTGTGCGAAGGTCGGGTCCTTCTGCAGGATCTTCGCCGCCGTCACGTCGTTGACGCAGGTGTAGCCGAAGATGTAGTCGGCGGCCTCCGCCTCGGAGATTTCCCGGCAGCGCTTGCCGATAACGATGCCCAACTCGCCCTCGTAGACCACAGGGCCGTCGTAGCTTTTCGGTCGCCGGATCGTGGCGCCGGCGGCCGTGAAGGCGCTGGGCGCCTTCAGGAAGTAAAGCGGCTCCGGCGGCTCGGCAACCTCCAGCTTGGCGGCCAGGGCGTGGAAGTTGTTCCACAGGCAGATCATCTTGCTCGGGTCGCAGGGCGTCAGCAGTTCCACCTCGGCCAGCTTCACGCTCTGGCCAGTGGGCGCCGCACCCGAAAAGATATCGCCAGAATAGACAGTTAGGCTGTCACCCTCGAGCTGTCCGTAACCGAGATGGCCACCGCGCCGGAACCGCGCCCAAAGCATGCTTTTCTCCCCTCTGGATTTTGGAAAAGCCTACCATTTTTATTGCCGACTGCCGACAGTCGAAGAGGACTGAAAAGCAGACCGGTCGACATCCTCTGTCGTCACCCTCGGCCTTGAGCCGAGGGTCCAGGGGCGTGCGACGGAGCGGTAGCCCTGGATGCTCGGGTCAAGCCCGAGCATGACAAGCAAGGAGGAGGTGCGGGCGGCCGCACCTTCTATAGCGACGCGTCCAGCGCCTGCACCAGCTTGTCGATCTCCTCTGGCGCGGTGTAGTGCACGAAGGAGACGCGCAGGACGCCCGCTTCCGGGTCGAGGCCGAGGGCCTGGACGACGCGGTAGCCATAGAAGTGGCCGGCGCCGGCGGCGATGCCGCGGGCGGTCAGGCCTGCCAGCACCTCGGCGGCCGGCTTGTTCTTGGTGTGGATGGCCACCGTCGGCGCGCGCTCGGCGGGGTCGGTCGGGCCGAGCACCCGGACGTCGTTGCGCTGGCGCAGCCAGTCCAGCAGCGGTGCCGCCAAAGCCATCTCCTGGCCGCGCATGAGGTCGTGCACGCGATGCCCACGCTCGGCTGGCCCAACCGCGTCCTTGAAATGGCGGGCGTGCAGCGCGTCGAAGTAATCGGCGATGCCGGCCGAGGCGGCGATCTGCGCGTGGTCGGGACCCGCCGGTGTCAGCTTCTTCAGAAGGCTGTCCGCATTGAAGAAGTGCGCCTGGTTCGGCAGGCGCTCGGCGAGGGCGCGCCGGGCCACCATGAGGCCCTGGTGCGGCCCGTAGGTCTTGTAGAGCGAGAAGAGGTAGATGTCGGCGCCCAGCGCCGTTACGTCCGGCAGGCCGTGCGGCGCGTAGGAGACGCCGTCGACGCAGGTGACCGCGCCGGCCGCGTGGGCCCTGGCGCAGATCTCCGCGACCGGGTTCAGGTGGGCGACGATGTTGGAGCAGTGCGGGAAGGCGACCAGCTTCGTCTTCTCGCTCAGCAGCCGGTCGAGCTCGCGCAGGTCGAGCCGGCCGCTCTCCGGGTCGATGGCCCACTCGTGCACGCTGATGCCGCTCTCGGCGAGCCGCCGCCAGGCACCGGAGTTGGCCTCGTGGTCCTGGTTGGTCACCACGATCTCGTCGCCCGGCCGCAGCATCTGCCGGAAGGCCTGCGCCAGCACGTAGCTGTTCTGGCTGGTCGAGGGCCCGAAGTGCACTTCGTCGGTGGCGACGTTCAGGTAGCCGGCGAGCCTTGCGCGCGCCTCGTCCATCTCCTCGCCGGCGCGCGCGGAGGCCGGGAAGGGGCCGTAGGGCTGCACCTTGGTCTCGCGGTAGAAGCGGGTGAGGCGCTCGATCACCGGCGCGCAGGCATAGGACCCGCCGGCGTTCTCGAAGAACGCCCAGTCCTTCAGCGAGGGCTCGGCAAAGGCAGGGAACTGGGAGCGGACGAAGGAGAGGTCGAGTTGCGGCAAGTGATTTCCTCGGGTGTCAGGGCTACTGGATTGAAAGATTTCAGTCAGGGAGCACACCCCTACTACACAAAGGTTGTCGTCCCGGGACCTGTTCCCGGGACCCAATGGCGTTGGCGCGGGGCGCCGCCCTGCAACGTCGAAAGCCTCAGCGGTAGTATCTCTACGGTCGACCTGCAGGTTAGGTCAATGGATCCCGGGAACAAGTCCCGGGATGACCGAGGTGTGTGTGGCCATTGCGAGACCACTGCACAAGATGTGTGAACGCCGTGAAGAGTCTACTTCATGAAATCGATAGCCTCATTCCCCAAAACCTTCAACCGTGCCTGCACCGGCGGGGTCTCGGCGATCACCTGGCCGCGGCGGATGACGCAGAGCCGGGCGGGCTTCAGGCGCAGGGCGTCCAGCACGTCGCGGGCCTGCAGGATCACCATGTCGGCGTGGCAGCCGGCCTTCAGGCCGTAGCCGCCGAGGTGCATGACGCGCGCGCCGTTCTCGGTGACGGCGGCGAAGCAGGCTTTCTGCTCTTCGACGCCGGTCATCTGGCCGACGTGGAGGCCCATGTGGGCGACCTCGAGCATGTCGTGACTGCCCATCGGATACCAGGGGTCCATGAGGCAGTCGTGGCCGAAGGCGACGTTGATGCCCTGCAGCAGCAGTTCCTTGACGCGCGTCATGCCGCGCCGCTTGGGGTAGGTATCGTGGCGGCCCTGGAGCGTGATGTTGATGAGCGGGTTGGCGACGGCGTGGACCTGCGCCTCCCGCATCAGCGCCATCAGCTTGGTCGCATAGTAGTTGTCCATGGAATGCATGGAGGTGAGATGGGAGCCGGTGACGCGGCCCTGCAGCCCCAGGCGCTGGGTCTCGTAGGCGAGGCTCTCGATGTGCCGCGAGAGGGGATCGTCGCTCTCGTCGCAGTGCATGTCCACCAGCAGGCCGCGCCCGGCGGCGATTTCGCAGAGCTGCCGCACCGATTCCGCGCCGTCTGCCATGGTGCGCTCGAAATGCGGGATGCCGCCCACCACGTCGACCCCCTTGTCGAGCGCGCGCTTCAGGTTCTCCGGCGCCTTGGCATCGCGCCGGTAGCCGTCCTGCGGGAAGGCGACGAGTTGCAGGTCGATCCAGTCCTTCACCGCCTCGCGCACTTCCAGAAGGGCCTCTACGGCCAAGAGCCGGTCGTCGCAGATGTCGACGTGGCTGCGGATGGCCAGCGTGCCGCGCGCGATCGACCAGCGGCAGAGCGCGAGGGCGCGCTGCTTGATCGCCTCGACCGTCAAATGCGGCTTCAGCTCGCCCCAGAGGGCGATGCCTTCCAGCAGGGTGCCGCTCCGGTTCAGCCGCGGCAGGCCGAGGCTGAGGGTCGAGTCCATGTGGAAGTGGCTGTCGACGAAGGGCGGCGTCACCAGGTGCCCGCCGGCGTCGATCTCCTGCCGCGCCGTCGCCTCGATCTTCGGTCGCACTTCGGCGATGCGGCCATCCTGCACGGCGATGTCCTGCCCGCTTTCGCCGGAGGGCAGGGTGGCGTTGCGGACGATGAGGTCGAGCATGGATCTATCTCTCGCCTTTACGGAACGGCACCAGCAGCGCCTGCGGATAGGCCGCGCGGCGCGACATGATGATCATCGCCAGGATGCTCAGCACGTAAGGCATCATGAGGAAGAACTGGTAGGGGATGAC
>DATCXZ010000355.1:0-1816 GCA_036570545.1 Kiloniellaceae bacterium
GCGAGGCCACCGCATCGCCCACCACCGTCACCGCCACACCCTGGGCGAGCAGGGCCAGCACGGTCTGCTGCACGCAGACGTGCGCCTCCATGCCGGCAACGACGGCGTGGGTGACGCCGCGGGCCGCCAGCGCCGCGGCGAAGGCGGCTTCTCTCGGGGCCGCAAAGTGGATCTTCTCGATCGCCTCTTCCGCGCCGAGCCGCCGGCGCAAATCCGCCACCGTCGGCCCCAGGCCGCGCGAATACTGTTCGCTGGCAAGTATCGGCAGCCGGTTCTCCCTGGCTTTTTCTATCAGGGCGGCGATGGTCGCGGTCACCGCAGGCGCCGAGGGTACCGCCGGCGCCAGGCGTTCCTGCACGTCGATCACCAGCAACGCCTCGCCCGCGGCGGCGCCCTTGACTCCGCCTGGCGGAAGCCCCATCTCGCAAGGTGGAATGTTAACCATAGAAACCTAAGGATAGCCGCCGCTATTCGCTGGCCAATCTTGCTGCGGACGACTGTTCAAGAATTTAGGCAGTCGACGGGCAGTTATGATTGACATTGCGGGTCCGGATCATATGATCCGGGCCAAATTCGATTGTCAGTAGTTCAATCGAAGAATTTACCCCAAACCGCATCAGGATTACATGACGTTCGAAGATCTTGGACTGAGTCCAGAGGTCCTTAGGGCCGTTCAGGAGGTGGGTTACACCACGCCCACCCCGATTCAGGAGAAAGCCATACCGGTTGTCCTGATGGGCCGCGACGTGCTCGGCTGCGCCCAGACCGGCACCGGCAAGACCGCCGGCTTCACTCTGCCCATGATCGACATCCTGTCGAGCGGCCGAGCCCGCGCGCGCATGCCGCGCTCGCTCATCATCGCGCCGACGCGCGAGCTGGCCGCCCAGGTGTCCGAGAACTTCGAGCTCTACGGCAAGTACGGCAAGCTCTCGATGGCGCTGCTGATCGGCGGCTCCTCCTTCGTCGAGCAGGAGCAGAAGCTGGATCGCGGCGTCGACGTGCTGATCGCCACGCCGGGTCGACTCATCGACCTCTTCGAGCGCGGCAAGATCCTGCTCGCCGACGTGAAGATCCTGGTGATCGACGAGGCCGACCGCATGCTCGACATGGGCTTCATGCCCGACGTCGAGCGCATTGTCGGCCTGCTGCCGAAGATCCGCCAGACGCTGTTCTTCTCGGCCACCATGCCGCCGGAGATCCGCCGCCTGGCCGATAAGTTCCTGCTGAACCCCAAGGCGATCTCGGTCGACCCGCCGGCCTCGGCCGCGCAGACCGTGACCCAGGGCCTGGTGAAGCTGCGCGGCGCCGCCAAGGAAAAGCGCGCCGCCCTGCGCAGCCTGATCCGCAGCGAGGAGGTGAAGTCGGCGCTGGTGTTCTGCAACCGCAAGCGCGACGTCGACATCGTCTATCGCTCGCTGGAGCGCCACGGCTTCTCGGTGGCCGCGCTGCATGGCGACATGGCGCAGCCGGTGCGCATGGAGACGCTGCAGTCCTTCAAGGACGCCAAGGTGCAGATCCTGGTCTGCTCCGACGTGGCGGCGCGCGGGCTCGATATCCCGGCGGTTTCCCACGTGTTCAATTTCGACGTGCCCTCCAACGCCGAGGACTACGTCCACCGCATCGGCCGCACCGGCCGGGCCGGGCGCAGCGGCAAGGCCTTCACCCTCGCCCTGCCCGAAGAGAACAAGTATCTCGCCAACGTGGTCTCAATGCTCGGCATGGAGATTCCGCTGGTGACCCTCGCCGATGCCGAGCCGTGGAGCGGCGAGGACGCGGCCGAGAACGACGGGCGCGGCCGGGGCCGCCGCGGCGGCCG
>DATCXZ010000356.1:0-10382 GCA_036570545.1 Kiloniellaceae bacterium
CGCAGGCGCCGCTGCCACAGGCGCGGGTCAGGCCGGCGCCGCGCTCCCACACGCGCAGGCGCAGCCGGTCCTTGCCGATGACCTGGGCCGCCCCGATGTTGGCGCGTTCCGGAAACAGCGGATGGTGCTCCAGCGCCGGCCCCAGCGCCGCCAGCGGCAGGCCCTCGACGTCGTCGACGAAGAACACCGCATGCGGGTTGCCCAGGCTGACGCCGACGGGGTCCTGCAGCGGCCCGTTTCCGATGCCCAGGTGCAGGGTGTCGCGGTCCTCGCTGAGCGGGATATCCGTCCAGCCGAGCCGTGCCTCGCCCATGTCGACGGTGACGCGCGCCGGCCCGGCCGCCTTGGCCTCCAGCAGGCCCGCCGCCGTCTCGATGGTGATGGCGTCGCGTCCCAGCTCGCCCATGACCAGCGCGGCCACGCAGCGCGTGCCGTTGCCGCAGGCGCCGACCTCGCCGCCGTCGTGGTTCCTGATGCGCATGAACACGTCGGCGCTGCCGTTCGACGGCCGCTCCAGGACCAGGAGCTGATCGCAGCCCACGCCCTCGCGGCGGTCGGCAATGGCCTTGGCCAGGCTGTCCGTCAGCGGAAACGGCTGCTGGCGCGCGTCGACCACGACGAAATCGTTGCCGAGACCGTGCATCTTGATGAAGGGGCGACCGCTCATGGCGGGGTTATATGTTGGACCGGCCGGCCGGTCCACAAGAGCCTTGGCTGGCGGAGGAGCCCGTCCTTTCGGCAACGCGCCGTCGAAGTCGAGGGCGTGGTCCGCGTGGCGCGCCTAGCGCTTGCCGGGGGGCGCCCGGGGATAGTCCCGAGCCATTGGTGAACAGCGCGCTATGAATCCCATAGGTTGTGCGCGCGCTGACAGCTTCCACGCACGCGATTCGCGCGGAGAATTCCCGGTTTTTCTCTACCTTGGGGCAAAAAAGAGGCTTTATCCTTTTGGATTATCGGATAAATGTGCGGTGATTCAGCTTGCTTTTCGCGGCTTCCGGGAATAGGTGTAAATGCGGTGGCGGACGCAAAAGGTCAGAAGCCGCAGGCTCGGTAACATCGCTTTAGGCCCTGGCCTTTGATGCCCCTCCGTCCCTGGGTTTTTTCCGACATTGCCAATCCTGCACCCGGATCGGGCAGAAATGCCCGGGACGCGACTACGTTGAAGTTCGAAGGAAGACTCGCACATGATCACGGGAACCGTGAAATTCTTTAACACCACCAAGGGCTTCGGTTTCATCGCGCCCGAGGACGGCTCCAAGGACGTTTTCGTCCATATCTCCGCCGTCGAGCGCTCGGGGATGCCCCCGCTGGTCGAAGGCCAGAAGGTGAGCTTCGAAGTCCAGGCCGACCCGCGCGGTCCGAAGGCGGTGAACCTGCAGGCTGCCGGCTGAGCTCCCAGCCGACGGTTCTACTACGAAGAGACCGAAAAGCTTTTCGATCCGGCCGCCCAGGAAGGGCGGCCGTTTTCGTTTGGGGGCCTTCGCCCCCCGGGGCCAGGAAGGGCGGCCGTTTTCCTTTGGGGGCCTTCGCCGCCGGGGTCAGGAAGGGCGGCCGTTTTCGTCTCTGGGCCTTTGCTGCTCCCAGAGCGGCTTGACGGGGTGGGCGCGGCCCCCTAAGTTCCGCGCCATTCAGGCCAAGGTGACTTCACCGGCTCAAGGCCCTCCCAAAGCGTGAATGACGTGGGGAGGGTGGCCCCGCCAGTCCGCGAGTGTCGCGCACTGGCGCGAAGTCCGTTGGGCCTGTCGGATTTTTGAGACTGGGATCGATCGACCACGATGTTCGACAGCCTTCAGGAACGGCTTTCCGGCGTCTTCGAGAAGCTGACGCGCCGCGGCGCGCTCAGCGAGGAGGACGTGAACGCCGCGCTGCGCGAGGTCCGGGTGGCGCTGCTGGAGGCCGACGTCGCCCTGCCGGTGGTGAAGGATTTCGTCGAGGGCGTGCGCGAGAAGGCGATCGGCCAGGAGGTTCTGCGCTCGGTCACCCCCGGCCAGATGGTCGTCAAGATCGTCCACGATCACCTGGTCGAGACCCTCGGCACGGAGAGTGTCGGCCTCGATCTGCGCGCCACCGCGCCGGTCGGCATCATGCTGGTCGGCCTGCAGGGCTCCGGCAAGACGACGAGCTGCGCCAAGATCGCGCGCCGCCTGCAGGAGCGCGAGAAGAAGAAGGTCCTCATGGCCTCGCTCGACGTGCGCCGCCCGGCCGCGCAGGAGCAGCTAAAGGTCCTCGGCCAGCAGGCCGGCGTCGCCACGCTGCCGATCGTCCCGGGCGAGCCGCCGGTCGCCATCGCCAGGCGCGCCATGCAGTCCGGGGCGCTCGAGGGCTACGACGTGGTGCTGCTGGACACCGCCGGCCGCCTCGCCATCGACGAGGAGCTGATGGCCGAGGTCGCAGCGGTGCGCGACGCCGCCAAGCCGCACGAGAGCCTGCTGGTCGCCGACGCCATGACCGGCCAGGACGCGGTGAACGTGGCCACCGCCTTCAAGGACCGCGTGGGCTTGACCGGCATCGTGCTGACCCGCGTCGATGGCGATGCGCGCGGCGGCGCCGCGCTCTCCATGCGCGCGGTGACCGGCTGCCCGATCAAGCTGATCGGCGTCGGCGAGAAGCTGGACGCGCTCGAAGGCTTCCACCCGGATCGCATTGCCTCGCGCATCCTCGGCATGGGCGACGTGGTGTCGCTGGTCGAGAAGGCAGCCGAGACCATCGAGGCGGAAGAGGCCGAGAAGCTCGCGCGCAAGCTTCAGAAGGGCACCTTCGACCTCGATGACTTCGCCAAGCAGCTCCAGCAGATGCAGAAGATGGGCGGCCTCTCCAGCCTGATGGGCATGCTCCCGGGCATGTCCGGGGCGCAGATGCAGCAGATGAAGAAGGCCAAGCTCGACGACGGCGTGGTGAAGCGCCAGCTTGCCATGCTGTCCTCCATGACCGCGGGCGAGCGCAAGAAGCCCGACCTCATCAAGGCGTCGCGCAAGCAGCGCATCGCCGCCGGCTCCGGCACCACGGTGCAGGACGTGAACAAGCTGCTGAAGCAGCACAAGGATGCCAACCGCATCATGAAGCGGGTGCAGAAGATGGGGAAGAAGGGGATGCTGCGCGGCGGCCTCGGCGGCCTGATGGGCGGCGGCAATCCCTTTTCCTGAAACCGATCGACTTCGAACGTACTGAGATAAAGAAAGCGAGCAGCAGACCATGTCCCTGAAGATCCGCCTGTCCCGTGGCGGCGCCAAGAAGCGCCCCTACTACCGCATCGTCGTCGCCGACTCGCGCAGCCCGCGCGACGGCCGCTTCATCGAGCGCATCGGCGCCTACAACCCGATGGTCCCGCAGGACCACCCGGAGCGCCTGGTGCTCGACGTCGAGCGTGCCAAGCACTGGCTGTCGGTCGGCGCCCTGCCGAGCGACCGCGTGACGCGCTTCCTCGCCGCCCACGACCTGGTGTCGTCGCGGCGCATCCCGCGCCAGACCAAGGCGCACCTGCCGGGCCAGAAGGCGCAGGAGCGCGCGCAGGCCGCCGAGGAGGCCCGCAAGGCCGCCGAGGAAGCCGCGGCTCAGCCGGCCGAAGAGGCGCCCGCGGAAGAAGCCCCCGCGGAAGAGACCCCG
Organism: Kiloniellaceae bacterium; assembly: GCA_036570545.1. GTDB lineage: Bacteria > Pseudomonadota > Alphaproteobacteria > Kiloniellales > Kiloniellaceae > Pelagibius. The sequence goes on from DATCXZ010000356.1 coordinate 3,604, forward strand.
GCGCAGTAACGCCGCCGCGGCCGTCCGGAACGCTTGGCGATGGCCGACGACCACGGTGCCGGAGGGGGGGCCGGAGGGCGCGTCTGCCTCGGCGTCATGGTCGGCGCCCACGGCGTGCGCGGCCTGGTGAAGGTGAAGTCCTTCACCGAAGACCCCGCCGGCGTCGCGGCCTACGGCCCGGTCGACGACGAGGGCGGCGCCAGGCGCTGGCGCCTGGAGGTCGTCGGTCCGGCACCCGGCAAGGCCGAGGGCGTGGTCCTAGTGCGCGTTGCAGGGGTCGAGGACCGCGACGCTGCCCAGGCCCTGCACGGCGTCAGGCTCTACGTGGACCGCAGCGCGCTGCCTGCGCCTGGCGAGGAGGAGTTCTACCACGCCGACCTGATCGGCCTGCGGGTCGAGGACGTCGCCGGGCAGAGGCTCGGCACTGTGCGGACGGTGGAGAACCACGGCGCCGGCGACCTGCTGGAGATCGAAGGGCTGGACGGCCGCATGCTGCTGCTGCCCTTCACCCGGGCGGCGGTGCCGCTGGTCGACCTTGCCGGCGGGCGCCTGGTGGCGGAGCCGCCGGCCGAGGTGGAGGTGCCAGGCGGTCCGGGCGAACCGGAACAGGGTTAATTTCCCGGTGCCGGAAAGGGCCGCACCGAAAACCGGCGGAACGCCGTGGAAGGGCTGGACAAATCCGGTGCGGGCCGTCATAAAGCGCCGCTTCGACGGTGGGCCGGGAATGTAGTGTGTCGGGGGAAGGTCCCATGGCGGCATGGCGATCGCTGGTCCTGACGCTCTTTCCGGAGATGTTCCCGGGGCCGTTGGGTTTCAGCTTGGCCGGCAAGGCCCTGGAGCGTGGGCTCTGGGCGCTCGACGTTCTGGACATCCGGGACTTCGCGCGCGATAAACACCGCAGCGTGGACGACGCCCCCTTCGGGGGTGGCGCCGGCATGGTCATGCGCCCCGACGTGGTCGATGCGGCCCTCGCCGCCGCCGCGGAAAGGTGGCAGCAAGATCAAGGCGTTGGAGCGGAAGCTTCGGTCGTCTACCTGTCGCCGCGGGGGCGACTGCTGACGCAGGACCTGGCGCGGGAGCTGGCGGCGGGGCCGGGGGTGACCCTGCTCTGCGGCCGCTACGAGGGGGTCGACCAGCGGGTGCTGGAGACCCGCGAAGTGTTCGAGGTCTCGGTCGGCGACTACGTCCTGTCGGGCGGCGAGCCGGCAGCCCTGGTGCTGATGGACGCGGTCGTGCGCCTGCTGCCCGGGGTGATGGGCAACGAAGGAAGCCCCGGCGAGGAATCGTTCGGGGCGGAAGGTTTCGAGGGGCTGTTGGAATATCCCCTCTACACGCGGCCCGCCGTCTGGCAGGGCCGCCCGGTGCCGGAGGTGCTGACCTCCGGGCATCACGAGCAGGTCCGCCAGTGGCGCCGCGCCCAGGCGGAGGAGATTACGAAGACGCGCCGCCCGGATCTCTGGGCGCGCTACACGAAGGGCCAGCGCTAGCTGCCTGGTTTGAGCACGCAGCGCGAGCGCTGCCGGGATTTGAGGACAGAGTCATGAATATCGTCGAGCAGATCGAGAACGAGCAGGTCGGCAGGCTGACCGCCGAGGGCGAGCCGCCGGCTTTCGCCCCGGGCGACACCGTGCGCGTGAACGTGAAGGTGGTCGAAGGCACGCGCGAGCGCGTCCAGGCTTTCGAGGGCGTCTGCATCGCGCGCCGCAACCGCGGCCTCAACTCCTCCTTCACCGTGCGCAAGCTGTCGTACGGCGAGGGTGTCGAGCGCGTCTTCCCGCTGTACAGCCCGCGCATCGATTCCATCGAGGTGGTGCGCCGCGGCGATGTGCGCCGTGCGAAGCTCTACTACCTGCGTGGCCGCACCGGCAAGGCGGCGCGCATCCGCGAGCAGACCACCGGCCACAGCGGCAAGCTGGAGGCGGCGATCAAGGAAGAGGCCGCCCAGGTTAAGCGGGACAAGGCCGCCAAGGCCTGAGTCTTCCGCGGCCGGCGCCGCTCGGCGCCACCGCAACGTTCCGAAGGGGGGCTCGCCCGCCCGCTGGTCGCCAGCGGGCCGGCGGGCCCTTTTTGCCTTGCCGACCCCTTTCATCCACCCTCTTTCATCTAGGGGGTCCCGGCGCTATCCTCCGGCCCCGCTTTTAAGAGCCGAAGAAGAACAATCGCTTGCAAGGAACGAGAGAGATGTCTGCACCGCGCACCCTGTTTGACAAGATCTGGGACAGCCATGTGGTCGACCGGCAGGACGACGGCACCTGCCTCATCTACATCGACCGCCATCTCGTCCATGAGGTGACCTCGCCCCAGGCCTTCGAAGGGCTCCGCCTCGCCGGCCGCAAGCTGCGCCATCCCGAGGCGACCCTGGCGGTGCCGGACCACAACGTGCCGACCTCCGACCGTTCCAAGGGCATCGAGGACGAAGAGAGCCGCATCCAGGTCGAGACTCTGGAGAAGAACTGCGCCGAGTTCGGCGTGCCGATCTTCGGCATGAACGACCCGCGCCAGGGCATCGTCCATATCATCGGCCCGGAGCAGGGCTTCACCCTGCCGGGTATGACCATCGTCTGCGGCGACAGCCACACCGCCACTCACGGCGCCTTCGGCGCGCTGGCCTTCGGCATCGGCACCTCCGAGGTGGAGCACGTGCTGGCTACCCAGACGCTGATCCAGAGGCCGGCCAAGAACCTGCGCATCACCGTGGATGGCGCGCTGCCGGCCGGCATCACCGGCAAGGACCTCATCCTCGCCATCATCGGCAGGATCGGCACCGCCGGCGGCACGGGCCATGTCATCGAGTACGCAGGGCAGGCGATCCGCGACCTTTCCATGGAAGGGCGCATGACGGTCTGCAACATGTCGATCGAAGGCGGCGCGCGCGCCGGTCTCATCGCCCCTGACGAGACCACCTACGAGTACATCAAGGGCCGCCCGATGGCGCCCAAGGCGGGCACGTGGGAGCAGGCGGTCACCTACTGGCGCACGCTGCCCTCCGACGAGGGCGCGCGCTACGACAAGGAGGTGACGCTGTCGACCGCCGAGATCGACCCGCAGGTCACCTGGGGCACCAGCCCGGAGGACGTGGTGCCGATCACCGGCCGCGTGCCGAACCCGGACCAGGCGCGCGACGAGAACAAGCGCCAGGCCATGCTGCGCGCCCTCGACTACATGGGCCTCGAGGCCGACACGCCGATGACCGAGATCAAGGTCGACAAGGTGTTCATCGGCTCCTGCACCAACGGGCGCATCGAGGACCTGCGCGAGGCCGCCAAGGTGGCCGAAGGCCGCAAGGTCGCCGAGGGCGTCTACGCCATGATCGTGCCGGGCTCGGGCCTGGTGAAGGAGCAGGCCGAGGCCGAGGGCCTCGATCGCATCTTCACCGAGGCCGGCTTCGACTGGCGCGAGCCGGGCTGCTCGATGTGCCTGGCCATGAACGCCGACCGCCTGGAGCCGGGCGAGCGCTGCGCCTCGACCTCGAACCGCAACTTCGAGGGCCGCCAGGGCCGCGGCGGGCGTACCCACCTGGTGAGCCCCGGCATGGCCGCTGCCGCGGCGGTCACCGGCCACCTCGCCGACGTGCGCGAGCTTTAGGCCGAAGCCTGCTAGAGCAGATCAGGGTCGGATGGAATCGCCTTCAGCGATCCATCTGACCACGATCCGATCTAGGCTGCTCTGACCGTCGTCAGGAAGCGGTCGATCTCCTGGCGCAGCGCGGACGCCTGGCGCGACAGCTCTTCGGAGGACGACAGCACCTGGCCGGCCGCCGCGCCGGTCTCGCCGGCCGCGGTCTGCACCCCGGCGACGTTGGAGGAGACCTCCTGGGTGCCCTGGGCGGCCTCCTGGGCGTTGCGCGAGATCTCCCGCGTCGCCGCCTCCTGCTCCTCGACGGAGCTGGCGATGGTGGTGGCGATCTCGTGGATCTCGCCGATGGTCTCGGCGATGGTGCGGATGGCGCCCACCGCGTCGCCGGTGGCCGACTGGATGCCGGAAATCTGGTCGCTGATGTCCTTGGTCGCCTTGGCGGTCTGCATGGCGAGCGACTTCACCTCGCTGGCCACCACGGCGAAGCCCTTGCCGGCCTCGCCGGCGCGCGCCGCCTCGATGGTCGCGTTGAGCGCCAGCAGGTTGGTCTGCTCGGCGATGTCCTGGATCAGGCTCACCACGTTGCCGATCTTCTGCGCCGAGGCGGCCAGGCCCTCGACCTGGCCGTTGGTCGTGCGTGCCGTCTCGCTGGCCTGGCCGGCGATGGTGCTGGAGTTGCTCGCGCGCTTGCCGATCTCCTCGATGGAGGCGGAAAGCTCCTCGGCGGCTGCGGCCACCGTATGCACGCTGGCCGAGGCCTGCTCGGAAGCGGCGGCGGCGGCGGTCGAGCGCTGCGCCGTCCCGTCGGCAGTGCCCGACATGGTCTGAGCAGTGGCCTGCAGCTCCGTCGAGGCGGCGCTCAGGGTATCCACGATGCCCTTCACGCTGGCCTCGAAGGCATCGGCCATCTGGTTCAGCGCCTTCTTGCGCTCGGCCTCGGCGCTCTGCTTCTGCGCCTCCTGCTCGGTCTCGAGGCGCTTCATCTCGATGGCGTTCACCTTGAACACCTGCACGGCCTTGGCCATCTCGCCGATCTCGTCGCGACGATCCTGCGCCGGGATTTCGACGGTCTGGTCGCCGCCGGCCAGCGCACCCATCGCCTTGGTCATGGTGATGACCGGGCGCGAGATGCCGCGGCCGATGAAGAAGGCGGTGAGGGTGCCGAGCACCAGGGCCGCCAGCGACACCACGAGGGTCAGCATGCGCACGGCATCGACCTTGGCCGCCGTCTCGCTCTCGGCGGTGGCGCGCGCGGCGAGGGCGTTGGTGCGCATCTGACCGACCTTCTCGGCGATGGCGGCGCCGTTCGGGATCAGCACGCTGCGGTCGACCTCGTTGGCCTCGTTCAACATCGTGATGAGCTCGCCGACCTTGGCGGTGAAGTCGGGCAGGACGGTGGTGCGGATCGGCTCGATCTTGCCGCGGTCGGCCTCGCTGCGCAGGCGAAGCTTCAGATCGGCGAGGGACTGCGCGAGGCCGCTTGCCGCATCGGTGATGCCCTTCGCATTCTCGTCGTTGATCTCGCGCATGAAGGTCTGCAGCCGCAGCAGCAGCAGCATGACATTCTCCTGCGTCTGGCCGGCGCGGCTCGCGATATCGAACTCGTCCCAGCTCAAGGCCTTCTCGATGAGCGCCGAGATCACCTTGCGCATCTCCTGGCCGCCGGGCTCCAGGCTGTCGCGGAACAGACCAAAGGCCGCCTGGCGCAGCTCGGCGACGCGGCCGAAGCCGCCGTCGAGGCCGTCCACCAGGGACAGGACCTCCTCCGCCAGCGCGCGATTCTCCGGCAGGGCGCCGGGCGCGTCACGCAGCGCCGTCGCCGCCTCGCGCACGCCGGCGAGCTGCTCGCGCACCGCCGCCGCGTTCTCCTGACCGCCGGCCGACATGAACTTCTGGGCAAAGTAGAGGGCCTTGGCCGTCCGCCCGTCCATGACCGCGGTGGTGATGGCCGCGTCGGAACTCTCCTGGATGGTGCCCATCCCGCTGGTGGTCTCCTGGAAGCCGAGCCACGAGGCGCCGGCAATCATGACCAGCAGGAGAAGGACCAGGCAGAAACCGGCATAGATCTTGGCGCCGATCCGCACCCTGTTGAAGAAGGCGAAGAGGTCGGCGGGGCGGCGGGCCAGGCGGCGGAAAGCAACACTGGGCAGGGCGGCTGAGATTTTCATGGATCAGATGTGCTCTCAGAATCGAAGGGCGGCATCGAAGGGTGGCCGGTTCAAGGCTTGCCCGGCCGGCGCCCGGCGCGACCGCGCAACTGGCGGTGCCGGCGACAACCAAGCAGCGCCATCCCTATCTTTAGCCTCAAATTTGTGAAGTCCCTGTTAACGCTTTGCGGAAAAATCCCCATATACACGAATGGCTTAGGCCAACTTGCCTGGGGCAGCCTGCGCTGGCCCGGCAGCCGGCGGGGCAGCAGCAAGGTTTTGACCTTTCTGCCGGATTTTCTATGATCCGGCACCGGCGCCCGGGACCAACCGGCGGGTGCCCGTCAAGGAGGTCCTGCACAGCAATGGAAAAGTTCACCACCCTCACCGGGGTCGCCGCCCCCCTGCCGCTGGTCAACGTCGACACCGACATGATCATCCCGAAGCAGTTCCTGAAGACGGTGCAGCGCACCGGCCTCTCAAAGGGGCTGTTCTACGAGATGCGCTTCGACGAGCAGGGCCGGCCCAAGGAGGGCTTCGTGCTGGACCAGCCGGCCTACCGGAACGCGAAGATCCTGGTCGCAGGCGAGAACTTCGGCTGCGGCTCCAGCCGCGAGCATGCTCCCTGGGCGCTGCTCGACGCCGGCATCCGCTGCGTCATCGCGCCGAGCTTCGCCGACATCTTCTACAACAACTGCTTCAAGAACGGCATTCTGCCCATCGTTCTGCCGCAGGAGCAGGTGGATCTGCTGATGGACGACGCCGCGCGCGGCGCCAACGCCATCGTCACCGTCGATCTGGAGAAGCAGGAGATCGCCGGGCCGGACGGCGGCACCATCGCCTTCGACATCGATCCCTTCCGCAAGCACTGCCTGGTGAACGGCCTCGACGACATCGGCCTCACCCTGCAGAAGGCCGACAGGATCGCCGTCTTCGAGAAAGCGCGCGAGGTGAGCCAACCCTGGGCCTAGGGCGGATCGCCCTGCGATGAGCGAGCGCGCGGACTTCGACGTGGCGGTGATCGGCGCCGGCGCGGCCGGCGTCGGCGCAGGGCGC
>DATCXZ010000357.1:0-4886 GCA_036570545.1 Kiloniellaceae bacterium
AGCGTCATCGGCTCGGTGACCAGGGCGCCGCACGCCATCGCGTCCTCGAAGCTCAGCACCGCCGGCAGCGGCTCGTAGTCGATGGCGGCAAGGCGGGCGGCACAGCGCGCCTGGTCGCGCGTCTCCGCCGCCACGACGAAAATCGGCTGGCCGGCATATTCGACGATGTCTTCCGCAAGGATCGGCTCGTCGTGACGGTGGGTCGGGCTGATGTCGTTCACGCCGGGGATGTCGGCGGCGGTGAGCACCAGGGCGACGCCCGGTGCCGCGCGCACGGCGTCGAGGTCGACCCGCCGCAGCCGGGCATGGGCGACGCTGGAGAGGCCGAGGCAGAGATGCAGCAGGCCCTGCGGCTCCGGCAGGTCGTCGGCGTAGGCGGCCGCGCCGGCCACATGCTTGTGGCCGCTGTCGTGCGGCTGGGCGCTGTGCACGCCGCCCCTGATCGCCGTCTGCCCCGTCACTCCCAAACCCGTCGTTCCTCTGGCCTCGTTCTGCCGGCCCTTCTCGTAAGCCCCTCTTGGGGGCATGATCCCATCAAGTGGAGCCCAGGCAAAGCCCTCTACCGCGCAGCGGCAAGCCGTGTCGCCACACCGGGCGCCGTCGTCTCCAAGTAGCAGCGGCGCAGCAGGTTCTGCGCCACCTTCAGGCGGTAGTCCCGGCCGGCGCGCCAGTCGGTGATCGGCTGGAAATCCTCCGCCAGGGCCGCCATCGCGCGCGCAACCGCGCCCTCGTTCCACGCCTGGCCGGCGAGCGCCGCCTCGGCCGCGGCGGCACGCTTCGGGGTCGCGGCAAGGCCACCGTAGGCCAGGCGCGCGCGCGCCACCATGCCGCCCTCGATGGTCAGGCTGAAGGCGCCGAGCACCGCCGTGATGTCCTGGTCGAAGCGCTTGGAGACCTTATAGGCACGAAAATGGCCGCCGGCCTTCGGTAGCGGCAGGGTAATGCGCTCCACCAGCTCGCCGGGGCGGCGGTCCTGCCTGCCGTAGGCGAGGAAGAAGTCCTCCAGCGGCAGGGAGCGCCGCTCCCCGCCCCTCAGCAGATGCAGGATGGCGCCGGCGGCGATGAGCAGCGGCGGCGAATCGCCGATCGGCGAGCCGTTGGCGATGTTGCCGCCGAGGGTGCCGACATTGCGGATCTGCACCGAGCCGAGGCGGCGGATCACCTCGCCCATGTCGGGATAGTGGCGGGCCAGCAGCGCCAGGGCGTCGGCATAGGTAACGCCGGCACCGATCGAGATCGCCTCCGGCGTTTCCTCGATTCGCTGCAATTCGGTGACGCGGCCCGTGTGGATCACCGTCTCCGGCCGCTGAAAGTTCTTGGTCACCCAGAGGCCGACATCGGTCGAACCCGCCGTGAGCGTTGCCTCCGGATGGGTCGCGTAAAGTTCGGCCAGCGCAGCGAGGCTGGCCGGCGCGAGGAAGCGCCTGGCACCGTCGCCGGCCTCTACTGTGTCGCCGTCCTGCAGCGCCGCAAGCGCCTTCACGGTCGCCGCCTCGCCGGCGGTGAAAGCATCGTCGCGCGGGTCGTGGTCGTAGGCGCGCTGCGCCGCCCGCACGATCGGCGCGTAGCCAGTGCAGCGGCAGAGGTTGCCGGCCAGGGTGTCATCGACCACGCCCTCGCCGGGAAAATCTTCGTGGTCGCGGGTCATGGCGAAGAGCGACATGACGAAGCCCGGCGTGCAGAAGCCGCACTGCGAGCCGTGGCAGTCGACCATCGCCTGCTGCACGGGATGCAGCCTGCCGCCCTTCGCCAGATGCTCGACGGTGATGAGCTGGCAGCCATCCAGAGTGCCGAGAAGCTGGATGCAGGCGTTCACGGCGCGGTAGCGCAGCCGACCGCCTTCCGGGCGCGCCACCACCACGGTGCAGGCACCGCAGTCGCCTTCGTTGCAGCCTTCCTTGGTGCCGGTCAGGTGCTCCTCCAGGCGCAGGTAATCGAGCACCGTCATGGTCGGATCGAGGCGCGTGAGGCGACGCGGCCGGTCGTCCAGCAGAAAGCGGATCTCGCGGCGCATCGATCCCTCAACTTCCCCGATAGGTGGCATAGCCATAGGACGAGATCAGCAGCGGCACGTGGTAGTGGCTTCCCGCGTCGGCGACGCCGAAGCGCAGCGGCACCGCGTCGAGGAAGGGCGGCTCCGGCAGCACCACGCCACGGCCGCGGAAGTAGGCCGCGACGTGGAAAACCAGCTCATAGGTGCCGGCCGTGAAGGCAGCGCCTTCCAGCAGCGGCCGGTCGCAGCGCCCGTCGCCGTTGGTGATAAGGCTGGCGAGCGGCTCCCGCGCTGCGCCGGAAAGCCGGAAGGCCTCCACGTGCACGCCCGCCGCCGGGCGGCCGCTTGCGGTGTCGAGCACGTGGGTGGTGAGCCTGCCGGACATTCGTGATCCCTCCTGATCCGCCTTGCGATACTTGCCCTTTAGGGGCGGAACCTGATTGACTAGAGGTCCCTGTTGTCGTTGCCTGCCTTCCGGGCCGGGAAAAGTTCGCGGCCGGCGACTGGAGTCGGAAGACTACTCCCTCCGGAGCAGTTTCAAAAAGAACATGATGACCGGCGACTACCCGCGCGACCTCATCGGCTATGGCGAAACGCCGCCGGATCCCGACTGGCCCGGCGGCGCCCGCATCGCCGTGCAGTTCGTCATCAATTACGAGGAAGGCGGCGAGAACTGCATTCTCCACGGCGACGCCGCGTCGGAGGCTTTCCTCTCGGAGATCTTCGGCGCGCAGCCCTGGCCGGGCCAGCGCCACATGAACGTGGAATCGGTCTACGAGTACGGCAGCCGCGCCGGCTTCTGGCGCCTGCACCGCCTGTTCACCGCCGCCGGGATCCCCGTGACTGTCTACGGCGTGGCAACCGCCCTGCAGCGCAACCCAGCCGCTGTCGCCGCCATGCAGCGGGCAGGCTGGGAGGTCGCCTCGCACGGCCTCAAGTGGATCGACTACAAGGACTTCACCAGGGAGGAGGAGCGCCGGCACATGCAGGAGGCGATCCGCATCCACCGCGACGCCACCGGCGAGCGGCCGCTCGGCTGGTATACCGGGCGCAATTCGGTCCACACCCTCGACCTGGTGACGGAGGAAGGCGGCTTCGTCTACTCCGCCGACTCCTACGCCGACGACCTGCCTTACTGGATCGCGGGACCGAACGGCCCGCACCTCATCGTGCCCTACACCCTTGATGCCAACGACATGCGCTTTGCCACGCCGCAGGGCTTCAACGCCGGCGAGCAGTTCTTTGGCTATCTGAAGGATTCTTTCGACTTGCTCTACGGCGAAGGCCGTGCCGGGCAGCCGAAGATGCTGTCGGTCGGCCTGCACTGCCGCCTTGTCGGACGGCCGGGGCGCGCCGCTGCCCTCGCCCGCTTCCTCGACTACGTGATGTCGCACGACGGCGTGTGGCCGGCGCGGCGCATCGATATCGCCCGCCACTGGCACGAGAGGCACAAGCCGTGAGCTCGGCTGCGGTGAGCCGTAGCGCCGTCGGGGATCGCGACACCTTCGTTGCGCGCTTCGGCGGCGTGTTCGAGCATTCGCCCTGGATTGCTGCGGCGGCTTTCGACGCCGGGCTGCCGGAGGGACCGCCGACGGCCGCGCGGCTGCACGCCTGCATGGTCGCCGCCCTGCGCGCCGCAACACAGGCGCAGAAGCGCGCACTCATCGCGGCGCATCCCGACCTCGCCGGGCGCCTGGTACGGGCCGGGCGCCTCACGACGGTCTCGGCGAAGGAGCAGGCCTCGGCCGGGCTCGACCTGCTCACCGATGCCGAGCGCGCCCGCTTCACCGCGCTGAACGAGGCCTATCAGGCAAAGTTCGGCCTGCCGTTCGTGATGGCGGTGAAGGGCCGCAGCAAGGCCGAGATCCTCGCCGCCTTCGAACGCCGCCTGGACAACAGCGCGGAGCGGGAGTTCGCCACCGCGCTGGCCGAGATCGAGACGATCGCGCTGCTGCGCCTGAAGGAGATCCTGCCATGAGCCTCGCCAGCGAACCGCTCGCCGGCGCCGGCGCCTGGATCAAGGCGATGGTCGACGGCTGGGCCGGCTACAGCGAGCATGAGGAGAAGCTCACCCGCGTCTTTCTCAGCCCGCAGCACAAGGCCTGCGCCCAGGCGGTGATGTCGGCCATGCGCGCGGCCGGCATGACCGCGCGCATCGATGCCATCGGCAACGTGGTGGGACGTTACGAGGCCGCTGTGGAGGGGGCGAGAACGCTCATTACCGGCTCTCATATCGACACCGTGCGCGATGCCGGCGCCTACGACGGCAATCTCGGCGTCGCGCTGCCGATCGCCTGCATCGCCGAGCTCGACGCGCGGGGGCAGCGCCTGCCTTACGCGATCGAGGTCATCGCTTTCGGCGACGAGGAAGGCGTGCGCTTTCCCACCACGCTCTCCGGCTCGCGCACCGTCGCCGGCACCTTCGACCCGGCCGTGCTATCGGTTACCGACGCCGAGGGCACGACACTGCGCGATGCGCTCACCGCCTTCGGCTGCGCCCCCGACGCCATCGCCGACGAGGCGCGCCCGCGCGACCGGATCGCCGCCTTCGTCGAGGTGCACATCGAGCAGGGCCCGGTGCTGGAGGCCGAGGACCTGCCGGTCGGCACGGTCACGGCCATCAACGGGGCCAGCCGCTTCGCGATCACGGTGGAAGGCATGGCCGGCCACGCCGGAACGGTGCCAATGCACCTGCGGCGTGACGCCCTGGCCGGCGCGGCGGAGATGATCGCCGCCATCGAGGGCCGCGCCGCCGGCGAGGACGGCCTGGTCGCCACGGTGGGCCGGATCGAGGTGTCGCCCGGCGCCATCAACGTGATCCCCGGCAAGGCGAGCTTCACGCTCGATATCCGGACGCCGGAGGACCTGCAGCGCCGCACGGCCATCGCGGCCC
>DATCXZ010000358.1:0-6825 GCA_036570545.1 Kiloniellaceae bacterium
CTCGGCGAGGCCGCCGAGGCGGACCACCAGGCGCTCGCCGGCGAGTTCGGCGCCGGCGATGGTGCAGCCATCCGGCACCGGCAGGTCGAGGCTGGCAACATCGCCCTCGCCGCCGCCGATCGGCTCCCCGCCCCCCATCGAGCCACCGCCGCCGGTGCGGCTGACGAGGCCGTAGACCAGCAACACCATGCCGGCGACGATGAGGACGGCCATGAAGATGACCAGAGCTTTCAGCGCTTGCATCGGGCGGAACCCCTTACTAATCGTGAGGCGCGCCTGCTAGTCGAGGCACATGTCGGGGAGCGAGGAAGCATGGCCGAGGGGCCTGGTCAAGAGGACGCAGGGGGTCACGCCCACCGCGCCGACGGCGAGACAGCCCGCCACGAGGTGACCGTGCCGGCGGAGGCCGCCGGCGGCCGGCTCGACCGCCTGCTGGCCGATGCCCTGCCGCAGCTCTCGCGCAGCCGCCTCAAGGCGCTCATCGAGGAGGGCTACGTCAGCAGCGGCGGCCGGCCGGTCCTCAGCCCCGCCGCCAAGGTGAAGACCGACCAAACTTTCGCCATCATCGTCCCCGAAGCTCGTCCTGTCGCCTTGGAAGGCCAGGCGATCCCGCTGGACATCCTTTACGAGGACCGCGATCTCATCGTGCTCGACAAGCCCGCCGGCCTGGTCGTCCATCCCGCCGCCGGCAATCCGGATCGAACCCTGGTGAACGCCCTTCTCGCCCACTGCGGGCCGGAGCTGACAGGCATCGGCGGCGCACAGCGCCCGGGCATCGTCCACCGCCTCGATAAGGGCACCTCGGGGGTCATGGTGGCGGCCAAGACCGACGCCGCGCACCGCGGCCTCACCGCCCTCTTCGCTGCGCGCGACATCGAGCGCGCCTACTGGGCCCTCGTCTGGGGCCTGCCGAGCCCGCCGCAGGGCACCGTCACCGGCAACATCGGCCGCAGCCCGCGCAATCGTCAGAAAATGGCGGTGCTGCGCCACGGCGGCCGCCCGGCCGAGACCGCCTACAAGGTCCTGCGCAGCTTCCAGGGCGGCCGCGTCAGCCTCCTCGAGTGTCGCCTGAAGACCGGGCGCACTCACCAGATCCGCGTTCACCTCGCCGAACTCGGTCATCCGTTGCTGGGCGATCCGCTCTACGGCCGCGCCGGAACCGCCACCCGGCGGGCGCGTTTGCTTCCGGAGGGCGCCCAGGCGGCCCTCGCCGCGCTCCGCCGGCAGGCCCTGCACGCGAAGACCCTCGGGTTTCGCCACCCCCTCAGTGGGGATGTCTTGCAATTTGAAAGCGAACTACCAGCAGACTTAAGTGCCTTGATTCATTCTTTAGAATGATTATAACTATATATGACTGATCCGGTCATATTTGGCATCCGTCCGTCTGGGGGAACCGTGCTAATCTCTGCTTTGGCAGGCCACAGCTCTCCCCGCAGCAGCATCCCGGCAGGGTGCCGGCGCGGCGCAAAGACGGTCGCGGCCGCCCGGGTCAGGCAGGTTCGGCAAGGGGACCGCCGCCGTTTCAGGTTCCCCACTTTTTTCGGTCGGCAACGGCCCTTGGAGTAGCGACATGGCAGCAAAGGTTCCGGTTCTCGTTCCTGAAGGCAATCTCGGCAGCTACCTGCAGGAGATTCGCAAGTTCCCCATGCTGGAGCAGAACGAGGAGTACATGCTCGCCAAGGCATGGCGCGAGCGCGGCGACACCGAGGCAGCGCACAAGCTGGTGACCTCCCATCTTCGCCTGGTGGCGAAGATCGCGATGGGCTACCGCGGCTATGGCCTGCCGCTGTCCGAGCTGGTGTCGGAAGGCAACGTCGGCATGATGCAGGCGGTGAAGCGCTTCGATCCGGAGCGTGGCTTCCGTCTCGCCACCTATGCCATGTGGTGGATCCGCGCCTCGATTCAGGAGTACATCCTGCATTCCTGGTCGCTGGTGAAGATGGGCACCACCGCTTCGCAAAAGAAGCTGTTCTTCAACCTGCGTAAGCTGAAGGGCCAGCTCAAGGCGATGGAGGAGGGCGACCTTCACCCGGAGAACGTCTCCAAGATCGCCGAGACCCTCGGTGTTCCGGAGCAGGATGTGGTGGCGATGAACCGCCGCCTCGCCGCGCCGGACCACTCGTTGAACGCGCCGCTGCGCATCGACGGCGACGGCGAATGGCAGGATTGGCTGGTCGACGACACCGAGAATCAGGAGACGCTGCTTGCCGAATCCGAAGAGCTGGGCAAGCGCCGCGCGCTGCTGAAGACCGCGATGTCCAACCTCAACGAGCGCGAGCGTCATATTCTGCAGGAGCGCCGTCTGAAGGACGACCCGACCACGCTGGAGGACCTCTCGCAGGAATACGGCATCAGCCGCGAGCGTGTGCGCCAGATCGAGGTGCGCGCCTTCGAGAAGCTGCAGAAGTCGATCCGCAACGCCGCCATAGAGGAACGCCTGGCGGTCAGCTAAGACTCCCTTCTCCCTCGCCCCTTGAGGGGCGAGGGAGTGCGCCCTCACCTTGCGCTGCGCGGCGGCACCACTTCGGCCTCGGTGACCTCGGCGTCGTCCGCATCGGCCTCGGCGTCAGCCTCGCCGTCGTCTTCGTCGGGCATCACAGCGCCGATGCCCTCGGCAACCGCGTGGCCCCACTCCGCGATCAACGCCTTTTGCTGCTTCACCAGCCCCTTGATGCGGGCCTCGGTGGTCATGCGATAGAAGCTGCCGACCAGCGTCGGCATCCCTGCGAAGAGGCCCCAGCCGGCAAAAGCGGCGCCATAGGCCAGCGCCCAGACAAAGACGTCACCGATCAGCAGCATTGCCGTCGCGTGGCTCTGGCCGCGAGACCACAGATCGATGATGGCCGGCAAAGTGCCGGCGAGGTTCAGCATGCCAACGGTGATTGCCAGGTGCTTGTCGCGCGAGCGGTCTGTGATGTAGGCGACCCAGGTCGGCGCCATCATGACGAAAAACACCAGCGTGGTCGGCAGCAGCACGGCTGCGAAGGGAAACAGAATGACGAGGGCGAGCACCTTCACCCAGGTCTTCACGCCGCGTGCGCGCGGCTTGCCGCCGGCCTGAGCCTTCGCTGTCCGGCGCTGAGCGAGCGCTCTCCCTGTTGCCCGGCCACCTCTTGCCTGCACTATCGCCTTTGCCATGCTACAGCACCGACGTCAGGGTGATCAGCAGCAGCGCGACGGTTCCGGCCACGCCGGCCACGATGCTTGCCGCTTCGCGCGCGGCGGCGCGTACCACCGCCGGCTTGGTGAGGCCGCCGTTGCGCAACCAGCTCATCTGCTCCGCCAGGGCGGCGAACTCGGCGCGCGCGCGTCGGAAGCCCTCCTCGTCGGCGAGGCGCCGATCGGGATTGTCGATCATTCCTACCAACGCCGACAGGTTGCCGTGAACGGCAAGCTGGCGCAGCGCCGAGGCCATCTCCTCTCGCCGGGTACGGTTGCGGAAGCGGTCGACCGCCGGCTGCAGCAGGCCGGCGCACCAGCCGGCGAGATGCGGCAGCCGTTGCGGGCCAGTCGCTTCCTGCACCTCCGCCAGAAGGCGCACGATGCCGAGGTTGAAGATCTCCGGCCGCTCATCCTCGGTCAGCTCGTTGAAGGCGCGATCCGGCGTCATCTTCATGCGGGCGGAGACGAAGCCGCCGATGTGCCAGTCCATCGGCGGCCGCTCGGTCTTGCCTTGCGCTGCCAAGCGCTCCAGCGCCGGCAGCAGGTCGTCGAGGCCGGCGACATAGTCGGCCGCCAACAAAGGACTCTGACAGGGCCAGGAGGAGTTCAGCGCGTAAAGTGCCCGCTCGATGCCGTAGCCGATGCGCGGCTTGGCCAGGTGCAGGCCTACGAGGTCGAAGGAGCGCACATGGGCCATGATGTCCGCGCGCAGCTTGCCTTGCGCCTCGATCCACATCTGCGGCAGCTTGTGCAGGATCATCTCGGCGAAGGTCTGGCGACGGTCGTCGTGGTGGTAGTTCACGGCAAAGGCGGCTGCGAAGCCCTGGATGCGCACCGCGATCTGCTTGTAGCGCAGCGGCGCCTGATGATCCAAGGCGATAAGCACGCGCGTCAGCAGCCTGTCCTCCAGCCCGGCGACACCGCCGCTGACGCCGATGACTGCCTGCGTTGCCGCGCTTACCGCCGCGGCCCGGCGGTCGTCGGACAGCGAGCGGCGGATCCAGCGCTCCAGCTCCGGCGACTTGATCTCCTGCACCGCCGCGCTCCACTTGCGCCCCATGGCATAGGAGAGAGCCGCGGAGTTGTTGTACTCTTCGCCGTCAAAAGGATAGAGGCGCGCCGCCTTCGGCGGCAGCAGCGCCTGTTTTGGGCTGAGGTGGCGGCCGCTCAGCCAGAGCTGCAAGTCGTCGTGGCGCCAACGCTCCTCCGGGTCATCGCACAGCAGGCCGCGCAGCACCTCGACCATCGGCAGCGACAGGCGCGTCTCACCGACCAGCGCCGCGTAGGAGCCCTTGCTGATCTTCGCCTCGACCAGCTCGTGCTCGCTCAGCCCTGGTACCGGGTTGCCACCGCAGAGCAACACCAGGACCAGCACGCCGAGGGCGTAGTAGTCGTCCTCCGGCCCGCCGTAGCCACGCCCCTCGGGCACCGCCATCGCGCTGTCGATCGGCTCGTAGATCGCCGGCTGCGCCATGCCGGCCGGCAGCGAGAAACATTCGCCGAGCACCACCGACTCGCGGCCGGCGTCAGCGAAGTAGAGGTTGTCTGCGCGGATTGCGCGGTGCGTCAGGTTGCGACCGCCGAGCTCCTTGAACACCGGCATCAGCGGGTTCATCGCCAGGCGCACGACGCGCTCCTCGCGCCACGGCTCGATGGTGGCGTCGGGAGCCGGCAGGATGCGCTCGCCGCCCGGCTGGTGCAGGATGATGACGAAACGGCGCGCCTTCTCCGGCGGCCAGTAAACCACGCCCCAGCGCAGCGGTGTCACCAGCGGCAGGCGCGTGAAGCGGGCGAACTGGTTCAGCACGTCGGTGCGCGGCGCGACGTCGCGGCGGCACACCAGCGCGAACAGCGACTTGGGCGAGCCGCGCTCGTCGGTGGCGTTGAAGGCGCAGACGCCGCCCGGCGCGTTCAGCGCCGGCAGCGGCTGGTCGGGATGGATGCGGTAGCGGTCGGCCACCATGACCGGGCCGTGCTCGTCCCCCACCCTAGCGTCCGCTTCCCGCGCTTGACTGCTCATTGCCGCTGCGAATCCGTGGCTTCCGGCCCCGGCCTGATCAGCCGGCCGGGAAGCCCGTAGCTAACCGCAATTAGGCAAAGAGTTCGTTAAGACCCGCGGCCGCCGGCCGCGAAAGGCCTTGAATTCCGCGATATTGCATCTCTAGAGCAGATTCACGTGGTCAGATCTAGTCGGCGAAGGGGTCGCGCACCAGGATGGTGTCGTCGCGCTCCGGCGAGGTGGACAGCAGGGCCACCGGAACCCCGATGAGTTCCTCCAGGCGGCGGATGTACTTCACCGCGGCGGCCGGCAGATCGGCCCAGGAGCGCGCGCCCATGGTGCTCTCGGCCCAGCCGGGGATGCTCTCATAGACCGGCTTCGCCCGCGCCTGCAGCGTCGGCTGCGCGGGCAGGTAGTCGAGCCGTGCGCCATCCACCTCGTAGGCAACGCAGACCTTGATCTCCTCGAGGCCGTCGAGAACGTCGAGCTTGGTCAGCGCGATGCCCTGGATGCCGGCCAGCTTGGCAGCCTGGCGCACCATCACCGCGTCGAACCAGCCGCAGCGCCGCTTCCTGCCCGTGACCACGCCGAACTCGCGGCCGCGCGCGCCCAGCAGCTCGCCGGTGGCATCGGTCAGCTCGGTCGGAAAGGGGCCGCTGCCGACACGCGTGGTGTAGGCCTTGGTGATGCCGAGCACGAAGTCGAGCGCCGAGGGGCCCATGCCGGAGCCGGCAGCCGCGCTGCCGGCGACGGTGTTCGACGAGGTGACATAGGGATAGGTGCCGTGGTCGACGTCGAGCATGACGCCCTGCGCGCCCTCGAAAAGGATGCGGCGGCCGCCGCGGCGCGCCTCGTCGAGGCTCTGCCAGACGCGGTCGGCGAAGGGCAGGATACGCGGCGCCAGCGCGAGCAGGCTGGCGACGATCTCGTCGGCGGTGAACTCCGGCTGGCCGAGGCCGCGCAGCAACGCGTTGTTGTGCACCAGCAGGCCTTCCACGCGCAGGCGCAGCAGGTCGGGATCGGCGAGGTCGCAGAGCCGGACGGCGCGGCGGCCGACCTTGTCCTCGTAGGCCGGGCCGATGCCGCGCCCGGTGGTGCCGATCTTGCTGTCGCCCTTGGCCGCCTCGCGCGCGCGGTCCACCGCGCCGTGCATCGGCAGGATGAGCGCGACGCCCTCGGCGATGCGCAGGCGCTCCGGCGTCACCTCGACGCCCTGCGCGCGGATGCGGTCGATCTCCTCCACCAGCGCCCAGGGATCGACGACCACCCCGTTGCCGATGATCGCGAGCTTGTTGGAACGCACCACGCCGGACGGCAGCAGCGAGAGCTTGAAGACCTCGCCGCCGATGACCAGCGTGTGGCCGGCATTGTGACCGCCCTGGAAACGCACCACCACGTCGGCGCGCTCCGACAGCCAGTCGACGATCTTGCCCTTGCCCTCGTCTCCCCACTGGGAACCGACGACGACCACGTTAGCCATAGTGCATCATTCCTTTGTCTCTGAGATCGCGCTGTCGGTGAAGCAGTGGCTGCAGCCGAGGCGACGCGCCTCCTGCTTCGGATCGGCGGCGGCGGCGAGGCCGGCGACGGTCACCCAGCCCTCGGCGCGCAGCCGGCTGCCCTCCTGCGGCGCGGTGCCGAATGGCAGGAACACGCGACGCGCC
>DATCXZ010000359.1:0-12072 GCA_036570545.1 Kiloniellaceae bacterium
GCGCCGCCGCGGCCTGGCCAGCGCAGCGGCGGCTGCGGAGCCGGCTGAGGCCACGCAGGAAAGCCCTTCCACGACCAGATCTGACCACGTGAATCCGATCTACTTCAAAAGGGTAGTGCAGATTCACAGGGTCGGTGGATCGCCTCCGGCGATTCCATCCGACCCCGATCTGCTCTAGCCGTTGACAGCGCTTGATGCGGCGCAGCAGTATCCCATTAGCATATGCGGTATAATTTGCCGGCCCACGGGCGGCGCAGGGAGCGAAGCGCTGCGCCGCACCGAAGGTGCAAAGGCCGGAAGCAACGCAGACAGCCGGTTGGACCGCAGCCGGACCTGCAAGGAAAACAAGTCCGCGCCTGTTCTGGATAGCCCCTGCGGCCTCGCGAGGCGGCAGGGGGCAAGAAAGCCTGGGACAGAGCGCACGACCGGAAAGGCACGGGAACTTGGCTGGCTCCGACAAGAACGGCAAAAAGCAAGGCGACGGCAACGGGCCGATCATCATCAAGAAATATGCGAACCGCCGGCTCTACAACACGGCGACCAGCAGTTACGTGACGCTCGACCACCTCTGTCAGATGGTTCAGAGCGACGTCGAATTCGTGGTCTTCGACGCCAAGAGCGGCGATGACATCACGCGCGCCGTGCTGACGCAGATCATCGTCGAGGAGGAAGCCAAGGGGCAGAACCTGCTGCCGATCAACTTCCTGCGCCAGCTCATCTCCTTCTACGGCGATTCCATGCAGTGGATGGTGCCGCGCTACCTCGAGCACACGATGGAGGCCTTTGCGCAGAACCAGGACCGCATGCGCCAGTCGATGCAGGAGACCCTCGGCAGCATGTTCCCCTTCGGCAACCTGGAAGAGGTCGGCAAGCAGAACATGGTGCTGTTCGAGAACGCGCTACGCATGTTCTCGCCCTTCGGTGCTCCCGACGCACGGGGCGGCGAAGGCCAGCCCGGCGCCGCCAGGCCGGCGCAAGGTCAGCCCGCCGCAGGGGCCGAAAGCGGCGCCAAGGAGTCGCTCGACGCGCTCAAGGCGCAGATCGATCAACTGCAAAGGCAGATCGACACTCTCAACAAGGACAAGGCGTGACGCGCTGACGGCGCTCTATCTGGCGGAGGCGACTGCGGACATCGGCAGCGCCGGGGCGAGGTGGCCATTCACCTCGGGACGCCCGAAGTGATAGCCCTGCAGCAGGTCGATGCCGATGCCGGCGAGATAGTCGGCGTCTTCAGGGGTTTCCACGCATTCCGCCACCGTCGACACGCCGAGCGCGCGTGCAAGCGCCAGCAGGTTGTGAATGAAGATCTGGTTCTCGGTGTCCGTGGTGATATCGCGGATGAAGGAGCCGTCGATCTTCACCACGTCGACGGTGAGTGCCTTCAGGTGATGGAAGGTGGTGAAGCCGGAGCCGAAGTCGTCGAGCGCCACCTTGCAGCCGAGCGCCCTGAGCGCCGAGACGAAGCGCGACGTCTCGTCGATGTCCTGCAACGCTGCCGTCTCGGTGATCTCGACGATGAGTCTGGTGGCGATATCGCGACGCTCCTTCAGGCGCGCGACCAGGCCGCGGAACCACGACCGCTCGGTGGCGGTGAGGCCGGAGATGTTGATGGCCAGCGAGGCGCCACCATCGCGCTCCAGCTCTCGGATTGCGAGGTCTCGCACCCGATTGTCGATCGAGCGCATGAGCCCGAGCTGCTCGATGGCCGGCACGAACTGCGCGGCCGGCACCACCTTGCCGTCGCTTCCGACCATGCGCACCAGGCACTCGTGATAGCGCACCGCATGGGTGGTCGCGTCGACCACCGGCTGGTGGGCGAGCACAATGCGGTTCTCCTTCAGAGCGAGCTGCACCTCCTCGCCGATGCCCATGCTGGCGCGATAGCCCCGGCGCTGCGCCTCCGATAGCGCAAAGAAGCGCAGGCAGTCGCGCCCGGCGCTCTTGGCCTGCTGCATGGCGCTCTCCGCCTTGGTCATGGCGTCGACCGCGGTCTTGCTCTCGGTGGGAAAGGCGACGGCGCCGATCGATACCGTGACGTGCACCTTATCGCCGCCGGGCGTGGCGACGGGATTGTCGCGCAGCGACTGTAGCACGCGCTCGGCCGCGAGCTGCGCGGCCTCCTCGCTGCAGGCGCTGAGAATGGCGCCGAAGAAGTCGCCGCCGGGCCGCCCGATGACGTCGGCTGCGCGAAGGCAGCTATCCAGCCGCCGGCCGATCTCGACCAGCACGGCGTTGCCGGCTTCGTAGCCGTAGCCGGTGTTGATGCGATCGAGGTGGTCGACGCCGATCACCACATAGACACCGGTTTGCCCGAAGCGTTGCGACTGCGCGAGCGCATGCTCCAGAGCGTCACGCAGACGCACCTTGTTGAAGTGGCCGGTCAGGTCGTCGAAGTTGGCGAGATACTCGAGGCGCTCTTCCTGCTGCTTGCGCAGGGTAATCAGGCGGATGACACCCGACATGCGTGCCGGCGTGCCGGCCGGCGAGAACTCGACGGCGCCGCGGTCATGCAGCCACTGGAACTCGCCCCGGCGGGTGCGCAGGCGGAACTCGCAGTCGTATTCTGAGCTGCCGGCGAAGTGGTCGGAGAGGGCACGGCGCCGGCGCGGCACGTCCTCGGGATTGATGCGCGCCTGCAGTGCCTCGCCGGTGGCCGGCACCGGCAGCGGGCCGCCCGTGAAGAGCGTGCTGACGTCGCCGAAGAAGGCCAGACGGTCGCTGGCCAGATCCCACTCGTAGAGGACATCGCCGGAGGCGCGTATCGCCATCTCCAGGCGGGCGAGCGCCTGCTGGCAGTCGGCCTCGGCGCTGATGCCGGACACGGCGGGTCTGTTCACGGCGCTCTCTCCTACCTGAAGCCGAGCTTTAAGGATCTGGCCGCCGCGGGCGCTTACTCCGGCCGCTGCGGAGATCGAATGTGCCAGCCGCCCCTTAAGGAAGCGTGAAATACGGGCGCCGGGCGGCTGTTCCTCCCCAATGGTCATGGTAACTATTCAGTAAATGCCAGAATACCTGTCAAACTACTCAAGAACATGCTTAACTTTCTTGGTTAATTCTTCAACCAAGGTCGATTCAATGCTTGATAAATCTTTCACAAGATGTGTCTATTATAGAGACTGACGAAAATCTCCAGGCTTCCTCGCATGACCGGCATTCCGAGGCTGCAGCACCTGCCCGTTCCCGTCGCCACGACGGGCGCGACGGCCGTTGCGTTGCCCGAGAGCGGCCGGCAGGCGAAGGCGGTGGTCCCGGTCACGCCGGTGCATCCCCGGCAGGCACAGGCCGAGCGCAGCACCGCCTGGAGCGGCGGCGCAGCCCGTGAGGGGGCAGAGGACGCCGGCGACCTGAAGCGGGGCCACAAGGCAGCGGCCGACGGGCGGGCAAGCGGGGAAACGACCGTTGGCCGCCTCGCCGGCTTCTCCCGCCTCAGCTCGATGCCCTTCATGGTGCAGGTCCTGGGACAGCAGGCGGCCGCCGGCCGCAGCCAGGTGCCGCCCCAGACCAGCCTCTCCGGCCACCGCGACGCGGCGCTCCTCGGCAGCGACTCCTATCGCCGCGCCGGCGGCGAGCCCGAGATCCTGCCCGACAGCGCCACCTTCGTGCGCCTGGCCGTCTAGATCGGATCGTTGTCAGGTGGAACCGCGCCGCGGTTCCGTCTGACCACGTGAATCCGATCTACTTCAAAAGGCTAGAGCAGATTCACAGGGTCGATGGATCGCCTCTGGCGATTCCATTCGACCCTGATCTGCTCTAGATCGGATCGTTGTCAGGTGGAACCGCCGCCCGTGGTCAGCGGACCCGCTTGCAGGTCCGTCACCTCGGACCGCTGCGTCGGCATCGACTCCGCTGCTGCCGGGCCGCGGCCGGCCTCCTGGCGCTCCTCGCGCGGCATCTTGTTGAAGAACTCGCGGTAGCACTTGGAGAAGTGCGAAGCGGAGACGAAGCCGCAGGCCAGCGCGACATTGAGAATGGACATCGACGTCTGGGTCAGCAGCGCGCGGGCCCGGTGCAGACGCAGCTCCAGATAATAGCGGGTCGGCGTGCGGCCGAGGTAGCGGCGGAACAGACGCTCGAGCTGGCGGCTGGATAGCCCGGCGCGGCGGGCGAGCTCGGCGCGCGCCAGCGGCTCTTCCAGATAGCCTTCCATGAGGCCGATAACCTGCAGCAGCTTCGGATGGCTGATCCCGAGCCGACCCTGCAGGCTCATACGCTGGTGGTCGTGGGTGTCGCGGATGCGCTCGTGAATGAACTGCTCTGCGACCTGGGCAGCCAGGTCGCGGCCGTGCGACTGGGCGATCAGGCTCAGCATCATGTCCAGGGAGGCGGTTCCGCCGGAGCAGGTGAGCCGCGGGCCGTCGATTTCGAATAACTCGCCGGTGACATCGAGGCTGGGAAAGTCCTCACGAAAAGCGTCGAGGTTCTCCCAATGCACCGTGCAGCGGTAGCCGTCGAGCAGGCCGGCCCAGGCGAGCAGGTAGCTGCCGGTGGAGAGTGCGCCGAGGCGGCAACCGCTGCGGCCCTGGCGGCGCAGGGTGGCGATCACCGCCGGATCGCGCAGGCGCTGGACTGCGAGGCCGGCAACCACGATCAGGAAGTCGAGGCGCCCGCAGTCGTCGAGCCCCGCCTCGGGGAGCAGATGCATGCGGCTGGAGGAATGGATCGGCTTGCCGTCGGCGGTCAGGATGCGCCAGTCGTAGAGCGTCTTTCCGGAAAGCCGGTTGGCAGCGCGCAGCGGCTCCACCGCCGAGCTGAACGCCAGCATGGAGAACTGCGGCAGCAACAGGAAGCCGAAGGTTTGCTGGCCGTCGCCGCCTCGCACGCCAGTCACTTCCACGTCCTCGAAGTCTCGCTCGTCATCATTCCGGCTGCGCCTCACACCGATCCCAGCATAGCCGGAAGCCGCGGCGGAACAACGGCCGGATCTATGCCTGATCGCTTTCCGGCGCGACGCCGACCTGCCCGATAAGGCGCCCGAACTCGCGATAGACCATGTCGTGGTTGGCATCGCGCAGCGTCGGCAGATGATAGCGCGCCGCAAGGACCGCCTGAAAGTCGAGGTCCGCAAAAATCAGCTCCTCGCCTTCGCCGGCCTGGGCGAGGAGGTTGCCGTAAGGGTCGAGCACCCGGCTGCCGCCCCAGAAGCGGATGCCGTTCTGCTCGCCGGCGAAGTTGGCCATCGCCAGCGGCATGCCGTAGACCATGGCATAGAAATCGAGCGCGCGCTGCCAGCCCACCGGATTGGAGAACTGGCCGCCGACCACCCCGAGGGCCGAGGCGACCGGCAGCAGCAGCAAGGTCGCCCCCTGCGCCGCCGCAAGATGGACCACCGCGGGATTCCAGCAGTCGGCGCAGATCAGTGTGCCGGCACGCCAGCGCGGGCCGAGGTCGAAGGGCTGCAGAAAGCGACCGGCAGCGAAGTGCTTGCCCTCCTCCAGGCGGCCGTAGGTGGCAAGGTTCAGCTTGCGATGCACGAAGGCGACGGAGCCGTCGCGCAGCACGGCCTGCGAATTGTAGATCTGTGCGGCAGCACCTTCCTCGATGAAGCCGGCCGCCGTCCAGATGTCGCGGCTGGCCTCCGCGAGGCGGGCGAGGACCGCATGGCCGCGGGGCATGGCCAGGGCCGGAGTCTGCTCCCCCACGCCATAGCCGGTAAGCGAGAGTTCGGGGAACAGCAGCACCTGAGCGCCGCCGGCGCGCGCTGCGGCGATCATCGTAAGGTGCTTCGTCAGGTTGGCCTCAACATCGCCGGGTCGTGCTGTGATCTGCGCAACGGCCAGCTTCAGCCGGCCGGCCGGTTCGAAACTGCTCTGCACTCGACGACCCCTCCCCCGCGCGCCCTCTGCCCGGCCCATTCTGGCCCGGCGCAGCCGGCGCCAGTCAGCCGGCGCCAGTCAGCCGGCGCCAGTCAGCCGGCAGCGGCCGCGATTGTCGCGCGCGCCGGCGACCTTCGCTGTCGTTGTGGGTCAAATTTGAGTCGAAGTGGCTACAAACAGCCCCTTATTTGACCCTGGCCCTCGGGGGAGCAGGAGCCATCTAATTCACCCTGAGGATGAGGATTCGCGGCGCTTGGTTTGGCCGGCGGAGCCGCGGTTCCCAGAGGCGCGATTTGCCCTGGTTGGAGCCGGCGGCAGCATCTCAATCCCCTGTGCCAAGCGGCGGCCCGGCAGCCCCGCCCACTGAGAATCGAGGGCAAGCCATTGATATCTGAGAGGATCGATACATCTTCAGGCGAAGACCATGACAAGCTGCAACCGCTCCACGTTCGACCGGCTGCAGACACAAAAACCAATAGAGCGAAATATCTCTTGCCCTTTTTACTGACTAAGTGAGCATATAACTACTCATAACGATTACGTAAAAGGTCCGCGGACAAGACGGCCCATTGGATAATTCGCCATCTGGAGCAACCCCCAACTGGAATGGTGAGATCGAGTGGAAACAGTTTCTGCAACTATCCAAAGCGTCGAGAAGTATGTCGGCCAGCGCATCCGTGAGCGCCGCACAATGCTGGGGCTCACTCAGCAGCAGCTCGCGGAGATGATCGGCGTGACCTACCAACAGGCCCACAAGTACGAGCGCGGCATCAACCGCGTGTCGGCGGGGCGCCTGTTCGAGATCGCGCGGGTCCTCGGCGTCGACATCGGCTTCTTCTATGAAGGGCTCAACAACGAAGACAGCCGCCTGAACGAACGCCAGCGCATGTGCCTCGATCTGGCACGCAACTTCACGCGCATCAGCAACGATCGCCATCAAGAAGCGGTGAGCCAGCTCTGCCGTGTGCTTGCCGAAGGCGTGCAGCACTGAGACGCACAGCACCGGGGCACGCAACCCTGCCGGCTTGAGGGCGGGCAGCCGCTCCGGCGACACCGCGGCGCGTAGGGCTCTCGCCCGATGCGGCTGAAGCGGTTAGTCTGCCGATCCGCCGCTGGCAAAACCGCCGGCCCCCGGAACAGCCGCAGGGTGCGCTGCCTTGGTGTTCAGTCTTCTTCCCCAGCAGCAGCTCGTGCTCGAGTTGCTTCGCATGTCCGGTGAAATCGGCGTCACGGAGCAGTCTCAGCAGACCATCCTGTGGCGCACGCTCGGCGAGTGCCGCAGCAAGGGCTGGATCACCATCACCGAAGTCAGTCCCGGTCTGCATTCCGTGGCGCTGACGTCGCACGGCCGGCGCCGGGTGGAGGCAGCCTCGGCGGGATGATCAGCCGAGCAGGCAGAAGATGGCGTAGCAGTGGCCCAGCAGCGCGGTGAAGACCAGGTAGAGCAGCGCATCGACCGCCGCGCCCAGTGCCAGCACCGGCAGGCAGAACCAGACAAGGAAGTACCAGGCGGCCCAGCGCGTGAAGCGCCGCTTTGGGATGACGTGTCCGAGCACGGCCCCCCTCGCCCCATCGTCGCCCTGCTCCCCGGCATCCATGCGTGCGAGACTAGTCGTTGCTGCGGCTGTGGAAAACCGGGAAACTGCCGGCCATGCTGGCCGACCTGGGTGACGCACCCGACATTGAAACCCTCTGGCAGCCCTGCGACCGGACCTCGTGGGAGGCGCTGTTCCGCCAGGCACGCCGGTCCGCGCTCGAGCAGTCGTGGGCCTACGGCGAAGCCGTCGCAGCACAGCACGGCCAAACCGTCGAGCGGCATGTGGTCATGGCTGGCGCAGAGCCGCTGGCGCTGCTGCAGGCCTTCCGCAAGAGTTACTGGCACCTCGGCATCACCCGCATCCTGCGCGGGCCGGTCTGGCTCGTCGACCCGCTTGACGATCCGCGGGCGGCGGTGGTCTGTCGCAGCATCGCCAGCCGCTACCGCAGCCGCCGGCTCGCCTTCCTCTCCTGGCTCCCCGAACTGCCGGACGATCCACGCAGCGCCAGGCTGATCGAGCCGCAGGGCTTGCGCCGCGTCGTCACCGGCTATTCCTCGGCCGGGCTCGACCTGCGCCGCAGCCCCGAGGCGCTGCTCGCCGGACTGCACGGCAAGTGGCGCGCGGCGCTGCGCAAGGCCGAACGCGAGGGCATCGCCGTCGATCGCGATACGAAACCGCGGCAGCAGCAGGCCTCGCTGCTGCTCTACGACACCTTCCGCCGCAAGAAGCGCTTCGTCGGCCCTTCCGGCGACTTCATCGCCGCCGTCGCCACGGCCGACCGCGACGTCCTGCTGTCGCTCTCGGCGCGGCGCGACAACGCCTTGGTGGCGGGCGTCGTGCTGTTGCGCCACGGCACGAGCGCCACCTACATGGCGTCGTGGACCAGCGCCGAGGGGCGCGCCGGCCAGGCGCACAACCTGCTGCTCTGGCGCGGCATCGAGGCGCTGAAAGCCGGCGGCACGCAGTGGCTCGACCTCGGCGGCCTCAACACCGAGAGCCAGCGCGGCCTCGCCCGCTTCAAGCTCGGCCTCGGCGGCGAAGTGTTCACGTTGACGGGGAACTACCTCTAGCCGGAGCAGCGCGGGTCCAGGCCCGTCAGCGACGCGTCGTGGTAGCGCACGAGGATGCGCCGGGGCATGAAGCGCCTGATGTTGCGGCGGACCTTGCGCTCGATGACCAATGGATCGAGCTCGGCCTCCGGATCGCGCGAGAACACCGCGGTGGTGGAGAAGTCGAGGAACTTGGCGTGCACGGTGGTCGACGGGAAGCGCCAGGTGAGCTGGTAGTCGAGCGGCTGGCCGCCCGACTTCGCCTGGGCACAGTCCGCGCTCGGCGGCCCCAGTTCCCGCTGCAGCGCCGCGAGCGCGGCCTCGAATGCCGCCGGCACCGCGCCGGTGCGCCGGCGCTCCAGCAGCACCTGCTGCAGGCGATCGGTTTCGCTGTTCATCTGCAAGTAGGCGGTGAAGACGAGGCCGCCGATCGTCACCTCCTCCACCGCGAGGTCCGCGTAGGCGCCGCCGTAGAGCCAGCGCCCCGGCAACGCCGTGACGCGGTCGCCCAGCGCCTGGCGGACCTCCGCCGCCGTCATGCCCCAGGTCAGCCCCTGCCAGCCCGCCAGATCGTCGAGCGCCGCGGCGGAACCGCCCCACAGCAGGGGCAACAGGGCCGGCACGAGGCGCAGGGCGTATCGCATCACCCGGTGGCGTCCTGCACCCCGTAAGCGGCGTAGGCGCCGGCGAGATAGAGCTTGCGCAGGGACGGCAGCGGGAAGCGCGGCAGCGGACGGCGCACCACCGCCGGCAGGGCATCGGACCCCTGCACGCCGGCAACCTGCCGGGCCACGGCGCGGCCGGCCCAGGCGGTGAAGGAGACGCCGTTGCCGTGGTAGGCGAGCGCGGCATAGAGCCCCTCCTCCTCCAGGCGGCCGACAAAGGGCACCAGCGGCTTGGTGAGGCAGACCAGGCCGCGCCAGAAGAACTCGGTCTCAACGTGGCGCCAGGCCGGGAAGTGGCGCTCGAACGACCACCTGAGGGAGCGCTGCGCGCGCCCGGCGCCGGCGGGCGAGCCGGAGATGCCGCCGCGCCCGCCCCACAGGAAGCGGCCGTCGGGCAGCAGGCGGAAATAGTGCAGCAGGCGGCGGGTGTCGGCGCAGGTCACCGTCGAGGTCCAGCCCTGCGCCTCCTGTTCCGCGGGGCTCAGCGGCCGCGTCACGATGATGCTCGACTGCGCCGGCATGAGGCGACCGGACAGCGCCGGCAGGCGGTCGTCCTCGGTGTAGCCGTTGGTGGCGACGATCACCTGGCGAGCGGTCAGCCGCCCCTGCGGCGTCGTCAGCACGAAGCGGCCGGCCTCGCGCCGGACGGACGAGACCGGCGAGTGGCCGTGCAGGGTGACGCCGGCGTCGATTGCCGCGCGCGCGAGGCCACGCAGATACTTCATCGGGTGCAGGCCGAAGCCGAGGGGCAGCTCGAGGCCGCCGTGGAAGCCATCGGCTGCGAGCCCGCGCGCGGCCAGCGCATCACCGTCGAGGAAGCTGCAGTCGAGCCCGACCATCTCGTACATCTCGCGCCGCTCGTCGCGCAGCGCCTTCGCGCGCCCCGGCCGGTGCGCCAGCAGGATCTCGCCGCCACCGGTGATGTCGGCCTCGATGCCGCGACTGGCGCAGGTTTCCTTCACCAGGTCGATGGCCTCCATCTGCACGGCGAAGAAGCGGCGCATCTCGTCGGTGCCGTAGCGCTCGGCGATGACGTCGTAGCCCAGCTTGGCGCCGCCGAGACAGCAGAACCCGCCGTTGCGTCCGGACGCGCCCCAGCCCGGCGTGCCGGCCTCCAGCACGGTGACGCCCATGCCGTGCCCCTCGACCAGGGTGAGCGCCGCGGTAAGGCCGGTGTAGCCGGCACCGATCACCGCCACCTCGCAATCGGCGGCACCCGTCAGCGGCGGCGTGTCGCGCGCCAGCGGCGGCGCCGAGGCTTCCCAATAGCTGCCGACCGGGACATCGCGATCATAGAGGGCAGGGTGGTAGAGGCGGCTCAAGTGGCACTCCTGAAACGGATTTCGGCCGGCGTCAGCGGGCCAGAATAGAGCAGTGCCGGGCAGAGAAGGAACGCTTTCCAAGCAGAAGCCTGCGTCGGCGACCGACTGCTCTAGGAAGCGCCGCCCCCGCGCGCTACCCTGTCGACAGGTTGCAAGGCAACGAAGGGAGGAAGCCCATGGGCCTGTTGCGAAAGCTGTTCGGCGGCGGCGAGCCGGCCGGGGCCAAGGCCGCCGCCAAGGAAGGCGAGGCGGTGGAGTACAAGAGCTTCCGCATTCATCCTGCCGCCCAACCCCAGGGCGGGCAGTGGCTGACGGCCGGCGTTATCCGCAAGGAGATCGACGGCGAGACCAGGGAGCACCGCTTCGTGCGCGCCGACACCCACGCCTCGGCGCAGAGCGCCAACGACTTTGCCGTCGTGAAGGGGCGCCAGATCGTCGACGAGCAGGGCGAGCGCATGTTCGGGGACTGAGGCGATGGACATCGACGCCTTCCGCGCCAGCCTCGCCGAGCCGACCCCGCCCAAGGGAGCCACGCCGCTGCTCAAAGCCCTGTGGCATGCCGCCCGCGAAGAGTGGGAGGCGGCACACCACATCGCGCAGGACGTCGACAGCGCCGACGGTGCCTGGGTGCACGCCTATCTGCACCGGGTGGAAGGCGACGAGGACAATGCCGGCTACTGGTACCGCCGCGCCGGCAAGCCGCACTGCGAGAGCAGTCTGCAGTCGGAATGGACGGAGATCGCCGAAGCGCTGCTGTAGGGACGCTACGGAGACGCGCGCCGCCGCTCCACCCCGATGCGCGGCACCGCAGCGATGAGCGCCTGGGTATAAGGGTGCTGCGGCGCGTGGAACACCGCCTCCGTCGCCCCCTCCTCCACAATGCAGCCGTTGCGCAAAACGATGACGTGGTCGGCGACCTGGCGCACGACGGCGAGGTCGTGACTGATGAAGAGATAGCTGAGGCCCAACTGCTCTCGCAGGTCCATGAAGAGGTTCAGCACCTGCGCCTGCACCGAGACATCCAAGGCCGAGACCGCCTCGTCGGCGACGATGAGATCGGGCCGGGTCACAAGGGCGCGCGCGATGGCGATGCGCTGGCGCTGGCCGCCGGAGAACTCGTGCGGAAACTTGTCGGCATCCTGCGGTCGAAGGCGCACGGACTCCAGAGCCTCGGCGACACGCGTGCTCCGCTCGGCAGCGCCGATGCCGGCTTCGAGGGCGGCAAGCGGCTCGGCGACGGTCCAGCCGACCTTGCGGCGCGGGTCGAGCGAGCCGTAGGGATCCTGAAACACCATCTGGGCATGGCGGCGCAGACGGCGCAGTTCCCCGGCTGGAAGGGCGAAGACGTCGGAGCCGAGCAGGCGCACGCGCCCGGCACTCGGCCGCTCCAGCGCCAGGATGCAGCGGGCGAGCGTGGACTTGCCGCTGCCGGACTCGCCCACCACCGCCAGGCTCGCGCCGCGAGAGAGAGTGAGCGAGACATCGCCGAGGGCGCGGTGGCGCGGCGGCGCCTCGAAGAGGCGGCGGCGCGGCAGCCGGTAGTCGACGGTGAGGTGCTCCACCTGCAGCAACGGCTCTGCGCTCATGCCGGCGTTTCCTCGAGGCAGGGATGCAGGCAGGCAGCGGCGTGGCCGGGGTCGATGCGGCGCTCGCCCGGCTGTGCAGGCAGGCAGTCATCGCGCCGG
>DATCXZ010000360.1:0-7471 GCA_036570545.1 Kiloniellaceae bacterium
TCCCAGGCCTCGACCCGCCGCCGCAGGGCCGGGCGGGTGCGCAGCAGCGCCTCGAAGCGCCGTCGCGCGCGACCCTGCAGCGCCCCGGCGACGTAGGCGCTGGCCAGGGCCTCCTGCAACTGCGGCTGGTCGTATCTCATCGGTCCGCGCCTCCCTGGTCGAGGCAGTTCCTGACCTTGACGAGGCCGCGGCGGATCCATGTCTTCACGGTGCCGACCGGCCGCTTCAGCTTCGCGGCCACCTCGGTCGGCGTGAGGCCCTGGTGATAGGACAGCAGGATGCAGTCGCGCTGCTCCTCGCCGAGCAGCCCGAGGCAGCCGAGCACCCGCTGCATTTCCTCGCTCGTCTCGGCCAGGGCCGCGGGGTTGTCCGTAGTCATTCGGAAATCCTTGTCAGGATTCCATTCCTCTTCCTGAGCGCGATAATCGGCGCGCCGCAGCATGTCCAGCGCCTGGTTGCGGACCACGTTGATCATCCAGGTCATGGGCCGTCCGCGCGCCGGATTGTAGCTGTCGGCATGGCGCCAGATCTTCACAAAGGCCTCTTGCAGGGCCTCCTCGGCCCAGGCCTCACGCCTCAACATACGCAAGGCAACGCCGAAAAGTTTCGCGGAGGTTGCTTCGTAGAGATCCGCAAAAGCCCCCTGGTCGCCGAGGCTGCAGCGCGACAGCAGCCGCGCCAACTCTTCCGAGGCATCCCTGGACGCGGTGGACTTAATCACTCCGCTCACCTCTTGGATATCAAGCGTCTCACTCCCCCGGGGAGCGGGCCGGCCCGGAATCTGTCAGACACGGCAGTTCGCGACAACGGCGGGAAGGCCATCATGGGCGTAGATCCGTATCCCGGCGCTGCGAAAGCGGGGTGGATGGCCGGCCCTGGAGTGGCATCGGTGGAGCGGCGACTCGACCGCGGCAATCTTGCCTCCTCCCGGCGCATCTTGCCAGCGCCAATGATGACCGGCACGACGCGCCTCATCCCCCGATCGAGTCGCTGGACGTCGGAAGCAATTCCTGAATACTGGCGCCAGCCGCACTGCCGCTGCGGCGCCATTTGGTCTACAATCGGCGCGCGCAGACGGCAGCCCGTGTTTCACCTTTCCCAGATGGAGCGGCAATGGTCACCGCTACGGGGCGCGAGCCCCGGCACCAGCCAGCCTCCGATCCGACGCGCGCCATCCTCGCTCGGCGACGGCGCAAGCTGCTGCTCCCGATCCTGCTGCTGGTCGCCGTCTCTCTGGTGGCCGTATCGGGACTGCTGTACTGGAGCGCCGTCTCCGTCAATCAGCGCGATGCGCTGGCTCAGCAGGACCTGGTTCGCTCGATCATTCAGATGCGCAAGGAAGGACTGCGCCAGCTCGTGGTCGATTACGCCTGGTGGCACGTGGGCGCCGAATCTGGCACCGATCTCGAGGCGCGCTGGAAGCACGAGCGCCTGCCCCACTATCTGCTGGATGGTTTCGGCATTGCCGCCGGCTGGGTGGTGGCGCCCGACGGTCGTGTGCGTTTCGCCTTCGAGAGCGGCCGCACCCTCGCGCCGCAGGCGGCGCCGGCGCTGCCCGCGGGCGGCACCGACCTCGTCGCTGCGGTGCGCGCCGCCGGCTCGATCGGCGCGCCGCCGCCGGCTTTCGCGCTGTATAGGCAGGATCTGGCGCTCATCGCCGCCAGTGTCATTGGGCCACCGGCGCAGACCGGGACGACGGAGGGCGAGCAGGCCAGTGTGCTGGTCTTCGTGCAGCCGCTGGACCTGACGCTGTTTGCCGGTGTCGGCGTCGGCCAGCACATCGCGAACCTCCGCTTCCTGCGCGGCACGGTGCCCGCCGGGCATCTCGGCTGCGAGCTCAAGGGGCCGGACGGCCAGTTCCTCGGCAGCGTGGTGTGGCACGACCGGCGCGTCGGAGACGAGCTGCTTTGGAATATGGCGCCGCTGCTGCTCGTCGCCCTGCTGGCGGTCTGCCTGCTGCTGTTCCTCGCCATCAGGCGTGTGGAGACCGTGGTGCTGCGCGAGGGCAGGCTCTCCCTCTCTCTCCACCAGGAAAAGCAGCGGCGGTCGCAAAAGTCCGACTTCGTCTCGATGGTGTCGCACGAGCTGCGCACCCCGCTACAGGCGATCGGCACGGCGGCCGACTTGCTGGAGCGCTTTGGCGACCAGATGAGCGAGCCGGAGCGTCGCGAGGAAACCCGCACCATTCGCGGAGCGGTCGGCACCCTGGCCCGCCTCGTCGATGACGTCCTGGTCATGGGCCGTGCCGAGGCCACGGCCGATAGCAGGGGCCATGAGCCGGTCGACCTTGCCCGGCTCTGCCGCGCGGTCTGGCGCGAGGTGTCCGTCGCCCTGCGCGCGCGCCAGCAGATGGTCCTGCACGACGGCATCGGCAGACCCGTCTACGGGCTGACCGAGGCCGCCCTGCACACCATCCTGTCGAACCTCATGCAGAATGCGATCAAGTATTCTCCTGACGACGGCGACGTCGAGATCGAACTCGGCCGTGACGGCGGCGACTTCGTGATCGCCGTGACCGACCAGGGCCCCGGTGTGCCGGAGGAGGAGCGCGAAGCTGTCTTCCGGCCCTACTGGCGCGCCAGGCGGGTCGAGGAGATTGGCGGCACCGGCCTTGGCCTTCCGGTCGCCCGTTCGGCGGCACGCTCGCTCGGCGGCGACTTGATGCTCGAGGCGCCGGGAGCGGGCAAGGGGGCCCGCTTCGTGCTGCGCTGGCCCGCCGAAGACTGAAATCCCAGGAACATGCAACCGCGACTCTCTTTAAGGTTGTAATTTCAGAACATAATAAGCCCACAGTATTAAACGAGGGATTATTTCAGCGAAAAGTGTCGGATCTGGCTGAAACGTTTACCGCAAAGATCGGAATTGTGTGCAAAATTGCAAATACACTAGTTTAACGCGAATTTTCCTTTGAGACACTATAGGGCTTCGCATAGATTGGGGCGGGGTCATAAAATCGGTGTTTACTAGGAAGAACGGATGCTTGCTCACCAATCCATCGGAAAGGCCCGACAGGCCCATCCCGTAGACGTTCATGTTGGAGGACGTGTGCGCCTTCGCCGGGTGTTCCTGGGCTACTCGCAGGAGAAGCTGGCGAATGCCTTGGGACTGACGTTCCAGCAGATTCAGAAGTACGAGCGCGGGGCCAACCGCATCAGCGCCAGCAAGCTCTATGAGCTTTCGCGGATCCTCAGCGTGCCGGTGACCTACTTCTTCGAGGGGGTCGAGTCAGAGGCCGAAGCGGGCAACGCCGCAGGCCAGGAGCACGGGGTGTCGGCGGGGGGCAGCATCCATTCCTCCGACCCAGACTTCACCAATCAGCGCGAAACGCTGCAGCTAATCAGTTCCTACTATAGAATCCCTGACTCCAAGGTCCGGGCTGAAGTATTGTCTCTGTTGAAGACGCTGGGGCGGCCGGCCGACAGTTGAGGCCGCGGGATCGCGGGAGGAAAGGACGGCGCAGGCAAGACGGGGCAGGAGAGAGCGGGTTGCGGCACGGCCGAAGGCCGGTTGCTTCAGCCCTCCGCTTGCACCCCGTCACGGCGGCATCTTCGAATTTGGAGCTCGAATGTGCTCCTGCGGAGTTCCCGCCGAGGCTGCACCATGAACGGTGCGGTGGAAACCTACGTCGAATGGCTGGCCGGCGCCGCCAGCACCGGCGAGATCGCGAGGCGCTTGCAGGAGCTGCTGCAGCAGCTCGGCTTCGACCGCTACTCCTACTCCCACGCACGGCCACCGCTCGGTAAGAAGATCCGCTCCTTCGTGCCGCTGGGGTCGCCGAGCGGCAATCATGTGCATGAGTTCCTGGTGACACTGCCCGACGCCTGGGTCGATCACTACCTCGCGCACGACTACGGCGATCTCGATCCCACTTTCTCGGGCGCTATGACCCGTGTGCTGCCGTTCCCCTGGCGCGACGTTGCCGGCCGCAACGACCTCACCAACGGCCAGCGCCGGGTGCTCGACGAAGCCCGGGACTTCGGCGTGGCCCACGGTGCCACCGTCCCGATCCATGGTCCCGACAGCGGGCTCTCCGCTCTCAACGTGGTCTGCCACAGCGGGCCGCAGTTCGAGGAGGCGTTCCGGCGCGGATACCGCGATCTCATCTGGGTGGCGATGAACACACACGAGGCCTTCCTCTCCCTGAGCGAGGACACGGCCGGGCGCATCCGCGTGCGCCTCACGGATCGTGAGCGCGACTGCCTGTTGTGGACGGCACGCGGCAAGACCGCATGGGAAGTGGGCCAGATCCTCACGATTTCCGAGGAAACGGTGCTGTTTCACCTGAAGAACGCGACCCGCAAGATCGGCGTCTTTTCCAAGCACCACGCGGTGGTCAAGGCCATCGTGCAAGGCTACATACTGCCTTAGCGCAAGGCCCCAGCCACATCCGCTAATCTTCTCAGGGCCGCTGCGCCGCAAAGCGCCGCGGCTCTCGCCGCGCTCGCGTCCCGCCCCCCCAATTCTGGGGGGCTGTCGGGCGGCGCCGATCCCGGTTCAATCGTCCTCCCAAGCGACCGGAGGCCGAGACTGCCGTGATCGACGTAGTGACCCCTGACCTCTATGCCGCCTACGCCGGCGATCTCGAGCAGATGTTTCAACAGCGCTATCGCGTGTTCAAGCAGCGGCTGGGATGGAGCGTGGCCGACTGCGACGGCGCGGAGCGCGATGCCTTCGACGAGGCGTCGCCGATCTACCTGCTCGCCTACAACAGCGACGGCAGGCTCGCCGGGAGCTGGCGGTTTCTGCCGACCACCGGGCCCTATATGCTGCGGGACGTCTTTCCGGCGCTGCTGCACGGCGAGGCGGCTCCCGAGCATCCGCAGATCTGGGAAGGCAGCCGCTTCGCGGTCGAAGCGCGCGGCAGCCGCGTGCGCATCAGCAGCGAGCTGCTGTGCGCCGTCACCGAAACCTGCATCGCCTTCGGCATTCGCGAACTGATCACCGTCTACGACGCGCGCATGGAGCGCCTGCTGCCGCGGCTCGGCTGCCCGCCGAAATGGCAGTCGGAGCCTTGCAGCATCGGCACCGCGCTCGCCTTCACCGGGCGCTTCAACATGACCCACGAAACACTGTCGAGCCTCAGGGCCGTCGGCGGCATCCGCGCCTCCGTCATCCGCAACGCGCCCTTCCTCGACGAGGTCGCGGTGGCCTGACCCCTTTCACCAGAGGAGAACGAAATGTCTCATAGCACCGATCCCATCGAAGTGAAGCTCTGCGACCCCCTGCAGGACGCCACCGCCATCAAACGCTGCCTCGACTACCTGCGCATCGAGGCGGAGCGCACCGGGCTGCCGTTCGCGGCGCACCTCATCGGCGTCGCTGCCGAGGCCGTCTCGGACTCCATCACCCTTTCGGAAAAGTCGGTAGAGCGTGTCAACCGCAATGGCGCCAGTCAGCTCGCGGCTTCGGCCGGGGCAGCGGAGCAGCGTCACTGACCGTGTAAGCCGAGGGACAGCCCTGGCACGCAGCGAAGGCGCTCGCCAACAGCAGGAGGACGGGCATGAGCCTGGCAATCGACCACTTCTCCGACGGCCATCTCGCTGCCGGATCCCATGACGAGGCGCCGCTGCGCCAGCCGGTCGTCCTGCGCGGGCGCCCGCTGGTCGGCCATCTGCCGGAGCTGCGCGTCGATCCGCTGCGCTTCTTCACCCGCATCGCCCGCGATCACGGCGATGCCGTCGAGCTGCGCTTCGGTCTCGACAAGGTTCTGATGCTGAACGAGCCGGAGATGATCCGCCACGTCCTGCAGGACAACAGGCTGAACTACGAGAAAAGCAAGTTCTACGACGTCATGCGCGCTATCCTCGGCAACGGAATCTTTCTTGCCGAAGGGGACGAGTGGCTGTCGCAGCGACGCAGCGCGGCGCGCAGCTTCCAGGGCTGCCAACTCCGCCGCATGACCGCCGCCATGCAGGAGGCGGTGGGCGATCTGCAGCAGCGATGGACTCCGATGGCAGCGCGCGGCGCGGTCATCGACCTGATCCCCGAGATGATGCGCCTCACCCTCGACATTCTCATGCGCACGCTGTTCAGCCTGCGTCTCGACGATGAGCACGTGGATATCTTCGAGGCGCTCACCGTGGTGCTGCGCGATGCCGAGCGGCGGATCTGGTCGCCCTTTTCGCCGCCGCGCTGGCTGCCGGTCCGGCGCAACCGCGAGGTCCGCGACGCCCTGCGCACGCTCGACAGCTTCGTCTTCGACCTCATCGACAAACGCCGCGCTGAACGGGAGCGGGTGCAGGGCGCGGAAGCGGAAGGCGACCTTCTCGACGCGCTGCTCGACAACCGCGGCGACCGCACCGACCGCCAGGTCTGCGAGCAGGTGCAGTCGATGATCCTTGCCGGGCACGAGACCACCGCCAATGCCCTGTCCTGGTGCTTCACCCTGCTGTCGCAGCATCCGGAGTCGCTGCGCCGGCTGCGCGAGGAACTGCGCACGGCGCTCGATGGCCGGGCCGCCGGCTTCGCCGATCTGCCGCGGCTGCCCTACACGCGCATGGTGTTCGACGAGACCCTGCGCCTCTATCCGCCGCTGTGGACCTTCTCACGCGTGGCCGTTGCAGACGACAGCTTCTGCGGCCTCAGGCTCACCGCTGGCACCAACGTCATGCTGAACATGTTCGCCGTGCACCGCCGCCCGGCGTTGTGGGACAACCCCGAAGGCTTCGACCCTACGCGGTTCGACCCCCAGCGGAAAAACGGCAAGCGCTTCGCGTATTTCCCCTTCAGCGACGGCCCGCGAACCTGCCTCGGCGAGCGCTTCGCCATCCTCGAGTCGATGATCGTCCTGGCGGGCATCCTCGGCCGCTTCGACCTGCAGCTTCTGCCAGGGCAGAAGGTCGAGCCCGAGCCCATGATCACCCTGCGCCCGCGCGGCCCGCTGCTCATGCGGCTGACGCCTGTCGTCGCTGCCTGACCCGCCGGCGCGACGCGGCAGCAAGGAGATACCGACAATGCCGGTTCCGGTCCTCGTGGCCCTCTGCTACCTGGTAGGCCTCGGGATCGTCTATCCATTCCTGCCGTTCCAGGCGCTGTCACTGGGGGCAACGCCGCTGCAGGTCTCGCTGCTGCTGGTCACGGACACCGCGGTCATCCTGGTGCTCGCGCCGTACTGGGGGCGGCTCAGCGACCAGGTGGGGCGGCGCCGCGTCATCGCCCTGGCGCTGGCCACGGCGCCGATCGCCTACTTGCTGCTGGCCTATGCCGATAGTCTGGCCCTGCTGTTCGCGGCGCGCGCCTGCGCCGGCATCAGCAACGCGGTGATCCCGGTGATCCAGGCCGTGGTCGCGGACCGTACCGGCGAGCGCGACCGCGTCTGCGGCATGGCCAGCGTCAACTCTGCCTACGGCCTCGCTTTCGTCATCGGACCGCTGCTCGCCACCGTTCTGCTCGGCGCCGAGGGTGACGACTACCGCAGCGCCGCTGTGGGCGCTGGCGGGTTTGCGGTCGCGGCGCTGCTGCTGACGGCGGC
>DATCXZ010000361.1:0-2698 GCA_036570545.1 Kiloniellaceae bacterium
CGGCGGCAGGTAGCGATTCACCGGGCGGCAGCCCTGCTCCGGCATGAGCTCGTAGCCGTCGCGCGCCGCCACCAGCAGCGACACCTCCGACTGCGGATCGCCGAGGTCGCCGAAGTGGCGCGCCCCGGCCGGGCAGGTCGACACGCAGGCCGGCACGCGGCTGCGCGGCTCGAGGTTCTCGTTGTAGATCTTGTCGATGCAGAGCGTGCACTTCTTCATCACGCCGACGTCGGCGTCATACTCGCGGGCGCCATAGGGACAGGCCCAGGAGCAGAGCTTGCAGCCGATGCAGGTGTCGGCGTTGACCAGCACGATGCCGTCCTCGGCGCGCTTGTAGGAAGCGCCGGTCGGGCAGACGGTGACGCAGGGCGCATCCTCGCAGTGCAGGCAGGACTTCGGGAAGTGAACGGTGCGGCTGTCGCCATCGTCCGCGATGACCTCGAAGCTGTGGATGCGGTTGAACCAGACGCCGGAGGGATCGGCGCCGTAGGGATCGTTGTCGGTCAGCGGCGCCGAGTGGCCGGAGGTGTTCCACTCCTTGCAGTTCACTGCGCAGGCATGGCAGCCGACGCAGATGTCGAGGTCGATGACCAGGCCGAGCTTCACCGGCCCGGGATTGCTGGGCAGGCTGGTCATTGCGAACCTCCCGGCTTCTTCAAGGCAGGCTTCTTCACGTTGCCCTTGCCGTCGGCGACGCCGGCAACCTTGAGCGAAACCTCGTGGCGGTTACCGATCCACTCCATGAACCGGCTGCCCCGGCCCGCGGTGGCGGGCGCGGCGGATTTCAGGTCGGCGCCATAGCGCAACAGCCCGCCGTCGTCGAGGCCGCGCGGCGGCGGTGCCTTGACCGGCGCCATCAAGGGATCGGTCTCACCGGCCTCCTCCGGCAGGCAGCGCTCGAGGCGGACGCGCAGGTCGTACCAGGCCGCCTGGCCGGTGACGGGATCGGAGTTGGAGTAGCGGTGCCCGCCCTCGCGCTGCGGCAGCAGTTCGGAGATGATGTGGTTCAGCAGGAAGCCTTGGTTGCTCTCCGGCGCATCGGCATCCAGGCCCCAGGCGCCGCGCCGCTTGCCGATGGCGTTCCAGGTCCACACGGTCTGCGGGTTGACGCCGTGCATGAGGCGCACCTGGCCCTTCACCCGGCCGTGGTGGCTGATCACCCACACCCAGTCATCGTCGGCGAGGCCGTGGCGGGCGGCGGTCTCCGGGTGCACGAACAGGCGGTTGCGCGCGGTGATCTGGCGCAGCCAGGCATTCTGCGAGCCCCACGAGTGGTACATGTGCATCGGCCGCTGCGTGATGGCGTGGAGATTGAACTCCCCACCCTCCAGCGCGGCCTCCTCGAACGGCGGATACCAGATCGGCAGCGGGTCGAAGTAGGTCTCGATGCGCCGGCGCTCGCCGTCCGGCGGCTGCACCGGGCCATGCCCGCGCGCCGCCAGGCGGAACTTCTGCAGCACCTCGCTGTAGAGCTGCAGGGTGATCGGCTCCTCGCTCGGCAGCCAGCCCATCGACTTGGCGTAGGCGAGATAGCTCTTGTTGGCGAACTTGAAGTGGAGCTGGTCGGGCGCCAGCGAGTGCGTCCAGAAGCAGCCGTTCTCGATGTAGCGCTTGAGCTGGTCCGGGTTCGGCTTGCCGGTGCCGTGGCTGCTGCCGTCCTCGTTGCGCCAGCCGGCCAGCGGGCCGATGCCCGGCGCGCGCTCGTGGTTGACGATGTAGTCCGGATAGCCGCCGGGATAGACCGGCGCGCCGCTCTCGTGGGCGAAGCCCGGCAGCTTCAGCCGGGCGCCGAGGTCGATGAGCACGTCCTGGAACGGTCGGACGTCGCGGTCGGGCGCGCAGACCGGCTGGCGGATGGCGTCGCCCGGCCCGTGCGCGCTGCTGATCGGCCGGTCGAGCAGCGAGATGCAGTCCCAGCGCTCGAGATAGGTGGTGTCCGGCAGCACCAGGTCGGCATAGGGCACCATCTCCGAATAGTAGGCATCGGAATAGATGATCTTCGGGATCTTGTAATCGCCGGTCTCAGGGTCCTTGTCGGTCAGGTAGCGCAGGGTGCCCTGCACGTTCATCGACGAGTTCCACCCCATGTTCGCCATGTACATCATCAGCACATCGAGCGGATAGGGATCGCCGGCCCAGGCGTTGTGGATCACCATGTGCATGAGGCCGTGCGCGGCCAGCGGGTGTTCCCAGCTATAGGCCTTGTCGATGCGGGTCGGCCGCCCCTCGGCGTCGACCAGCAGATGCTCAGGGGCCGTCGGGTTGCCGAGCGGCGCGCCGCCCAGCGGCTGGTCGGGCACCACGCTGTGGCCGGCCGGCAGCGGCCCCGGCGGGATCGGCTTGGGGAACGGCGCCTTGTAGCCGAAGCCGCCCGGACAGCCGATCGAGCCCAGCAGCATCTGCAGCATGTGGATGGCGCGGCAGGTGTGGAAGCCGTTGGAGTGGGCGGAGATGCCGCGCATGGCGTGCATGGCGACCGGCCGCCCGATCATCTTGTCGTGGCGACGCCCGGCCCAGTCAGTCCAAGGGATGTCGAGCACCACCTCCTTCTCGAAGGCGGCCTCCGCGAGCTCGGCGGCGATGCGCCGGATGGTCGCCGCCGGGATGCCGCAGCGCTCCGCCACGGCCTCGGGCGCGTACTCGGGCGCGAGATAGCGCCGCGCCAGCAGCTCGAAAGCCGGCACTGCTTCGCGGCCGT
>DATCXZ010000362.1:0-8329 GCA_036570545.1 Kiloniellaceae bacterium
GCCGCTTGCTCCTCCGGCCCCAGCAGCGCATCGAGATCGACCGTGCTGGCGGCGAGGCTGGCAGTGAACGCCGGCGCGCCACTGAGATCGGCGGTCACCCGGCCATCCAGCGACAGCGGACCGAAGGTGATCTCCAGGGACTCGGCCTTCGCCTCGGTCTCGCTGGCGCTGAGCTCCGCCGAGAGCGCGAAGGAGCGCGCCAGCAAGCCTCCGCCCGGGCTGGCGCCCTGTAGCGACAGGGCCGCCAGCACCTGCGCCAGGTCGCCGCCCTCCGCCTGCAGGCGGCCACGCAGGGTCTGCAGATCCTGGTGGCGCGACACAGCACCCACGAAGCTGGCAGAAGCGGCGGCCCGCGGCAGCTCGAGCGACAGCGAAGTGGCCGTGGCGCCGTCGTCGACCAGCCGGCCGAGATTCATGTCGAAAGCGAGCGGAACGCCGCGGTAGACGGCGGTGCCGGTGGCGGCGAAGGGGCCCACCAGCGAGCCGGCGGCCAGCTCGGCGTTCAGCCCCTCCAGCGTCTCCGCGGCGCCGCTGCGCGCATCGCGGTAGCGCACGCGGCCGCCCTCGATGAGGAAGCTGTCGATGCGGATCGGCTGCGTCGCCGCCGACGACCCGGAATCTGAGGGCGTGACGGGAGACGCGGCGTCGGCCGGCGGCGCATCGGCAAGGACCCAGTTGGCGCGGCCATCCTCCAGCACCTCCAGCAGGATGTCCGGTCGCACCAGGGTGACGCTCTCGACCAGCACCTCGCCGCGCAGCAGCGGCAGCAGGGCGATGCTGATCCTAAGCTCCTCGAGGCGCGCCATCACCGGCTCGGAGCCGCCCTCGAGGTTGGCCAGGGTCACCTGCTCGGCGGAAAAGGCCGGCGTCGGCAGCAGGCGCAGGCTGACATCGCCGGCGATCTCCAGCCCGCGACCGGTATGCTGCTTCACCAGGGCCGCCAAGCGGCCCTTCTCGCCGTTCCAGTCCCAGAAGCTGGGCAGCACCAGCAGGGCGACCACCGCCATCACGAGCAAGGCGACCAGCGCAATGGCAAGCTTCTTCAACGCAAACCTTCCCAACCTTGGTGCCACGACCGCAACACAGAGCGGGCGGCGCACGAACCTGTCTCGGGAGAGACATTGCAACGGCGACCGATTGCG
Organism: Kiloniellaceae bacterium; assembly: GCA_036570545.1. Taxonomy (GTDB): domain Bacteria; phylum Pseudomonadota; class Alphaproteobacteria; order Kiloniellales; family Kiloniellaceae; genus Pelagibius. The sequence goes on from DATCXZ010000362.1 coordinate 1,143, forward strand.
CTAAGCTACTTTAATCGGATGAGTCCGGCAAAGTGGAAGGACCGGTTAACGACGCGGCCAACACTTTGTGACCCGTCGCTGGTCTTCGGCGTTTGGAACTCGTGGCTCCCTGGCAGGGAGAAGGCGCCGATCGGGCCGCATGGCGGCGAGCCGGGGCGAGCCGACGCGAACCCGAGCCGACGAGTGATTGTGCCATGGGTGAAATCGTCGATCTGGATGCCTACCGCGCCGCGCAGCGGCGGCGCCGACGCGACGAGGCCAAGCGCAGAGAACGCAGCAGGGCCCTGGCGGAGCGCGGCGAAGCCGGCAATGCCAGGCCCGATGCCGAGCCGGCGAAGGACGACCCCGCGTAGGCGTCCATCGACCGGTGAATGCCTGGAACTCCGTCGGTGGCCGCCGACGCAGCCAGGCCTTGTAGCCTTCCATCGCTGCCAGCAGCGAGGCCGCGGTCGCAGCAGCCTTCAGTCAGCTCGGCAGGATCTTGCCGGGATTCATGATGTTTTCGGGATCGAGCGCCTGCTTGATCTGGCGCATCACCGCCAGTGCTTCGCCGTGCTCGGCCGGCAGGAAGCGCATCTTGCCGGTGCCGACGCCGTGCTCGCCGGTGCAGGTGCCACCCATGGCGAGGGCGCGCATCACCATGCGCTCGTTAACCCCCTCGGCGCGTGCCATCTCCTCGGGGTCGTCGGGATCGATGAGGAAAGTGAGATGGAAGTTGCCGTCGCCGACGTGGCCGACAATGGGTGCCAGCACGCCGGAGGCATCGATGTCCTGGCGCGTCTCCAGGATGCACTCGGCAAGCCGCGAGATCGGTACGCAGACGTCGGTCGCCCAGCCCTTGGCGCCCGGCTTCATCGCCAGGTTGGCGAAGTAGGCGTCGTGGCGCGCCTGCCACAGCTTCGTACGGTCCTCCTGCCGAGTCGCCCATTTGAAATTTGCGCCGCCGTAGTCGCGCGCGATCTCGCCAACCAGCTCGGCCTGCTCGCGGGCGCCCGCCTCGGTGCCGTGGAACTCGAAGAACAGCGTCGGCTTCACCGGATAGTCGAGCTTGGCGTAGTCATTGATCGCCTTCACCTGCAACTCGTCGAGCAGCTCGATGCGGGCGACCGGGATGCCCGACTGGATGGTGACGATCACGGTGTCGACGGCGCCGGCGAGGCTGTCGAAGGAGCACACTGCCGCGGCGATCGATTCGGGAATGCCGTAGAGCCTGAGCTGCACCTCGGTGATCACGCCGAGGGTGCCTTCGGAGCCGACGAAGAGCCGCGTCAGATCGTAGCCGGCTGAGGACTTGCGCGCCCGCCCGCCGGTGCGAATGACCCGCCCGTCGGCCAGCACCACGGTGAGGCCCATGACATTCTGGCGCATGGTGCCGTAGCGCACGGCGTTGGTGCCGGAAGCGGAGGTTGCCGCCATGCCGCCGAGCGAGGCGTCGGCGCCGGGGTCGATCGGAAAGAACAGGCCAGTGTCGCGCAGATGGGTGTTCAGCGCCTTGCGCGTGACGCCGGCTTGGACACGACAGTCGAGATCGGCCTCGTTCACCTCGAGAACGCGGTTCATGCCGGAGACGTCGATGCAGATGCCGCCCTGCGCCGCCTGCACCTGGCCCTCCAGCGACGTGCCGGTGCCGAAGGCGATGACCGGGCGCTTGTGCTCGGCACAGAGCTTGACGATGGCTGCCACCTCCTCCGTGCTGGTGGCGAAGGCCACCGCATCAGGCATTTCCATCGCGTGATAGGAGGCATCCTTGCCATGGTGCTCGCGCACCGCCTGCGCTGTCGACAAGCGTTCGCCGAGCAACCGGCGCAGCGCTTCGATCAGCGGACCGTCCGCCTGTGGACCGGGCGCCTGTGGACCGGGCGCCTGTGGACCGGACGGCTGGCTACTGGTTTCCGGGGCAGCCTGCGCCATGATACGTCTCCTTGCATCGCGCAGGCACTATAGCAGACCGGCCCGGGCTCGATGCAATCCCCGGATGCGGCCACGCCGGCGTCTTCCCCGATCCAAAAGGATTCCCGCCTCGTGGCACAGGGAGAAGCGTTTCATTGCTTCTTCGCGGAAATGACTATAATGCTACTTTCACCTGCCCAGCGCTTGGTCCCCAACCGATGTCACCAATCCGCATGAGGCGTATACTGCGTCATGCCGCGCGCCGCGTGGCCAGACATCGGCCGCCGGCGAGGTTGGAAGCCGCAGTCCTAATCGTGATCCTTCTGGTGGTGAGCGCGGCAGTGCTGTGGGATGCACGCTCGCGCGCCGTGGAGGATGTCCGCGCGACTGCCACCAACCTCGTTGCGCTGCTCCACGAGCAGACGACCACAGTCTTCCACATGACCGACTTCGTGCTGCGGGCGGCCAAGCTGCGCCTCGAGCGCGAGACGATTGCCCAGGACGACCCTGAATTCCGCGCCGAGTTGACGGCAATGCGGGAGAGCCTTGACTATCTTCGCGCCCTCTTCGTGATCGGCCCGGACGGCTTCATCCAGCACGATACCGACTATCCCGACACGCCCAGGGTCAGCCTCGCAGACCGCAGCTACTTCAGGCAGCACCGCGACAACCCGGGCCTTTCGATCTTCGTCGGCAAGCCATTGCTGAGCAGGTCGGTCCACCGCTGGTTTGTCCCGCTCGCTCGCCGGATCGATAAGGCGGACGGCTCCTTTGCCGGCGTCGTTGTGGCCGCGATCGAGCCGCTGTTCTTCGAGAGGACCTATCGCCGCCTTCAGCTAAACGATGAAGACTCCGTTGCGCTGTTCCACGCCGACAGCACGATGATCGCCCGCGTCCCGCAACTGCCGGAGATGTATGGACAGAACATGAGCAATTTGCGTGTTTTCTCTGAAGCCTTGCCGCGGGAGTCGAGCGGCGTCTTCCAGGTGCAGAACCAGTTCACCGGCAGATCCTCGATCGTCGCGTATCGAAATGTGGAGGATTTCCCGCTCATCGTGACGGTGGCACTGGACCGCAACGAAGCCTTGGCCGGCTGGCGACGCTTCGTCTGGGTCGTTGCTCTGGCGAACTTCCTTGTCGGCGCGCTGATCCTCCTGCTTTATTCCGTGGTGGCCAGGCGACGCCTCGAGCGGCAGATGGCGCATCAGAAGGCGCTGGTAACCGAGAAGCTGGAAGCCGTCGGCATGATGACGAGCAGCGTCGCGCACGACTTCAGCAATCTCCTGGCCGCGACGTCGGCGGGGGTCTACCTGCTGCGCAAGCGCGGACCGGAAGAGGCGCTGCTGTCAGGCATCGAGGAAGCGGTCGAGCGGGGCAAAGCCCTGACCCACAGCTTGCTGAGCTTCGCGAAGGACCATGAGCGCGAGAAACGGCTCTGCAGTCCCAATGATCGCATCAACGAGCTGGAGGTGCTGCTGCGGCAGACGGTGCCGGCGGGGATCGAGTTGCGGTTCCGGCTGCCACCGGATGTGGGCTCCTTCCGAGTCAGTCCCGGCGCGTTCGACGCCTCGCTAATCAACCTCGTCGTCAATGCGACGCACGCGATGCCGGAAGGCGGCGAGCTGCGCATCACGACCGGGAACCGCTCGGTGGCCGATGGCAGCCTGCCGAGCGGCGACTATATCAGCGTGTCTGTGGCCGATACCGGCTGTGGCATTCCGCCCGACGTTCTCGAGCAGATCTTCGAGCCGTTCTTCACGACCAAAGGCGAGAGCGGCACCGGCCTCGGCCTGTTCCAGGTGCGCGACTTCACCCAGGAGGCCGGCGGGGACATCCGCGTGACGAGTCGGGTCGGCATCGGCACGGAAGTCGAGATTCTGATTCCCTCCGCCGTGCCGGGGCCGGGCGCTGTCGAAGCCACACCAGCGCAAGCAGAGCGGGATGTGGCGGAGCCGGAAGTGGTGGCTCCAGTTCCGGCAGCACGCCGGCAGTGAGCGGTGCGGGGCTAGGCCGGCGGGCCGGCCCGCATCTGGGCGGGCAGCCAGGTGGCGATCTCTGGGAAGGCCACTACTAGAACCACCGCCAGCGCCATGATGAAGAACATCGGCAGCGCGGCGCGCGCGATGTAGAGGATCTGGTGCCCGGTCATGCCCTGCAGCACGAAGAGGTTGAACCCGACCGGCGGGGTGATCTGCGCCATCTCGACCACGATGACCAGGAAGATACCGAACCACAGCATGTCGATGCCGGCCTGACGGACCATCGGCTCGACCACCGCCATGGTGAGCACCACGGCCGATATGCCGTCGAGGAAGCAACCGAGCACGATATAGAACACCGTGAGCGCCGCGATCAGCGCCAGCGGCGTGAGCTCGAGGCCGGCAATCCAGGCCGCTAGGTTGCGCGGCAACCCCGTGAAACCCATCGCGAGCGACAGGAAGTCGGCCCCGGCCAGGATGAGCGCGATCATGCAGGAAGTGCGAAGGGCCCCCATCAGGCTCGCCACGAAGGATGCGCGGGTGAGCGAGCGCTGCAGCGCAGAGAGGATGAGCGACCCGGTGACACCCAGCACCGCCGCTTCGGTGGCCGTCGCGATGCCGGCGTAGATCGAGCCCAGCACAGCGATGATGAGCAACACCACCGGCAGCAGGTAGACGGAGTTGCGCAGCTTCTGGACGAAGCCGAAGACCTCGCCGCGCGGCGGCATGCCCTCGGGCCTCAGCAAGGCGTGCAGGACGATGTAGGCCATAAAGAGAAAGGCCAGCATGATCCCCGGCAGCACGCCGGCCATGAATAGGCTGGCAATCGACTCGTTCACCGTCACCCCGTAGACGATGAGAATGATCGAGGGCGGGATGAGCAGGCCGAGCGTTCCCGCCCCCGCCAGGGTGCCGATGATCATCCGCTCCGGATAGCCGCGCCGACGCAGCTCCGGGATCGCCATCTTGCCGACCGTGGCCACGGTGGCGGCCGAGGAGCCGGAGATCGCGGCAAAGATGGCGCAGCCGGCGATGTTCACGTGCAGCAGGCGGCCCGGCAGGCCGCCCAGCCAGGGGGCAAGGCCCGTGAAGAGGTCCTCTGAGAGTCGCGTGCGGAACAGGATCTCACCCATCCAGATGAAGAGCGGCAGCGCGGTCAGGGTCCACGACGACGATGCGGTCCAGATCGTCGTCGCCATGGCGTCGCCGACCGGCCGGCTGGTGAACAGCTCCATGCCGACCAGCGCGACGCCCAGCAGCGACAGCCCGACCCATACGCCGCTGCCGAGCAGAAAGAACAGCACGCCGAGGAAGATCAGGGTGAGAAGAAGCTGGTCCATGTGCCGCCGCCCTATTCGCCGACGACGTCTTCTGGATGTGCCGCCTGCGCTTCGACGCCGCCGTCGAGCGGCGCGCCGAGCGCCACCGAGATCAGACGATCGGCCAGCGCGACGGCGAGCAGGACGGCGCCCACCGCCATGGCGGTCTGCGGGATCCACAGCGGTGTCGCATCGGCGCTCTCGCTCACATCGCCCAGCATGTGGGAGACCCGCACCATCTTCACCGAGAACCAGGCGAGATAGCCGGCGAGGAAGGTGCCGACGGCAAGGCACCAGAGCTCGGCCCAGCGGCGGCGGCGCCCGGTGAACTTGGCGAGAACGAGCTCGACGCGGATGTGGCCGCCGCAGCCGAAGGTGTAAGCCAGCGCCAGGAAGGAAGAGGCCGCCATCGCGTAACCGGCGTAGTCAGTGAGCCCGGCGACGTAAATCCCGAGGAGCCGCGTCACGATGGAGAGCAGTACCAGGATGCCGATGGCTATGAGGCAGAGGCCCGCCAGCGCGCCGGCGGCCAGATAGAGGCGGTCAAGCGACCTGCGCAGGGATGCCATGCTTCTCCCCGGGAGATGCGGAATGAAGGAAAGGCGGCCGGCCGCTTGCGCGCCGGCCGCCAAACCCGGACGGGACTACTTCGCCTTGTAGGCGTCGACGACCGCCTTGCCGCTGGCGCCGGCCCGGGCCAGCCATTCCTCGGTCATGGTGTCGCCGATCTTCTGGAAGTCGGCCTTCAGCTTGTCCGACGGTCCCTCGACGACCATGCCGTTGGCGGCGAGCTGCTCCTTGTACCAGTCGGACAGCTCGCGCGCCTTGGCCCAGCCGGCCTTCTCGGCGTTGGCGGCAGCCTCGAGCACCACCTTCTGCAGGGTCTCGTCGAGCCCTTCCCAGGCGGCCTTGTTCACCACCACCATGTTCTTTGGCAGCCAGGCTTGCACGTCGTACCAGTACTTCACGTGCTCCCAGATCTTGCTGTCGTAGCCGGTCGAGCCGGAGGAGATCATCGAATCGGCAACGCCGGTGGCGAAGGCCTGCGTCAGTTCGGCCGCCTCGATCTTGGTCGGCACCGCCCCCATGAGCTGTGCGAGTTGCTCGGTGGCCGCGTTGTAGGCGCGGAACTTCACGCCCTCCATGTCGGCCGTGGAGTTGATCTCCTTCTTCGCGTAGAGACCCTGCGGCGGCCAGGCCACGGTGTAGAGCAGCTTCAGGCCGGCGGCGTCCAGCGTCTCCTCGAGTTCCGGCTTGGACGCCTGATAGAGCTTCCAGGCATCGTCGAAGCTGGTCGCCAGGAACGGCAGGGCGTCGATCTCGAACAGTGGATCCTCGTTGCCGAGCGCCGAGATGAGGCGCTCGCCGATCGGCGCCTGGCCGGTGCGGACAGCGCGATAGATCTCGCCGCCGCTGAAAAGGGAGCCGCCCGGATGGGTAACGACCTCCAGCTCGCCGTTCGAGGCCTTGGTGATCTCCTCGGCGAACTTGGCCGCCGTCTCGGAATGATAGTTGCTGGCAGGATAGGCCAGCGGCATGTCCCACTTCTCGGCCGCCAGCGCGTCGCCGGGCGCGATGCCCAGCGCGACGGCCCCAGCGATCCCGGCAACTGCGATCCCGGAAAGGGACTTGGCGAAGCTCTTCATTCTGTTGTCTCCCTGTTTGGCCTGCGGCGGGGCGTTGCCGCCCACGTTCTGTGTTTTCCCGGCCAGTGGCCACCGGCGGAGCCCTGTGACAAGCGCTCGGGACAAGCCTGAACTGTAGTCGCGGGGCCGGGCGGCAGGCAACCGACGCCCAACAGTGACTTTTTATCGATAAATTATCAACGTTTTCTTGCTGACCCGCGCCTACGACCGCCAGCGCCTACGACCGAATGGCTGCAAGGCGGCCCTCGACCAGGGTGACGAGGTCATAGACCGGCAGCCCCAGCGCTTCGGCCAGCGCGGCCCGGTAGGGCGGGAGGTTGGCGCATTCCAGCACCACGGCGCCGAGGTCCGGA
>DATCXZ010000363.1:0-10011 GCA_036570545.1 Kiloniellaceae bacterium
CTGCGCCAGGGTGCCGGCGGCGTCCAGCTCTGCGACAGCGCGGAGGCCGTGGCCGCGGCGGCAGCCAGGCTGCTGGGCAGCCGCCTGGTGACGCCGCAGACCGGTCCCAAGGGCAAGCTGGTGCGCTCGGTCTACGTGGAAGCGGCGGTTGCTTACGAGCGCGAGCTCTATCTCGCGGCGCTGGTCGATCGCTCGGCCGGCCGCGTCGCGCTCGTCGCGGCGCAGGAGGGCGGCAACGACATTGAGGCGCGCCTCGCGGCGGCGCCGGAGAAGATGCTGTCCCTGGTGATCGATTCCACGACCGGAGTGACCGAGGCGGAGGCGCGCCGCCTTGCCGGCGAACTCGGCCTGACGGGTGCGGCGGCCGACCAGGCGATCGCCGTCATGCGCGGCCTGGACGCCGCCTTCACCGCCTGCGATGCCAGCCTCATCGAGATCAATCCTCTGGCGGTGACCGCGGCGGGCGATCTGCTGGCGCTCGACGTGAAGATGGTGCTCGACGACAACGCCCAGTTCCGCCACGCCGATCTCGCGGCGCTGCGCGACGAGGACGAGATCGATCCGGCCGAGCTGGAGGCGCAGCGCTACAACCTCAACTACGTGCACCTCGACGGCAACATCGGCGTCATGGTGAATGGCGCCGGCCTGGCGCTCGCCACGGTCGACCTGCTGAAGGAGCAGGGCGGCGAGCCGGCCGACTTCATGGACGTGCGCCCGGAAGCGACCCGCGCGCAGATCACGCACGGCTTCAAGCTGCTGCTGCGCAATCCGGCGGTGACCGCGATCCTGGTGAACATCTACGGCGGTGGCATCCTGCGCTGCGACACCGTGGCCGAGGGCATCGCCGCCGCCTGCAAGCAGGAGGGGCTGCAGGTGCCGCTCGTCGTGCGCGCCGCCGGCACCAACGGCGAGCTCGCGCGCAAGATCCTGATGTCGCAGGGCATCCCCGTCACCTTCACGCAGACCCTCGCCCAGGCCGCCGCGAAGGTGGTCGAGGCGGGCGGCAGGAAGGCGGCCTGATGGCGATCCTCATCGACAGCGACACCCGGGTGATCTGCCAGGGCTTCACCGGCGCGCAGGCGACCTACCATATGGAGCGCGCCATCGCCTACGGCACCAAGGTGGTCGGCGGCGTGGTGCCCGGCAAGGGCGGGCGCGGCCATCTCGGCCTGCCGGTGTTCGACAGCGTGGCCGAGGCGCGCGAGGCGACGGGCGCAACGGCATCGGCCGTCTTCGTGCCGCCGCGCAACGCCGCCGCGGCGATGATCGAGTCGATCGACGCCGGCATCGAGGTGATGGTCTGCGTCACCGAGCGCGTTCCGGTGCTCGACATGGTGCGCGTGAAGCGCCGCCTGGAAGGCTCGGGCAGCCGGCTCGTCGGGCCCAACTCGCAGGGCATCATGGTGCCGGGGCGCTGCAAGATCGGCGTCATGCCGGCGCACCTCGAGCGGCCCGGCAAGGTCGGCATCGTGTCGCGCTCGGCCTCGCTCACCTCGGAGGTCATCGAGCAGATTTCGGCCCAGCGCCTTGGCCAGTCGGCCTCCATCGGGATCGGCGGCGACCCGGTGCACGGCATGGGCTTCGTGGATTGCCTGAAGCTGTTCTTCGCCGACCCCGACACCGACTGCGTCGTGCTGCTCGGCGAGATCGGCGGCAGCGACGAGGAGGAGGCGGCAGCCTTCCTGGCCGCCAATCCGACGCCCAAGCCGGTGGTCGCCTACGTGGCCGGGCTGCATGCGCCCACCGAGCGCCGCATGGGCCATGCCGGCACGGTGAACGTCTTCGGACAGGGCGATGCCGCGGGCAAGATCGAGGCGCTGCGCGCGGCCGGAGTCAGGATCGCTCCTTCGGCCGCGGAAATCGGCCTGACCGTGCGCCAGGCGACGCGGGCTTGAGGCGACCGGTGCTTTTCGCTTCAGTGCAAACAACCAAGAAGGCGTCGGTAACCGCCAAGCCGCATCCGGTGGCCGTTGTACAATTGCGCCGGGAAAGTATTTTGATGGAACGGGCCGTATCGAAGCCCGTCAGGATCGGAGATTAGTTCATGCCAGAGGGAACGCCGCGCCCCTTCGAGCGGCAGATTCATCCGGGCTCGGGCCGCCGCAAGGCACCGAAGACCCCCAAGGGTCGGCAGCTCGACTTCGAAGCGTCGGAAGAGGTCAAGGCTCTGCTGGGCGACCGCCCGCGGCGGCCGGATCTGCTGATCGAGCACCTGCACCTGATTCAGGACCGCTACGGCCACCTGGCGGCGCGCCACCTGCGCGCGCTGGCCGAGGAGATGAATCTGCCGATGGCGGCGGTCTATGAGGTCGCCTCCTTCTACGCCCACTTCGACATCGTGCTGGAGGGCGAGGCGCCGCCGCCGCCGCTGACCATCCGCGTCTGCGATTCGCTGACCTGCGAGATGATGGGCGCGCAGGACATCCTGAAGGCGCTGCCGAAGGAAGTGGGCGACAAGGTGCGCGTGCTGCCGGCGCCCTGCATGGGGCGCTGCGCGAGCGCGCCGGTGGCCGAGGTCGGCCATCGCCACGTCGACAACGCCACGGTGGAGAGCCTGGTGGCTGCCGCGGCCGGCGACCATCGCCCGGCGATCCCCGCCTACAAGGACCTCGCTGCCTACGAGGGCGACGGCGGCTATAAGCTGCTGCGCGCCTGCCTCGCCGACGAGCGGACGCCTGAGGAGCTCATCGAGATCCTCTCCAACGCCAGCCTGCGCGGCCTCGGCGGCGCCGGCTTCCCGACCGGCAAGAAGTGGCAGATCGTGCGCGGCTTTGCCGGCCCGCGCCTCATGTCGATCAATGCCGACGAGGGCGAGCCGGGCACCTTCAAGGACCGCCACTACCTGGAAAGCGACCCGCATCGCTTCCTGGAAGGGGCGCTGATCGCCGCCTGGGCGGTCGGCTGCGAGCGCTGCTACATCTACCTGCGCGACGAGTATCCGGCGGTGCGCGAGATCCTGCTGCAGGAGATCGCCAAGCTGGAGGCCGCGGGCCTCACGAAACACTGCCCGCTGGAGCTGCGCCGCGGCGCCGGCGCCTACATCTGCGGCGAAGAGTCCGCGATGCTGGAATCCATCGAGGGCAAGCGCGGCCTGCCGCGCCACCGCCCGCCCTACATCGCCGAGATCGGCCTGTTCGGGCGGCCGACGCTGAACCAGAACGTCGAGACCATGTTCTGGGTGCGCGACATCGTGGAGAAGGGCGCCGAGTGGTTTGCCTCGCACGGCCGCAACGGCGGCAAGGGCCTGCGCTCCTATTCGGTCTCCGGCCGCGTTAAGTCGCCGGGCGTGAAGCTGGCGCCGGCCGGCATCTCGGTGAAGGAGCTGATCGAGGAGTTCTGCGACGGGATGGCCGAGGGGCACGCGTTCCGCGCCTACCTGCCGGGCGGCGCCTCGGGCGGCATCCTGCCGGCGTCGAAGGGCGACCTGCCGCTGGAATTCGGCCAGCTCGAGAAATTCAACAGCTTCGTCGGCTCGCACGCCGTGGTGATCCTCTCCGACAAGGACGACTTGAAGGCCGCGGCCCTCAACCTCATGCGCTTCTTCGAGGACGAGTCCTGCGGCCAGTGCACGCCCTGCCGCAACGGCACCGAGAAGGCGGTGAAGCTGATGAGCGAGAAGTCCTGGGACGCGGCGCTGCTCGAGGAGCTGTCGCAGGTCATGCGCGACGCCTCGATCTGCGGCCTCGGCCAGGCGGCGCCCAATCCCCTGATGTCGATCCTCAAGCACTTCCCGGAGGAGCTGAAGTAATGGTTGCAGTCCCCAAGCCGGAAGTCGTCCGCTTCACGCTGGACGGGCAGGACATCGAGGCGCAGCCCGACGAGACCATCTGGGCGGCCGCGGCGCGCTATGGGACGAAGATTCCCCATCTCTGCCATTCGCCGGAGCCCGGCTACCGCCCCGACGGCAACTGCCGCGCCTGCATGGTCGAGGTCGAGGGCGAGCGGGTCCTCGCCGCCTCCTGCATCCGCACGCCGCGCGACGGCATGGTGGTGAAGAGCGCCAGCCAGCGCGCCGAGAAGGCGCGCGCCATGGTGTTCGAGCTGCTGGTCGCCGACCAGCCGAAGCGCGAGACCTCGCACGATCCAGAGAGCAAGTTCTGGCACTGGGCTGCCGACATCGGCGTCACCGAGAGCCGCTTCCCGGTGCGCGAGCAGTGGAAGCCCGACCTCAGCCATCCCGCGATGGCGGTGAACCTGGATGCCTGCATCAATTGCAATCTCTGTGTGCGTGCCTGCCGCGAGGTGCAGGTGAACGACGTCATCGGCATGGCCTTCCGCAACCACGGCGCCAAGGTGATCTTCGACTTCGACGATCCGATGGGCCAGTCGACCTGCGTCGCCTGCGGCGAGTGCGTGCAGGCCTGTCCGACCGGCGCGCTGATGGAGGCCAACCTGCTGGACGACAGGGGCACGCGGACGCAGTTCGCCGACCGCACGGTGGACAGCCTCTGCCCCTTCTGCGGCGTCGGCTGCCAGACCACGGTGCATGTGAAGGACGACAAGATCCTCTATATCGACGGGCGCGATGGGCCGGCCAACCAGAACCGGCTCTGCGTGAAGGGCCGCTTCGGCTGGGACTACATCTACAGCCCGCACCGCCTGACCAAGCCGCTGATCCGCCGCGACGACGCGCCCAAGCGCTGGGACGACCAGGTCGATTCGATGAATCCCTGGACGCACTTCCGCGAGGCGACCTGGGAGGAGGCGCTGGAGAAGGCTGCCGGCGGCCTCAACAAGGTCTATGAGGCGAACGGCCCCAAGGGCCTTGCCGGCTTCGGCTCGGCCAAGGGCTCGAACGAGGAGGCCTATCTCTTCCAGAAGCTGATCCGCACCGCCTTCCGCACCAACAACGTGGACCACTGCACGCGGCTCTGCCACGCCTCCTCGGTGGCGGCGTTGATGGAGGGCATCGGCTCGGGCGCGGTGACGGCGCCCTTCGGGGCGGCCAAGGACAGCGACTGCATGATCATCATCGGCGCGCGTCCGGAGCAGAACCACCCGGTTGCGGCCACCTTCCTGAAGAACGCGGCCAAGCGCGGCGCCAAGATCATCGTCATGGACCCGCGTGGCCAGCAGATCAGCCGCTACGCCTACAAGTCCCTGCAGTTCAAGCCGGGGCAGGACGTGGCCCTGCTGAATGCCATGCTGCATACCATCATCGAGGAAGGCCTCACCGATCAGCAGTACATCCAGGCCCACACCAGCGGCTTCGACGACCTGAAGAAGATGGTGAAGGACTTCTCGCCCGAGGCCATGGCGAAGGTCTGCGGCATCGACGCGGCGACCATCCGCGACGTCGCGCGCACCTTCGCGCGCTCGGAGCGCTCGATCATCTTCTGGGGCATGGGCGTCTCGCAGCACGTGCACGGCACCGACAACTCGCGCTGCCTCATCGCGCTGACCATGATCACCGGCCAGATCGGCCGTCCCGGCACCGGCCTGCATCCGCTGCGCGGCCAGAACAACGTGCAGGGTGCGTCGGACGCCGGGCTCATTCCGATGGTCTACCCTGACTACAAGTCGGTCGAGCTGGAGGAGGTGCGCCAGTTCTACGAGAACCTGTGGGACACCAAGCTCGATCCCAAGCGCGGCCTGACGGTGGTCGAGATCATCGATGCGATCCTCGCCGACGAGATCAAGGGCATGTACGTCATGGGCGAGAATCCGGCGATGTCGGACCCCGACCAGACCCATGCCCGCAAGGCGCTGGCGAAGCTCGAATGCCTGGTGGTGCAGGACATCTTCCTGACCGAGACCGCCTGGCATGCCGACGTGGTGCTGCCGTCCTCGGCCCATGCGGAAAAGTGGGGCAGCTTCACCAACACCAACCGCGAGGTGCAGATCGGCCGCCCTGTGGCACCGCCGCCCGGCGAGGCGCGCCAGGACTGGGAGCTGATCCAGGAGCTGGCCAACCGGCTGGGGCTCGACTGGACCTACAAGCACCCGAAGGATGTCTTCACCGAGATGACCGAGGCGATGCCGTCGCTGAAGCACATCACCTGGGACCGCCTGGTGCGCGAGGATGCGGTGACCTATCCGGTGGACGGTCCGGACGTGCCCGGCAACGAGATCCTCTTCGCCGAGGGCTTCCCGACCGGGGACGGCCGCGCCAAGATCGTGCCGGCCGGCCTGGTGCCGCCCGACGAGCTGCCCGACGAGGACTACCCGCTGGTGCTGACCACCGGGCGCATGCTGGAGCACTGGCACACCGGCGCCATGACCCGGCGCGCCACAGTGCTCGACGCCCTCGAGCCGGAGGCCGTCGCCAGCCTCAACCCGTTCCAGTTGAGGACCATGGGGCTGGAGCCCGGCGACATGGTGAAGGTGGCGACGCGGCGCGGCGAGATCGCGCTGAACGTGCGCGCCGACCGCGACGTGCCGGAGGGCATGGTGTTCATTCCCTTCTGCTTCAACGAGGCGGCCGCCAACATGCTGACCAACCCGCAGCTCGACCCCTTCGGCAAGATCCCGGAATTCAAGTTCTGCGCCTGCAAGGTCGAGCCGCTGAAGGCGCACGCCGCGGCGGAGTGAGGCGGCGGCGGAGATAGGCTCGCCCTTCCTGATCAAGGCTGTCGGTAACGCGCTGAGTGCTCACACTGTCCCCGGACAAGCGAGCGCCGTCTCACTCCATTGTCATCCCGGCCAAGCGACCGTAGGGAGCGCGAGCCGGGATCTATGGTTGGGCCAGGCGCCGGGCGGCTCCATAGGCCCCGGCTCGCGCTCGCTCACGCTCGCTTGGCCGGGGTGACGACCGGTGTGGGCGACAGGGATGTGTGAATCCAACAGGCCCAGGTCTCGGGACGGTAGCGGTGTATCGGTTGTGAGGCGTCGCGGGCGATGTGATCTGCGGGCACTATCCGGACGGACTTAGCCTCAACCCGCCCGCGGCCTCCCGTCGGCCAGCTCGCAGGCGAAGACGATGCGGTTGCGGCCGCCGGCCTTTGCCTCGTACATCGCGGTGTCGGCGGCACGCAGCAGGTCCTCGCGGTTGGCGGCGTCGGTGGGGAAGAGGGCGACGCCGATGCTGGCGCTGATGGCGATGGGCGGGTCGGCGTCCTCGACCGGGATGTTCAGCGCCTCGAGGATGCGCTCGGCGACGATGCGGACGCCTGCCAGCCCTCGCTCCGGCTTCATGGCGGCGATGACGGCGAACTCGTCGCCACCCAGGCGCGTGCAGAAGTCGCTGTCGCGCACGGACGACGTCAGGCGCAGGGCGACTTTGCGCAGCAGCCGGTCGCCGTGGTCGTGGCCAAGGATGTCGTTCACCGGCTTGAAGTTGTCGAGGTCGATGAACAGCACGGCCTTGTGCGCCTTCACCGGCCCGGCGATCCCCAGCACCTGCTCCAGGTAGTCGATGAAGTAGCGCCGGTTGGGCAGGCCGGTCAGCTCGTCGTGCTTGGCCTGGAAGTCGCTCTCTGCGCGGCTCTTCTCGATCTCCTTGTTGCGCAGGGCGAGGTCCTCGGCCATGTGCACCATCTGCTGGGCCTGCTGCTCGACCATCGCCCGCTGCATCTCGATGTCCTCGAAGTAGCGCGTCATCTCGCGCTCCTTCTCCTCGAGGGCCTCGCGGGCGCGGGTGATCTCGGTGACGTCGGTATAGGTGGAGACCACGCCGCCGGAGGGCAGCGGCTGGCGCACCACCTCGATGACGGTGCCGTCGGAAAGCGTCTGCGTGAAGGCCCCGGGCTCGAACTTGCCGGCCTCGGCAAGGCGTCGGCGCACCACGTCCTCGACGTCGCCCCCGTTCAAGCAAGGGCCGTTGTTGCCGCGCTCCGTGTTCAGGCGCACGAAGGCCTCGAGCGGCGTGCCGGCCACGCCCAGGGCGGCCGGGAAGTCGAGCATGGTCAGGAAGGTCCGGTTGCAGGCGACGAGGCGCAGGGCGCCGTCGAAGATCGACAGCCCGATGTGGAGCCCGTCCAGCGCCTCCTGGACAGCCCGCACATTGGCGGCGACCGCCGCGCTATTCCGCTTCCCGTCGAACACGCGGCCGATCCTTCGCGAAGCCCGTTCTGTCCTGGCCTTGGTCTCTGCGGCCCAGGCTGCCCCCATTCAGGCACTGTCATTGTGGCCGGCTTTCGTAAAACCATGCTTAAGCGGTCGAAGCGCCGGGCCGAAGTTCCTGAGTTTCCTTAGGAATAAGATAAAGTTCATTCCGTAGTGAATTGGATTACTGGAATATTTCGCTCTAGCGGACTCTCGCCGGGGGAGAGGTCATCAGCGGCGCCGAATCGAGGCGCCGTTCGCGAGCGCTGCGC
This sequence comes from Kiloniellaceae bacterium, assembly GCA_036570545.1. Taxonomy (GTDB): domain Bacteria; phylum Pseudomonadota; class Alphaproteobacteria; order Kiloniellales; family Kiloniellaceae; genus Pelagibius. Next base: position 8,256 of record DATCXZ010000363.1, read on the forward strand.
AGGAAGCTGGCCGGGCAGGGATGATGCCCTATGCGGTAACGCTCGCCGCACAAAACGACATCGAGAACCTCATATCAGTCATCTGGGAGGAGAACCCACAGGCTGCCGAGTAGGTTGAAGAGCGTCTCTACCAAGCCTTCGGTCTACTGGCAGAGAATCCCGGACTCGGACACAGCCGCTCCGATCTCACCGACCGCCCGGTTCTGTTTTGGGCCGTGAAGCGGACGTCCTACGCAGCGATTTACCGACCGGTTTCGCCGATCCAAATCGTCAGGGTGATCCACTGGCGTCGTGACATCGCCGCTCTTCTATTGGAGGAGAGTGAATCGTGACCCCGCCAACTACGGCGATGCGCCTCAGCACGTCAATTTCGTATCCGCTTCACCCGGTCTTCGTGGCCGCCAGCCGCTCCTCGTCGAGGGTGACGCCGAAGCCCGGCGCCTCGCTCAGCTGCAGCCAGCCGTCCCGCTGGTCGAAGGGCTCGGCCAGCAGGTAGTCGCGGCGCTCCAGGCTCCACTCCGGCGGGTCGCAGGGGAACTCGATGAAGGGCGCCTCGCCGAGGCCTGCTGTCAGGTGTGTGTTGGCGACCACGCCGAAGCCGTTGGACCAGGTGTGCGGCGTGAAGGCGATGCCGAACTCGCGCGCCATGATGGCGACGCGCCGGAGGCCGGTGATGCCGCCGACCAGCGCGCAGTCCGGCTGCACCACGTCGAGGCAGCCGCCGGCGATGAGGTCGCGGAACTCGTAGAGCTCGCGCGTCATCTCGCCGCCGGCAATGCGCAGGTCGACGCTGTCGCGCAGCCGCCGCAGGCCGTCGCGATCGCCGCGGTGCAGCGGCTCCTCCATCCAGTAGACGCCGAGGCGCTCCAGCTCGCGCGCCACCGCCAGCGCATCCTTCAGGGTCCAGGGCGCCTCGGTGTCCCACGGCATACGCCAGCCCTGGTTGCAGTCGACCATCAGCTCGAGCCCTGTGCCAACGCGCTGGCGCACGGTCTCCAGCGCCGCGATGTCGTCGCGCCAGTCGCCGCGGTGGAAGCGGATCTTCATGGCGGCGAAGCCTTCCTCGGCGAAGCGTTCGGCGGTCTCGGCCAGCGCGCCGGGATCGCGCAGCACGCCCGAGGAGGCGTAGGCGCGCACGCGGTCGCTGCGCCCGCCGAGCAGGCGCCACACCGGCTCGCCGGCGATCTTGCCGGTGAGGTCCCAGAGCGCGAGGTCGAGGGGCCAGCAGCGGCCGTAGTGGAACTGGATGTGCGACAGCACCTCGTAGTGGCGCTCGACACGGCGCGGGTCCTCGCCGACGAAGAGATCCTCGTGGCCGGCAAGGCCGAGCATGAGGTCGCCGGAGCCAATGCCGACGCGCCCCTCGTCGTCGGTCACGCGCACCACGGTGACGTCGAAGTGCCGGCGCGGCCGGCCGTCCCAGCTTGCGACGAAGGGCGGGTCGAGCGGCAGGCGGTGGTGGCTGACGTCGATGCGGGCGATGGTCGGCATGAGGCTCGCTCCTGGTGTTAAGCACCGATGGTTCAGGCAAGGGCCATGACGGCGGCGGCGAAGCGGTCGATGTCGGAATCCTCGACCGTGCGGGCGGTGGCGCGCCGCATCGGCTGGTTCTCCGGCGCCCGCATCTCCGCCGCCAGCGTGGTGGCGTCGAAGGCCTTGAAGGCGGGCGGCAGGTGGCGCTCGACGCCGCAGCGGGTCATGAGATCGCCGTACCAGGCCGGCAGAGCCTCGGCAGAGGCGAGGCCGCAGGCGCGCG
>DATCXZ010000364.1:0-4685 GCA_036570545.1 Kiloniellaceae bacterium
CCGGCCGCCGAGCCGCCGCCTGCCCCGTTCTGCCGCCGCAACATGGTTCTGCCCTGCCCCTCGCGGTCCGCCGCCCGCTGGCCGCCTGCGCTGCCCGAGCTACGCCTCGCGGTAGCGATAGCCGACGCCATAGAGCGTCTCGATCTGCTGGAAGCTGTCATCGACGTCGCGGAACTTCTTGCGCAGCCGCTTGATGTGGCTGTCGATGGTGCGGTCGTCGACATAGACGGACTCGCCGTAGGCCGCGTCCATGAGCTGGTCGCGGTTCTTAACATGGCCCGGCCGCTGCGCCAGCGCCTTCAAGATCAGGAACTCGGTCACGGTAAGGCTGATGCGCCCGCCCTTCCAGGTGCAGAGATGGCGCGCCGGGTCCAGCGTCAACTCGCCGCGCACCAGCGGGGCCTCCGCCACCTCTCCGGGCTGGCCGCCGTCCTCGCCGCCCTTATCGCGCCGCAGCAGCGCCCGGATGCGCTCGATCAGCAGGCGTTGCGAGAACGGCTTGGTGATGTAGTCGTCGGCGCCCATGCGCAGGCCCAGGACCTCGTCGATCTCGTCGTCCTTCGAGGTGAGGAAGATGACCGGCAGGTTGGAGGCCTTGCGCAGGTGGCCGAGCAGTTCCATGCCGTCCATGCGCGGCATCTTGATGTCGAGCACGGCAAGATCGACAGGACTGGCCGAAATGCCGCGCAGCGCCTCGGCGCCGTCGTTGTAGGTGCGCACCTTGAAGCCCTCGGCCTCCAGGGCGATGGAGACGGAGGTCAGGATGTTGCGGTCGTCATCGACCAGTGCGATGGTGTCTTGCATAGCCGTCGATTTGAGAAAACCCTTCTCATTAGAGCAGATTTCCAAGGCGGATGCCCTCATTGCGTCGAGCCCCTCCTGATGGGCATGGCATTTTCCCGAATCACGCAGCGCCGCCGCTTGCCCGCGCCACCAAAGCAGACGACTGGCAGTCAAGCAAGGCGCCGCGGCCCCTTCCGTTGTCCCGCGTCGGTCTCGCCGGCAGAAAGGACTGCGTGCCTAGGCTCAGCCTGAAAAGCGACTGTGGCCTTTTTACGGCGTTTTCAGGATAGATGGAGCTTCTGCCGGCGGCCGCAACCCTGGATCAGCGGGCCAGGAGGCCGGTCGGCGGAGCGCTCGCTGCGGTTGGCAGCAGCCGCGCGGAAGGAAAATGGGCGGCCAGCCGCGTGCCCCGGCCGGAGGCGCTCTGGAGGCTGACCCGGCCGCCATGCAGTTCGACCAGGGAGCGGACCAGAGGCAGGCCAAGGCCCGTGCCCTCGAAGCGGCGGTTCAACTCGCTCTCGACCTGCACGAAGGGTTCGAACACCCGTTGCTGGTCGGCAGGCGCAATGCCGATGCCAGTGTCGCTCACCGCCAACTCCAGGCCATCCGCGGTCCGCTGGACCTCGATGGTGACCTTGCCGCCCGGTTTGGTGAACTTCACCGCGTTGGCCAGCAGGTTCAGCAGGATCTGCTTGATGGCGCGCTCGTCGGCGTAAAGCAGGGGGAGGCCGGCAGGCAGGTGGCACGCCAGAGTCAGCTCGCCCGCACGCAACTTGGCTTCCATCAGGGCGGCGGTGCGTTGCGACAGGCCGGCAAGGTCGACGGCACTTTCGTTCAGTGTCGATTCGCCGGCCTCCACGCGCGACAGATCGAGAATATCGTTGATCACCGCCAGCAGATGTTCGCCGCTCTCGCGGATGTGGCCGATGTATTCCCTGTACTTCCGATAGTTGACGGGACTGGCACAGTTCTGCTCCAGGAGCTGGGCAAAGCCGATCACGGCGTTGAGTGGCGTGCGCAGCTCGTGGCTCATGGTGGCGAGGAAGCTGGACTTGGCGCGATTGGCGGTCTCGGCCGCCTGCTTTGCCTGCAGCAGTGCCTGCTCGGCAGCCTTGTCCTCGGTGATGTCCTGGCAGGTGCCGATCATGCGTATCGCGTTTCCGGCCTCATCGTGGATCACCTCGGCAACCTGGCTGACATGGAGGATCGTGCCGTCCGAGTGCACCACGCGGTGCTCGACGGCAAAGCGCTCGCTGCGCTCGGCGGCGGCGAGCGCGTTGAGCACGCGGCCGGCGTCGTCGGGATGCACGCGAGCAAGGAAGATGTCGATATGAGGCTCGATCTCGCCGGGCCGATAGCCGAGGATGTGGAACTGCTCGTCCGACCAGACCGAGACCCTGCTGCGCAGGTCGTTCTCCCAACTGCCGACCCTGGCGATGCGCTGGGCTTCGACGAGACGGCTGCGGCTCTGCTCGGCCGCGGCCTCGGCACGCTTGCGGACGATCATGCCGGCCAGCACGTCGGCGACTGCGCGCAGATGAGTGATCTCCTGCTCGGCACGATGGCCGACCGGCAGATAGAGGACGAGGACCCCCGACACCTCGCCGCCCGACACGATGGGAAGCGCGTAGTGCCCGTCCGGCCGCGGGCCCTCCAAACCGACCTCTAGGCGGTCATCGACGTCGGCAGCGTGGATCACCCGCTGCTCGGCCGCCGCCCGCCCACAGAAGCCTTGGCCGAAGGTGACCTTTGACCAGGTGCTTCTGAATGCCTCCGGCAGGTTGCGCTGGATGAAGAGCTTGAGGGCGCCTTCCTCCACCAGGAACAGGCCGCCGCGCGGCTCCAAGGCCAGCCAGGGTGCCGCCAGAACGATGTCGAGCGCGTCGGTTAGCTGGCCGCTCAGGGACTTGCCGCCGAGGGAAACCTGTAGCAACTGGTTGAGGGTAGCCAAGTGCTCGCGGCTCTGCACGTGGCGCTGCTCTGCCTGGTCGGCGATGCTGCGCAGGCGTCCCGCCGTCACCAGCAGCAGGCCCGCGGCCGCCAGCATGGCGAGAAAATCGGCGAGTAGGAAGCCGAGGGGCGCGAACCACTCGACAGGCCGGAGCCAGGGATAGTTGAGCTTGTGCAGGCCCCAGGCGATGAGCACGACACCGACCAGGCGGGAGGCCGCCGCAGTGTCCGGACCGTACCTGCGGAGCATGACGATGCCAGCGACGATCAGCGCGCCGCCGGAGACCGCATAGAGCGGGATCGTCCGCAGCAGAAAATCGTCGATCTGAAAGACGGTAAAGGCCGTCCACAGCGTGATCGCGAGGATGGTGTGGGCAAGGGGCATGACCGGCGGATGGCGGCCAACGAAGTGCAGGGTGCCGTAGAGCAGGAACAGGGAAGCCGTGGCCTGGAGCACCTCGGCAACGAAGGCGATGAACTGCGGCTCGAGATGGCCGACGCTCAGAAAGCAGCCGAGGCGCAGGACCCAGAGTGCATAGGCCGCCGTCCAGTAGCCGACGCCGGCGGGAGCGTCCGACATCGCGCGCAGGTAGGCCAGCGCCGTGAGCATGACGGAGGCACCGATTAGAGCGCCCACAATGGCGGCGGGGGTGGAGAACTCCAGCTTTTTGCTCCGGAACGGCTGGTGGTCTTGCGAAGAAGGGCCCTTCTCCCGCATAACACCTAGCAGCGGAGAGGTTAACCCTCGCTTAAAGGTTGAGCGACGATCGCTTGCGGCGGGGCGCCTAGAGCAGATCAGGGTCAGGTGGAACCGCGGCGCGGTTCCACCTGACAACGATCCGATCTAGTGGCTCTCGCAAGACGGAGACGGGAATGTTTCCAGCCCACGACCATGGCTGACAGCGGCAGAGGCGAGCGCCGCGCCGCGCTGACGCGCTGCGACACGAATGCGTTCCTCGAAGCCTGCCCTCCGAGCGTGGCAGAGATCTTCCGCTATTGGGACAGCCTGCGGCAAGGCAGCGCCATGCCGCGGCGGGCCGGCTTCCGCCCCGAAGCGGTGCCACGGCATCTGCCGGCAATCCTGCTGATCGATGTGGAGGGCCTCGACGAAGCCGGCATCGGCATCTACCGCTATCGGGTGGTCGGCACGGAGAGCGTGCGCCTGCGCGGGCGTGATCCCACCGGCAAGCTGGTGCGCGAAGCCTTCTTCTGGTCGAGCGCAGAGGAGGCCATCGCCATCTACGAAAGCGTCCGCACCAGCCGCCGCCATCTCTACCAGATTGCGGAGTTCATCTCGCCGCAAGGGCGCTGGCGGTCGGAGCACAACCTCCTGCTGCCGTTCTCCGAGGATGGCGAGACCGTCAGCCAGATCATGGTCTATTCCTCAGCGCGTAGCAGCCAGGAAAGCTGAGGCCTGCTGAGGCCTTGCCGGGGGCTGCTGGGCCGGGGCGGGCTGCGGAGAGACGACACCGCAGGCGGTTTGCTGCGCCTGACGCCGCGGCCCTCCACAAAGGCGCCTCTTCCCGAGGTGGCTAGCTTTCGAGGTCGCGGAATGCGCGGTGGAGCTTCGCCTCCGACGAGGTGACGAAGGCTTCCATGTTTCGGATGCGCTGCTCCTGCTCGCGATAGCGATGACGCAGGCGAGACAGGCTCTCGCTCGGCTTCAGGCGAATCTGGCGCCAGAATTCCTTCTCCGCATCCGACTCGTAGTGATAGGTCGGCGCCCGCGGGATGAGGAACGCTGCCATGAAGTAGCAGAACAGCGTCGGCGGCGGGAACATGAAGAGCGCGATCACCGCGACGATGCGCACGAAGAAGCGGCTGATGCCGAAGTAATCGGCAAGGCCGGCGCAAACCCCGAAGATGACCCCACGCTCGGTGTTGCGGTAGAGGCGGTTCGGCCGCGGCCCACGCGGCTCCGCGCCCGGCGGCGGCGCGCCGCCGCCTTCGCT
>DATCXZ010000365.1:0-4035 GCA_036570545.1 Kiloniellaceae bacterium
GCCCTCGGCGGCGACGCGGCGGGCGACCGCGGCGCCGATGCCGCGCGATGCGCCGGTGATCACGGCGATGCGGCCACTTAAGCGACCGGCGGGCAAGCGACCGGAACCATGAGACATCAGACTTCCAATTCCTTTCGGCTCTGCCGTCGGCGGCGGCGCCGGCGCAGGGCGCGACGCGAGCCGAAGATGATGGCGAGGCCGGCGAGGGCGCCGGCCGCAGCGTAGGAGAAACCCTCCGGCGTCAGCGGGAGGGCGGGGGCGAAGTCGCCGAGCGTGGACTCGACCAGCCCCCCGTTCATGTGCTCGACGAAGGCGAGGGGCCGCTCGAGCGCGGGCGCGGCGCGCAGCGCGTGGTAGGCCGCCTCCATGCGATCGAGCTGAAAGATGCTCTCCGTCATCCGGGCGCCTTCGAGGCTGTGCGGCGCGCTGTCCAGGAAGCTCGCCACGTAGTCCTCGACCGACAGGCCCATGGTGGCGGCGTCCTCGCGGATCTCCGCGGCGCGCAGGCGGGCCTGATCGACGCGGCCGCCGAGGCGCTGGACGTAGTGGATGTAGTATTCCGGGAACTGCGACAGCAGCGAGCCGCCTGTGGCGGCGCCGAGACCATAGAGCAGGCGAGCGAGCATCACGTGCGGGCAGGCTTCCGCGCCTAGGCGCGCTCGGCCAGCAGGGAAAGCTGCGCCGGCTGGTCGCGCCGGAGGAAATCCGTCAGCCGGATCGGGTAGTCGCCGGTGAAGCAGGCGTCGCAGAACTTCGGCGCCGCCGGGTCGCGCCGTGCCTCGCCCATGGCGCGGTAGAGGCCGTCGATGGAAATGAAGGCGAGGCTGTCGACGCCGATGTGGCGGGCGATGCCCTCCACGTCGAGCTTGGACGCCAGCAGCTCCTCGCGCTGCGGCGTGTCGATGCCGTAGAAGCAGGGGTGGCTGGTCGGCGGCGCGGCGATGCGCATGTGCACCTCGGTGGCGCCGGCGGCGCGCACCATCTCGACGATCTTGATCGACGTGGTGCCGCGCACGATCGAATCGTCGACCAGCACGACGCGCTTGCCGGCGATGGTCCGGCGGTTGGCGTTGTGCTTCAGCTTCACGCCGAGATTGCGGATCTGCTGTCCCGGCTCGATGAAGGTGCGCCCGACGTAGTGGTTGCGGATGATGCCGAGCTCGAAGGGAATGCCGGCCTGCTCGGCATAGCCGATTGCCGCCGGGACGCCGGAATCCGGCACCGGGATGACGACGTCGGCGGGCACCCCGCTCTCCTCGGCCAGGACATGGCCGATGCCCTTGCGGGCCTGGTAGATGGAGATGCCCTCCATCATCGAGTCGGGCCGGGCGAAGTAGATGTACTCGAAGATGCAGGGCCGCCGCGACACCAGGGGGAAGGGGCGCAGCGAGTGGACGCCGGACTCGTCGAGCACCACCATCTCGCCGGCCTCGACGTCGCGCACGAACTCGGCGCCGATGATGTCGAGCGCGCAGGTCTCGGAGGCCACCACGTAGGCGTTGCCGACGCGGCCGAGCACCAGCGGGCGCACACCCAGCGGGTCGCGCACGGCGATGATGCAGCTATCGGAGACGGCGACCAGCGAGTAGGCCCCCTCGATTTGGCGCAGCGCCGCGATGATGCGGTCGATCAGGCTGCCGGCCTCGGAAACCGCGATCAGGTGGAGGATCACCTCGGTGTCGGAGGTCGACTGGAAGATGGCGCCGTGGTCCACCAGGCGGCGCCGCAGGTGGCGCGCATTGGTGAGGTTGCCGTTGTGCGCCAGCGCGAAGCCGCCGCAGGAGAGATCCGCGAACAGCGGCTGGACGTTGCGCAGCGCCGTCTCGCCGGTGGTCGAATAGCGGTTGTGACCGATGGCGGCGTGGCCGGCGAGGCGCGACATGACGCCTTCGGAGGAGAAGATATCGCCGACCAGGCCAAGGTCGCGGTGAGCGTTGAAGTGTTGCCCGTCGAAGGCGACGATGCCGGCCGATTCCTGACCCCGGTGCTGCAGGGCGTGCAGGCCGAGCGCGGCCAGCGCGGCGGCATCCTCGTGGCCGAACACGCCGAAGACCCCGCACTCGTCGTGGAACTTGTCGTCGTCGCCCGTTCGCTCGCGATCCCGCGCCCGATCGCGAGCGAGGGTGGCTGCCGGAGGATTGGTGGTGATCACTGCTTGGGGTCTCCCGGCGCGGGTTCGTCCGATATCAGGCCCTCGATGGCCTTCTCGATCTCGTCGCGCATGCCTTCGTTATACGCCGGCTGCTCCTCCTCTGCATCGGCTTTACGCAGCGGAGAGACGAGCTGTCGGTAGGTCTGCTCGGCGCGGCGCAGCTCCTCGGCCCGGCGCCTGGCGTCCTCGGCAGCCTGGTCGCCGTCTTCCAGCAACTCCTGCGGCACCAGCGCGAGCAGGAAATCGGCGCCGCGCTCCATCAGCGGGCGCGAGCGCGCCTCCTGTATCCAGGCAGGACGGTCGGGCTCGGTCACCACGTAGCCGAGGGCCAGCCAGGCCAGCGCCACGATCACGGCGCCGCGCACGAAGCCGAACAGCAGGCCGAGGGAACGGTCGAGGGCGCCGAGGCTGCTCTGCTGGATGCGGTTGGACAGGATGCGCGTCAGCACGGAGAACAGCACCAGGGTAATTAAGAAGAGTCCGACGCCGGTCAAGAGGCTGGCGATGAACTCCACCGCGATGACGCCCAGCACCCAGGGTTGCACGAGCGGATAGGCGTAGAGCGTGACGAAGGCGGCGCCGACCCAGGACGCGATGGCCAGCACCTCGTGCACGAAGCCGCGCACGAAGGCGAAGACGCCCGAAACCAGCAGCACGACGATGACGATGAGGTCCGCCAGATTGATCGGCAAGCTGTCCATCGATCTTCCCTACCGGCTCTCCCGCCGGAACTCTAGTAACCCGGAATTCTAGTAATCTTGTCGGCTGGCCGCGGCGCGGCCCTGGCCGGGTCGCTCCGCGCCGGGACCCGCGAGTCGCGCGACGAGATCCAGCAGGTGAGGAATCTCCTCCACGGCGAGGCTTTCGCCTCCCGGCGCCGCTTTTCCTGCTGTCTTGTCCGGCGCTTTCCCCGTCTTCCCGGAGGCCTGCTGGCGCCGCGGCGCGATCCACGCGCGGGTGAAGCCGAGCTTCGCCGCCTCCTTGAGCCGCAAATCCACCTGGCTCACCGGGCGGATCTCGCCCGAAAGGCCGATCTCGCCGAATATGACCGTCTGTTCCGGCACTTCCTGTCCCGTCGCCGCCGATACCAGGGCCGCTGCCACTGCCAGATCCGCCGCCGGCTCCCCGATCCTGAGGCCGCCGGCCACGTTCAAATATACCTCCTGACCGGCCAAAGCCAGCCCGCATCGTGCCTCCAGCACCGCCAATACCATGGCAAGGCGGCCGGAATCCCAGCCCACCACGGCACGCCGCGGGGTGGCCTGCGGGGAGGCGGAAACCAGGGCCTGAATTTCAACCAGGAGGGGGCGGGTGCCCTCGAGCCCGGCGAAGACGGCGGCGCCGGCGATGTTGCCGCGGCGCTCGGCAAGGAAGAGGGCGGAGGGGTTGGCGACCTCTTGCAGCCCCTCGTCGGTCATCTCGAAGACGCCGATCTCGTCGGTCGGGCCGAAGCGGTTCTTCACCGCCCGCAGGATGCGGAAGTGGTGGCCGCGGTCGCCCTCGAAGGTGAGCACGGTGTCGACCATGTGCTCCAGCACCTTGGGGCCGGCAATGAGCCCCTCCTTGGTCACGTGGCCGACGAGGAGCAGGCAGAAACCGCGCTTCTTGGCGAGGCGGATGAGCTCCTGCGCCGCCGCACGCACCTGCGAGACGGTGCCGGGCGCGGACTCCAGGCTGTCGACGTAAAGCGTCTGCACCGAATCGACGATCACCACGGCGGGACCTTCCGGATGGTCCAGGCTCGCCACCATGTCGCGCACCGAGGTGGCCGAGGCGAGCTGCACCGGCGCCTTGGCGAGGCCCATGCGGCGCGCGCGCAGGCGGACCTGGTCGATCGACTCCTCGCCGGAGATGTAGGCGCAGGCGGCGCCGGCCGGGACGCC
>DATCXZ010000366.1:0-3893 GCA_036570545.1 Kiloniellaceae bacterium
CGCCGGCCGCCGCAGCGCCGGCGCCCGCAAGGCCTGGCAGGACCGCCTGAAGGCGAGCAAGCAGGGCGCCACCTTCGAGTACCAGATCGCCGGCAAGCTGCCCGACGGTTGGCAGGCCGCGGTCGCCGCCTTCAAGGCGAAGGTGATCGCGGAGACGCCGAGCCTCGCCACCCGCGTCTCCTCGCAGCAGGTGCTGGAGGTGCTGACCGCCGAGATCCCCGCGATGATCGGCGGCTCGGCCGACCTCACCGGCTCCAACAACACCAAGGCCAAGGCCCAGGGCCCGGTGAAGCCGGATGACTTCTCCGGCAGCTACATTCACTACGGCGTGCGCGAGCACGGCATGGCGGCGGCGATGAACGGCATCGCCCTGCACGGCGGCCTCATCCCCTACGGCGGCACCTTCCTGGTGTTCACCGACTACTGCCGGCCGTCGATCCGCCTCTCCGCCCTCATGGGCCTGCGCGTCGTCTACGTGATGACGCACGATTCCATCGGTCTCGGCGAGGACGGCCCGACCCACCAGCCGGTCGAGCACCTGGCCGCCCTGCGCGCGATCCCGAACCTCAAGGTGTTCCGCCCGGCCGACACGATCGAGACCGCCGAGTGCTGGGAGCTGGCGCTGCAGTCGGAGAACGGCCCTTCGGTGCTCGCCCTCACCCGCCAGAACCTGCCGACCCTGCGCCGCGACTGCGCCGAGAATCTCTCCGCCTACGGCGCCTACATCATGGCGCCGGCCGACAGCGAGCGGCAGGTGACGCTGATCGCCTCCGGCTCGGAGGTGCAGATCGCGCTCGAAGCGCAGAAGCTGCTGCGCGACGAGGGCATCTCGTCGGCCGTCGTCTCCATGCCGTCCTGGGAGCTCTTCGAGCAGCAGCCGGCGCACTACCGCGACGAGGTGCTCGGGCCCGGCACGCTGCACATCGCCATCGAGGCGGCGGGGCCGTTCGGGTGGGAGCGCTGGATCGAGGCCGGCGGTGCCTTCGTCGGCATGCGCGGCTTCGGCGCCTCGGCCCCGGCCAGGGAACTCTTCGAGCAATTCGGCATTACCGCTAAAGCCGTGGTTGAGGCGGTCAAGACACGAATTTGACCGGCCCGCGCCAAGGCTCGTTTTTGTATATGCCCTCCCAGAGAAGGCATGCAATTGGAGGCCCAACTATGAGTTCAGCCGCGCTCGCGGAAACCGCGAAGGCTCTGGTCGCCGACGGCAAGGGGATCCTGGCCGCGGACGAAAGCTCCCCCACCATCAAGAAGCGCTTCGACAGCATCAAGATCGCCTCGACCGAGGAGAACCGGCGCGACTACCGCGACATGCTGTTCACCGCGCCCGATGCCGGCAAGTACATCTCCGGCGTCATCCTCTACGACGAGACCATCCGCCAGAAGGCCGCCGACGGCACGCCGCTCGTGAAGAAGATCACCCGGGCCGGCATGATCCCCGGCATCAAGGTCGATCTCGGCGCCAAGCCGCTCGCCGGCCACCCCGGCGAGACCGTGACCGAGGGTCTTGACGGCCTGCGCCAGCGCCTCGAGGAGTATGCCGAGCTCGGCGCCCGCTTCACCAAGTGGCGCGGCGTCTACCGCATCGGCGATGCCACGCCGAGCCCCGGCTGCGTCACCGCCAACGCCCACGCGCTGGCGCGCTACGCGGCGATGGCGCAGGAAGCCGGCCTCGTTCCGATCGTCGAGCCGGAAGTGCTGATGGACGGCGATCACGACATCGATATCTGCGAAGAGGTCACCGAGGAGGTGCTGCGCAGCGTCTACAACGAGCTGTCGCTGCAGAACGTGTGGCTGGAGGGCACGCTGCTGAAGCCGAACATGGCGATCTCCGGCCAGGACTGCTCCGAGCAGGCCGGCGTGCAGGAAGTTGCCGAGCGCACGCTGCGCTGCCTGAAGCGCACGGTGCCGGCCGCCGTGCCCGGCATCGTCTTTCTCTCCGGTGGCCAGAGCGACGCGCTCGCCACCGAGCACCTGAACGCGATGAACAAGCTGCCCGGCACGCTGCCGTGGAAGCTCAGCTTCTCCTACGGCCGCGCGCTGCAGGCCGCGCCGCTGAAGGCCTGGTCCGGCAAGCGCGAGAACCTGAAGAAGGGCCAGCAGGCCTTCCTCCGGCGCGCCAAGGACAACGCCGCAGCCGCCTCGGGCCGCTACGCCGCCTGAAGGCCTTATCAAGAAAAAGCAGGGGAACCGCCGGTCCGCCCGCATCCGGGCGGCCGGCACTTTAGGAACGGAGACAGACTATGGCAGTTCGGGTTGGCATCAACGGCTTCGGGCGGATCGGGCGTCTCGTGTTTCGCGCCGCCATGGAGGCCAAGCGCAAGGACATCGAGTTCGTCGCCATCAACGACCTTGGCACCGCCGAGGCGAACGCGCACCTCCTGAAGTATGATTCCGTGCACGGCACCTACCCGGGCAAGATCGAGGCCGGCAAGGACCACATCAAGGTCGACGGCAAGAAGGTGAAGGTGCTGTCCGAGCGCGACCCGGCGAAGCTGCCGTGGGGCAAGCTGGGCGTCGACGTGGTGCTGGAGTGCACCGGCATCTTCGCCACCAAGGAGGCCGCCAGCAAACACCTGGAGGGCGGCGCCAAGAAGGTGCTGGTCTCGGCCCCGGCCAGCGGTGCCGACATCACCGTGGTCTACGGCATCAACCACGACCAGATGAAGAAGAGCCACACCGTCGTCTCCAACGCCTCCTGCACCACCAACTGCCTGGTGCCGGTGGCCCACGTGCTGGAGCAGACCGTCGGCATCAAGCACGGCTTCATGACCACCGTGCACTCCTACACTGGCGACCAGCCGGTGGTGGATACCCTGCACAAGGACCCGCGCCGCGCCCGCGCCGCCGCGCTGTCCATGATCCCCACCTCGACCGGCGCCGCGCGCGCCACCGGCCTCGTGCTGCCGGAGCTGAAGGGCAAGCTGGACGGCACCTCGATCCGCGTGCCGACCGCCAACGTCAGCCTGGTCGACCTCACCATCGAAGCGAAGAAGAAGACCACCGCCGAGGCGATCAACGAGGCCATGGTGAAGGCCGCCAAGGGCAATCGCCTGAAGGGCATCCTGGCGGTCAGCGACGAGCCGCTGGTGTCCAGCGACTTCAACCACTCGCCGGCCAGCTCGACCTTCGATCTGACCCAGACCCAGGTGCTCGACGACACCTTCGTGCGGATCCTGACTTGGTATGACAACGAGTGGGGCTTCTCCAATAGGATGAGCGATACGGCAGTGGCGCTCGGCAAGCTGATCTGACATCCTCGGGGCAGCCCTCCGGGCGCCTTGAACGAAAAGCGGGGCCTTCCGGCCCCGCTTTTTATTGCTATCGTCTGGTCATGAGCGAGCGCGTCATCATCATCCACTCCCTGGAGCAGGCGGTTACCGCCCTGAAGGTCGCGCGCGAGCTTGACCGGCCGGTCACCCTCGCCTCGCCGCCGGGCGCGGCCGCCTACACCGGGGCGCTGTGGTTCCGCGAGGTGATCAAGCAAGCCCAGCTCGAAGTGCCCCAGGCCGACGCCTCCTCCATCCTCGACTGCGCCGACAAGCCGGGCCTGGTGATGGCCGCCTTCCGCCAGGGCGTGCTGCGGGTGCGCTTCACCGGCCCCGCCGAGGCGACCGAGCGGCTGCAGGCCATGGCCGATGCCGAGAGCCTGCACCTGATCACCGGTCCGCTCGAGGCTCTCGACCTGCTCGACGTGAAGGACAAGGCCGCCGCCTGCCGCGAATGGCTGCAGCGCGACTGAGCCGCCCAGCGTCCCGATGGAAGCCGTCCCGCCCCGCCTGATGCTGGTCTCGCCCGCCTTCGACCGTGACGCTGCGGCAGCGCAGGTCGAGGCGGCGCTCGCTGTCGCCCGCGACGCCGACATCGCGGCGCTGCTGCTGCGCGGCGGCAGC